>JAADHQ010000094.1 GCA_013151795.1 Gammaproteobacteria bacterium | reverse complement strand
GGCATGAAAGTTGTTGTCGATTGCGCGCACGGCGCCACTTACCAGGTCGCTCCCAATGTTCTGGATGAAATAGGCGCAGAAGTGATTACGCTTGGCGTTGAACCCAATGGTTTGAATATTAATCAGGGAGTGGGCTCAACCAAACCGGAAGGCATGCGCGAAGCAGTATTGAGTAATGGTGCGGATGTCGGTATTGGTCTGGATGGTGACGGCGATCGATTAATCATGGTAGATGAACAAGGTGAGATTGTTGATGGCGATGAGATATTGTATATCATCGCCAAGGATCATCTCAGACGCGGGCCATTAAAAGGTGGAGTGGTTGGCACGTTAATGAGTAACCTGGGGATGGAGATAGCGTTACGTGAAGAGGGTGTTGAGTTCTATCGAAGTAATGTAGGTGATCGCTATGTAATGGAGATGTTGCGATCGACAGGTTCCATTCTTGGTGGAGAAGGGTCAGGACATATTATATGTCTGGACTGTATCAGCACGGGTGACGGCACTATTTCGGCATTGCAGGTATTGGCAGCGATGAAAGAATCGGGCAAAAGCCTGCATGAATTAAAATCGGGTATGACAAAATTTCCACAAAGTCTTATTAATGTCACTATGTCGAGAAAAATTGATCCGACTAAAGATGACAAGATCAAATTGGCTATTGAAGCGGTTGAGGACGAGCTGGGTGATGATGGTCGTGTTTTGCTTAGATTGTCAGGTACAGAGCCTTTGGTCCGGGTTATGGTAGAAGGTCGCGATGAGGTGCAAGTTGACATGCTGGCTCGTCGATTGGCCCTGGTAGTTGAGGAAGTGACATCAGGTAGTTGATTACCCGTAAGAAATTCCATTCTTGTATCCGGGTTTATTGATAGATTTCATTGTTGACCCATTAATATCAAATGATTGATTTATTTGGCAATTACCGGTAAGCTTGCCGACAATTTTTATAGCTAAGAAAGTAGATGTTGGAGAGATAAATGCGTACAAAGTTGGTAGCCGGTAACTGGAAAATGAATGGTTCTTTAGCGAGTATCAGGGAACTTATCAAAGGAATTCAAGCAGGTATGGGTTCTGTTGGCAGTGCAGGTGTTATCGTTTGTCCCCCTGCTATCTATATTGCAGAAGTCTCGAAACTGGTTGAAGGCTCAAATATTTCAGTTGGATCGCAAAATATTGGTGATCAGGACTCAGGCGCCTATACAGGCGAGATTTCAGGCGCGATGCTGAAAGAATATGGCTGTGAATACGCCATTGTTGGTCATTCCGAGCGCCGTAGCATCTATGGCGAAACAGATGAAATGGTGGCAAATCGATACGCAGCAGCACGTCGTAATGGCCTGAAACCTATCTTATGTGTAGGAGAATTGCTTGAAGAACGCGAGCAAGGAATAACAGAAGAAGTGGTCGGTCGTCAGATTGATGCGGTTATCAGCCTTGAAGGCGTTGAATCACTTGCTGATGCAGTGATAGCTTACGAGCCGGTCTGGGCAATTGGTACGGGTAAAACAGCCAGTCCTGAGCAGGCTCAGGATGTACATAAATTCATTCGTGACAAGATTGCGGCATTAAATGCAGATGTAGCAGCAAACCTTGTCATTCAGTATGGCGGTAGTGTTAAGGGCTCAAATGCTCAGGAATTATTTGGAATGCCAGACATCGATGGTGGTTTGATTGGTGGCGCTGCACTGCAAGCTGATGACTTTCTGGCAATTTGTCAGGCCGCAGGTTAAACGGAGAAGATCACATGCAGTCTTTTTTATTGGTTGTACAGGTATTAATTTCCATTTCGTTGATAGCGCTAATCCTTATTCAACATGGCAAGGGTGCTGATGCAGGTGCTGCCTTTGGTAGCGGAGCATCTTCAACGGTATTCGGGGCGTCAGGTTCTGCTTCGTTTTTGAGTCGAGCAACTGCCGTGCTTGCAACGTTGTTTTTTGCGGTTGCATTGTCGCTGACTATTCTTGCCCATCGCCAGACTAGTGAAGATAATCTGGTAGATAAATACAAGATGCCTGAATCCAGTGCTGTAGCACCATCCAAGGAAACCCCTAAGTCTGACGTTCCGGTTGTAAGCAAGCCGAAACAGTCAGATTCAGATGTCCCTGCCATACCCGCCGCATCCAGGAAAGCTGACTTACCGGTTACCGATAAGCCGGTTAGTGAGAATAAGGATAAATAGTTACTTGCCGATGTGGTGAAATTGGTAGACACGCCACCTTGAGGGGGTGGTAGCGTAAGCTGTGCCGGTTCGACTCCGGCCATCGGCACCAAATCAGACTAAAAAATAGTCAATCAGTGATAAAAAAACGGTGGCAACTGCATACCGTTTTTTTATGCCCCTAATAATGTCATAACTTATTGATTTTTATCTATTATTCAAAAAGGCCTGACTTGACATGAGTTCCCTAATTGGCCTAGACTGCAACGCTACGGTAGATCATCTAAACATTGAGATTTAGAGATAATATAATTATATGCTTGCTTGAATTAGGCGTTATGTCAGCAAGCGCGGATGGAGTGAAAGATAGATGCTTGAAAATTATTTACCAATTCTGGTATTTATTGGTATAGGTATCGTATTTGGTGTCATGCCTATCATGGCCGGCGCAATCCTTGCTCCTCATAAACCCAACAAAGAAAAACTGTCTCCCTATGAATGTGGTTTCGAGGCATTTGAAGATTCTCGAGCCCGATTTGATATTAGATATTACCTCGTAGCCATTTTGTTTATCCTGTTCGATCTTGAAATAGCCTTTATGTTTCCCTGGGCTGTTGTACTGGATGAGTTAGGCTGGTACGGCTTTTTTGCCATGAGTATGTTCCTTGGTATTCTGGTGATCGGCTTTATCTATGAGTGGAAGAAGGGGGCGCTGGAATGGGAATAGAAGGATTACTTGAGAAGGGTTTTGTAACCACTTCAGCAGACAAGCTTATTAACTGGGCCAGAACCGGTTCAATGTGGCCTATGACTTTTGGTCTGGCTTGTTGTGCGGTAGAAATGATGCAGGCCGGTGCTTCACGTTACGATATTGACCGCTTTGGTATCTTGTTCCGACCTAGCCCTCGTCAATCTGATGTCATGATTGTTGCAGGCACTTTGTGTAACAAGATGGCGCCAGCACTCAGAAAAGTATATGAACAAATGCCTGAGCCTCGATGGGTTATTTCTATGGGTTCGTGTGCAAATGGCGGCGGCTATTATCACTATTCCTATTCTGTCGTTCGCGGGTGTGATCGCATTGTCCCCGTTGATATTTATGTTCCTGGTTGCCCTCCGACAGCAGAAGCTTTGTTGTACGGTATTATTCAGTTACAAAACAAGATTAAACGAACCAATACAATTGCTCGTACATAAGTAATAGAGAAAATACGATATGGCAGACTCACAAACATTGGCAGCAAAACTAAGGGAGTATTTTTCTGATATCCCGGTTGACTGCACAGTGAATCTAAAGGAAGTAACACTTGAGGTTTCGCCGGATAAAGTTCTGGATGTTTGCCGTGCCTTGAGAGATGAAGATGATTTTGCATTTGAAATATTGATTGATCTTTGCGGAGTTGATTATGCCACCTATGGCATGACCGAGTGGGAGACAGATATTTCAACAGACACAGGTTTTAGCCGAGGTGTTAATGCTGTAGAAGCCAAAACGCTGACGAATAAAATGGATACAGAGAAACCACGATATGCAGTGGTCTATCATTTATTGTCACTGGCTAACAATCAACGTTTGCGTGTTCGTAGTTACCCTGAAAACAGTGATTTCCCCGTGATCGATTCTGTTCATGATGTCTGGAATGGTGTTAACTGGTTCGAGCGCGAAGCATTCGATTTATATGGCATCATATTTGATGGCCATCCTGATTTACGTCGCATCCTTTCTGATTATGGCTTTATTGGTCATCCTTTCAGAAAAGACTATCCACTAACAGGCCATGTTGAAATGCGTTATGACGAAGAAAAAGGCAGGGTGATTTATCAGCCGGTCAGTATTGAGCCGCGCGTATTAGTGCCGCGCGTTATCCGCCATGATAATCGTTATGATGATGGTCAATCAGGTGAGGAGTCTTCAAATGCCTGAATTGCATAATATGACACTTAATTTTGGTCCGCAGCATCCCGCGGCTCATGGTGTATTACGCCTGATTCTTGAAATGAATGGCGAAGTTATTGAAAGGGCTGATCCTCATATAGGTTTATTACATCGTGCAACTGAAAAACTGGCCGAGAGTAAACCATATAACCAAAGTATAGGGTATATGGATCGCCTCGATTATGTATCGATGATGTGTAACGAACATGCTTATGTCATGGCCATTGAAAAAATGCTTGGCATAGAAGTTCCGGAACGTGCTCAATATATTCGTGTCATGTTTGATGAAATTACCCGGATACTGAATCACTTACTCTGGATCGGTGCGCATGGTCTTGATGTTGGCGCGATGACAATCTTTTTATATGCTTTTCGTGAACGCGAAGATCTTATGGATGTTTATGAGGCCGTCTCAGGTGCGCGCTTACATGCAACTTATTACCGCCCTGGCGGAGTTGCTCGTGACCTGCCTGATAGCATGCCAAAGTATGAAACAACGAAATGGCGTAGCGAAAAAGATGCAACGCGGCTGAATGGTAATCGTGATGGTTCTTTACTGGATTTCATAGAAGACTTTACCAGTCGTTTCCCGGGTTACGTTGATGAATATGAAACCTTGTTAACAGATAATCGAATCTGGAAGCAACGTACGGTAGGTATAGGTGTCGTCAGTCCTGAACGTGCGATGCAACTTGGTTTTACCGGGCCTATGTTGCGTGGCTCCGGTGTAGAGTGGGATCTGCGCAGAAAGCAGCCCTATGAAGTTTACGACAAGATGGATTTTGATATTCCGGTTGGTACCAACGGTGATTCGTACGATCGATATCTTATCCGTATGGAAGAAATGCGTCAGTCAAACCGAATTATTAAACAGTGTGTGGACTGGTTGCGTGTCAACCCGGGTCCTGTTTTGCTCGAAAATAATAAAGTAACCCCTCCAAGGCGTGAAGTAATGAAGGGGAATATGGAATCCCTGATTCATCACTTCAAACATTTCACTGAAGGATATTGTGTGCCTGAAGGTGAGGCCTATGTTGGTATTGAACACCCTAAAGGTGAGTTTGGTATATACATGGTTTCTGATGGTGCTAATAAACCTTATCGATTAAAAATACGTGCGCCAGGTTTTGCGCATTTGTCCGCGCTTGACGAAATGGTTCGAGGGCACATGCTGGCCGACGTGGTTGCAGTTATTGGCACCCAGGATATTGTATTTGGGGAGATAGACCGATAATGAACCAGATGACAAAAAAACCATTGATTGATTTATTAAGCTCGCAAGTACGTGCAGATATTGATCACTGGATAACGAAATACCCGGAAGAACAAAAGCAGTCGGCAGTAATGGCAGCACTTAGAATAGTTCAGGACGATAACAAGGGTCATTTAACTAACGAGTTAATGGACGCGGTAGCCAGTTATCTTGATATGCCCAATATAGCAGTTTATGAAGTGGCGACATTCTATTCAATGTATGAGCATGCGCCGGTTGGGCGTCATAAAATATGTGTATGTAACAGCGTGTCATGTTTGCTGAATGGGTCACCAGGCCTTCTTGATTATTTGCAGGAAAAACTGGGTGTCAAATTGGGTGAAATAACTGCGGATGGAAAATTTTCTATAAAAGAAGTTGAGTGTCTGGGTGCCTGTGTTGGTGCACCGGCAGTGATGATTGGTAAGGATTATTACGAAAACCTTACCAGGGAAAAAATTGATCAAATACTGGAAGAGCTGGATTAATTATGGCTAATGAAGTCTGTTTCAGAAATGAACACCTGGATAAGCCCTGGCAGCTTGATGCCTATCGCTTGAGTGGTGGTTATGAAGTACTGAAGAAAATTCTTTCAGAAAAGATTCCTGCTGAAGATATTATTGAAGAATTAAAATTATCTGCGTTACGTGGACGAGGTGGCGCAGGATTTCCAACTGGACTGAAATGGAGCTTCATGCCCAGAACAGCACCCGGACAAAAATACATAGTTTGTAATTCGGATGAAGGTGAGCCCGGTACCTGTAAAGACCGGGACATACTCAGAAACAACCCGCATCAACTGATCGAAGGTATGATCATTGCCGGTTACTGTATTGGTGCCAGTGTTGGTTATAACTATATTCGAGGTGAATTCTGGGAGCCGTTTGAGCGCGTAGAAGCCGCTATTGAAGAAGCCCGCAAAGAAGGACTGCTAGGCGAAAATATTTTTGGCAGTGATTTCAGCTTTGACATGTTTAATCATCTTGGTGCTGGCGCATATATATGCGGTGAAGAAACTGCATTACTGGAATCAATAGAGGGCAAAAAAGGCCAGCCTCGCTTTAAGCCCCCGTTTCCTGCCGGGTTTGGTTTATACGGTAAGCCAACCACTATTAATAATACGGAGTCACTTGCTTCTGTTCCGGAAATACTGAGGAATGGCGGAAAATGGTTTTTGGAGTTGGGTATACCGAATAATGGTGGTTCAAAATTATTTTGTGTTTCCGGCCATGTTAATAATCCGGGTAATTTTGAAATACCCATGGGAACGCCTTTTTCCGAATTGCTTGAAATGGCAGGCGGTGTACGTAACGGCAATAAACTTAAAGCCGTTATCCCTGGCGGATCATCTGTGCCAGTGGTGCCGGGTGATCAAATGATGGATGTCAATATGGATTATGACTCCATTACAGCTGCCGGTTCCATGTTAGGTTCCGGGGCGGTTATCGTGATGGATGAACATACCTGTATGGTTAATGTTCTTTCCAACCTGTCTCATTTTTATTACAACGAATCATGTGGCCAATGTACGCCATGTCGTGAAGGTACCGGCTGGTTATCACGTGTTGTACATCGTATTGAGCATGGCCAGGGGCGACCTGAAGATCTTGATAATCTTGATCGTATAGCAGGTCAGATAGGTGGGCATACTATTTGCGCATTGGGTGATGCCGCAGCGATGCCAGTACAAAGTTTTATAAAGAACTATCGTGATGAGTTCGAATACCATATCGAGCACAAGAAATGCATGGTAGCCATGAAGAACTCTTTTTCGTAAAGGTGCCGTTCAGGTTAAGTAAATGAGTGACAATAAGATCAATATTGAAATAAACGGTCAGGCTTTAACAGCAGATCAAGGCGATACGCTTATTGAGATAGCAGACAAGGCGGGGATACGTATCCCCCGTTTTTGTTATCACAATAAACTGTCAGTCGCCGCGAACTGTCGTATGTGTCTTGTTGAGGTTGAAAAAGCGCCTAAACCTTTGCCTGCCTGTGCTACTCCTGTAATGGATGGCATGAAAGTATTTACAAAATCACCCAAAGCGATTGCGGCTCAAAAAGCGACCATGGAATTTCTGTTGATTAATCATCCTCTTGATTGCCCTATTTGTGATCAGGGTGGTGAGTGTGAGCTTCAGGATGTTGCTATGGGTTATGGCGGTGACGTATCGCATTACTCGGAAGGCAAACGTGTCGTTCTTGATAAGAATCTGGGTGCACTGATTGCAACCGATATGACACGTTGTATTCACTGTACACGTTGTGTTCGTTTTGGACAGGAACTGGCCGGCATGCGTGAAATGGGTTCAACTGGTCGTGGTGAGCACACCAGGATCGGAACCTATATCGAACAGGCTGTTGACTCTGAAATGTCAGGCAATATTATTGATTTATGCCCCG
Source organism: Gammaproteobacteria bacterium (assembly GCA_013151795.1). Lineage (GTDB taxonomy): Bacteria > Pseudomonadota > Gammaproteobacteria > JAADHQ01 > JAADHQ01 > JAADHQ01. Next base: position 27,154 of record JAADHQ010000094.1, on the reverse strand, counting down.
TCGGTGCATTAACAGCCAAACCATCGCGTTATTCTGCGCGCGCGTGGGAGCTGGTTCAAAAGTCATCCATTGCTGCACATGATTGCATGGGTTCCAATCTCTATAATCACACATTTAGAGGCACCTTAACCCGGGCTGTACCGCGTGACAACGAAAGCATAAATGAATGCTGGTTGTCAGATCGCGATCGTTTCAGTTATGAAGGTATTAATAGCAAATCACGTTTAACCCGGCCAATGATAAGAGTAAATGGTAACTGGAAAGAAACAAGCTGGGATACGGCGCTGGAACTTACAGCCAAAGAATTAAAATCAGCGGGTTCTGATCTGGGTATGCTGGTTTCTCCTAATTCAACACTGGAAGAAATGAGCCTGATGCGCCAGGTAGCTTCTGGTCTGGATTCTTCAAATATTGATCATCGTTTACGTCAGGTAGATTTCAGACAGCAATCTAAAGACTCGGTTTTCCCTTCACTTGGGCAAAGCATTGATAATCTTGAATCGCAAGGTGCTGTGTTACTGATCGGATCGAATGTACGCAAAGAACAACCCATTGCAGCTCATCGATTACGCAAGGCATCGATGAATGGTGCAAAAATCATGTTTGTTAACGTACGTGATTTTGACTTCCACTTTAATGTTGCCGAAAAAATCATTTCAGCACCTGATCAACTGATTCAGAATCTTGCCGGTATTGCTAAAGCTGTTTTGGGCCTTACGGGGGCAACAACACCGACAAACCTGCAAAATATTCTGGCTAATGCCAATGTTGATGATTCACAATTAGCGATTGCTGAACATTTAAAAACCGAAGAAAATTCGAGTGTTATTTTAGGTCTTCAGGCACAACACATGCCTTACCTTGCTGAAATACGCGCGTTAGCAAGCACTATTGCACAGACGTCTAATTCCAGCTTTGGTTACTTGACCGATGGTGCGAATACCAGCGGAGCCTGGCAAGCAGGAATATTACCCGAAGGATTAAACGCGCAGGAAATGATTACAAAGGGCATGAAGGCTTTTGTTTTGCTGGGAGTTGAGCCTGATTTTGATGTGGCCGAGCCAGAGTTGGCTGTCAAGTCAATGATGAATGCTGATTTCGTGGTTTCATTAACAGCCTATGTCAGTGATGCAATGAAAGATTATGCGAGTGTTTTATTACCAGTAAGCCCGGTTGCAGAAACGTCAGGAACTTTCATTAATGTAGCGGGTGATGTGCAAAGCTTTGAAGGGGTTACGCAGCCTCAAGGTGAAGCCCGTCCTGCATGGAAAGTATTACGTGTGCTGGGCAATTTACTGGATTTAGATGGTTTTGATTATATTAGTTCGCAAGAAATCAGGGATGAAGAGTTAGCACGAATTGGTTCTGTAGAAATGAATAATTTTATCGTGACAGATGAAGTTGTGGTTGCCCCGGATGAAACTGGTGGTCTGATGAGGGTAGGTGGTGTTGCGACATATCATGAAGATGCAACTGTTCGAAGAGCAGGTGCGTTACAAAATACCAAAGATGCCAATCAAACCGGTTTACGCATTAACTCATTACTTGCCAGTAAACTAAAGCTCGATGAAGTCGAAAAAGTACTGGTTCGGCAATCAGGTGAAGGAACCAGCATGACACTGATTATTGATGACGGAATTCCTGATGATTGTGTCTGGGTGCCTATGGCGACACCGGAAAGTGCAAAGTTGGGTTCAGTATTTGCCACCATAGAACTGGAGGCTGATTAATCATGCTGGAACTTGTCATTTACATTGTTATTATTTTTCTCAAGGTTTTCGCAATCGTCATACCGCTAATGTTAGGCGTGGCATATCTTACCTATGCTGAGCGTAAGTTGATCGGCTATATGCAAGTCCGTGTCGGACCAAACAGGGTTGGACCAAAAGGCTGGTTGCAGCCAATTGCAGACGCGTTGAAACTGCTGATGAAAGAAATCATTATTCCGAGCAAGGCGAATAAATTTTTATTCATTATTGCGCCGATGTTAACCATTGCTCCGTCACTGGCTGCATGGGCGGTTGTGCCATTCAGTGATGGTCTGGTGTTATCAAATATTGATGCCAGTCTTTTATATATACTGGCAATGACCTCATTAGGCGTTTATGGGATTATCGTTGCTGGCTGGGCATCTAATTCCAAATATGCTTTTCTTGGTGCCATGCGTTCAGCTGCGCAAATTGTTGCCTATGAAATTGCAATGGGCTTCGCACTGGTTGGGGTATTGATGGCCGCCTCAAGTCTTAATCTGCATGAAATTGTTACACAACAGGCTGGTGGCATATGGCATTGGTACTGGATGCCATTATTTCCATTATTCCTGGTTTATTTTATTTCCGGTGTTGCTGAAACCAACCGTGCCCCTTTCGATGTAGCTGAAGGCGAGTCAGAAATAGTAGCTGGTTTTCATGTTGAATATTCCGGCATGGCGTTTGCTGTTTTCTTCCTTGCAGAATATGCCAATATCATTTTGATCGCAGTACTGACGGCTCTCATGTTTATGGGTGGATGGTTATCACCTTTTGAAGGCATCCCCGTGATCGGCGACACCTTTTTGGGTGAATCCAGTATAGTCTGGTTCCTGGCTAAATCAGCATTTTTTGCTTTTGTATTTCTCTGGTTCCGGGCTACTTTTCCACGTTATCGCTATGATCAGATCATGCGCCTGGGATGGAAAGTGTTCATCCCTATTACAATAATCTGGATACTGGTATTAGCTGCCGTGATTGCAGCCAAGATTTCTTATGTCACGCTGGGTCTATCGACGATAGGAATAGTGGTTGCTTACATGTTGTTTAGCAAAATAACATCAAGGGTAGAGGCATCATCATGATAAAGACATTAAGAAATGCGTTTCATGGTCTTTTCCTTCTGGAACTAATAAAAGGCCTGAGACTCACGGGTCGGTACATGTTCGCAAAGAAAATTACCGTGCAATACCCGGAACAGAAAACGCCTATGTCTCCCCGTTTCCGTGGATTACATGCACTGCGCCGTTACCCGAATGGTGAAGAACGCTGTATCGCGTGTAAATTATGCGAAGCCGTATGCCCGGCTTTGGCAATAACCATAGATTCTGAAGAAAGAGCAGATGGTAGTCGACGTACAACCCGTTATGACATTGACCTGTTTAAATGTATATTTTGCGGGTTTTGTGAAGAAGCATGCCCGGTCGATTCAATTGTTGAAACGCGACATTTTGAGTATCACTTTGAAGAACGTGGCGAGCAAATTATGACTAAAGATAAATTACTGGCAACAGGTGATCGGTTTGAATCACAGATTGCAGAAGACAGAGCAGCCGATGCTGCTTACCGTTAAGCGTAACAGGCGATAGAGATTATGACATTTGAAAAATTCATGTTTTATCTTTTTGCGGGCATATTAATTCTGGCTGCATTAAGAGTTATTACAGCCCGTAACCCGGTTCATTCAGCCTTGTCGCTGGTGTTGGTTTTCTTTTCCAGTGCTGCACTATGGATATTACTGGAAGCTGAATTTTTGGCAATTACCCTGGTGCTCGTATATGTAGGGGCTGTGATGGTTTTATTCCTGTTCGTGGTTATGATGCTAAATATAAATGTTGATTCCATGCGTGAAGGATTTATTAAATATTTACCAATTGGTGTTGCCGTTGCTGTAATCAGCGCGATTGAAATGGGTCTGGTTATAGTAGCCAACTTCGGCCCTGACAAAGTGCCGGCATTAGTAAGGCACGGAGTTGAATATAAAAACACAGAATCAATAGGACGGGTGTTATACACAGATTATTTATTATCGTTTGAAATCGCAGCTGTTTTACTGCTGGTAGGCATTGTTGCTGCTATTGCATTATCAATGCGTAAACGGCCAAACACAAAATTCCAGAATCCATCTGAACAAGTGTTGGTTAAAAAGGCAGACCGTCTTCGTATTGTTAAAATGAAAACAGAGGATAGGCAATCATGATTACCTTGTCTGATTATTTGATTGTTTCTGCTATTCTGTTTTGTCTGTCTCTGGCGGGGATATTCCTGAACCGTAAAAATGTCATTATCCTGTTAATGTCGATAGAGCTGATGTTGTTATCCGTTAATATCAACTTCGTAGCTTTTTCAGCATTCATGGGTGATATAGCCGGGCAAGTATTCGTGTTTTTTATATTAACTGTTGCGGCGGCAGAGGCGGCTATAGGTCTGGCTATTCTGGTTGTTTTGTATCGTAGTAAACAATCCATCAATGTTGATGATATGGATTCAATGAAAGGTTAAGAACGTGATTGATAATATGCAAAACATTTATCTGGCGATTCCATTGGCACCCTTGTTTGGTGCAATAGTGGCAGGCTTGTTTGGCCGAAAAATTGGCAGAACTGCATCACATGTTGTTACGATCGCCGGGGTTGGTATAGCATTTTTCTTGTCATTGATTGTTTTCAACCATATCGTTATCAACGAAGCACCTGCCTATAATGGTACGGTTTATACGTGGATGATAAGTAACGGCATAAACTTTGAAATTGGCTTTCTTGTAGATAAGCTAACAGCAATGATGTTGATCGTTGTCACCTTCGTGTCGTTAATGGTGCATATTTATACCATCGGTTATATGCGTGATGACCCGGGTTATCAACGGTTCTTCAGTTACATCGCATTATTTACGTTCTCGATGTTGATGCTGGTTATGTCGAATAACTTCCTGCAATTATTCTTTGGATGGGAAGCTGTTGGTCTGGTTTCTTACTTACTGATCGGTTTCTGGTATACACGTCCTACTGCAATTTATGCAAACCTCAAGGCGTTTCTGGTTAATCGTGTCGGGGATTTCGGTTTTTTGCTTGGCATAGCAGCAATAGTGGCATATTCAGGTAGCCTTGATTATGCAGAAGTATTCAAGCAAGCGCCTGCTATGAGTGGACAGACGATACAGATATTTGCAGGTTATGAATGGTCTGTAATAACAGTTATTTGTATCTTGTTATTTATTGGCGCAATGGGTAAATCAGCCCAGGTTCCATTACATGTCTGGTTGCCCGATTCGATGGAAGGCCCAACGCCTATTTCAGCATTAATCCATGCTGCCACCATGGTAACAGCCGGTATCTACATGGTTGCACGTATGTCGCCTTTATTTGAATTATCTGAAACGGCACTGACATTTGTTCTGGTTATTGGTGCAACGACGGCACTATTTATGGGCCTTCTGGGTCTGATTCAGAACGATATCAAACGCGTTGTTGCTTATTCCACACTGTCTCAGCTTGGTTATATGACAGTTGCACTCGGTGTGTCTGCCTATTCAGTTGGCGTGTTTCACTTAATGACGCATGCTTTTTTCAAGGCATTATTATTCCTTGCTGCCGGCTCAGTCATTATAGCCATGCACCATGAGCAGGATATGCGAAAAATGGGCGGATTAAGAAAATACATGCCCATCACCTGGATTACTTCATTGATAGGGTCATTGGCACTGATTGGTACACCGGGTTTCGCAGGGTTCTATTCCAAAGATGCAATCATCAGCGCTGTTGGTGAGTCTTCCTTGCCAGGTTCAGGTTATGCCTATTTCGCAGTGTTAGCCGGCGTGTTTATTACGGCATTGTATAGCTTCCGTATGTACTTCCTGGTATTTCATGGTAAAGAAAGAATGGATGATCACACGCGAGAGCATTTACATGAATGTTCACGGGTTGTTACATGGCCTCTTATAGCGCTGGCTATCCCGTCAGTTGTGATCGGTGCTATTTATGTAGACCAAATGGCTTTCGGTGGTTTCTTTGGTAGTGCAATCTATGTTGCCGATGCGCACATGATTTCATCAGAAGTCGCGCATCACTTCAGTAGCTGGGGTGGTTTGATTTTGCATTCTTTGTCTGACTTCCCTGTATATCTCGCAGCAGCGGGCGTATTTACTGCCTGGTTCCTTTATATGAAACGCCCTGATATTCCTGCTGTGATCCAGCAAAAATTATCATTCATTTATAAGCTGCTCGAGAATAAATATTATTTTGACAAATTTAATGAAATTGTTTTTGCCGGCGGTAGTCGTATGATCGGTGGTCTGTTCTTCCGTTTCGGCGATACAAAATTGATTGATGGCTTGATTGTAAACGGTTCGGCTAAAACTATTGGCTGGTTCTCGGGTGTCGTTCGAAAAATTCAAACAGGTTATTTATATCACTATGCATTTACAATGATTTTCGGCCTGTTGTTATTACTGACATGGGTAGTATTTAGATAATAAAGCGGTAAAGGATATTCAATGTTATTTGGTTTAGACATATTAAGTACACTGATCTGGTTGCCTATTATAGGTGGCCTGGTTGTGCTGGCTGCGGGTGAAAAAAGAGCGCGGATTCTTTCACTCATCGTGGCTGTTGCAACATTCCTGTTTAGTTTCACGCTTTATACGCAATTTGATATGACAACCGCAGCCATGCAGTTTACTGAGCTACATGCATGGATTCCTGCTTTTAATATTAATTACCAGCTAGGTGTTGATGGTATATCCATGCCGTTGATTATTTTAACGAGTTTTACAACAGTATTGGTTATCCTGTCAGCCTGGGAAGTTATTAAGAAAAAACCTGACCAATATATGGCCGCATTCCTGATTATGGAAGGCGTCATGATAGGTGTTTTCTCTTCGATGGATGCAATTTTGTTTTATGTGTTCTGGGAAGCAATGTTGATACCTATGTTCCTTATCATCGGAGTATGGGGTGGGCCTAATCGTGTTTATGCAACGATCAAGTTCTTTTTATATACTTTCCTCGGTTCGGTTCTTATGTTGGTAGCCCTGATTTATATGGGTTTGAAAGAAGACAGTTTCTCAATACTCGCATTTCATACATTGCCACTGACAATAACCGAACAGATTTATATCTTCCTCGCATTCTTACTGGCCTTTGCGGTAAAGGTTCCTATGTGGCCTGTACACACATGGTTGCCAGATGCGCACGTTGAGGCTCCAACCGGAGGCTCTGTCATACTGGCAGCCATCATGCTCAAGATAGGTGGTTATGGTTTCCTGAGGTTCAGTTTGCCGATAACCCCTGATGCCAGTAGTACACTGGACTGGTTGATTATTACATTGTCACTGATCGCAATTGTATACATCGGGTTTGTAGCACTTGCACAGAAAGACATGAAAAAACTTATTGCCTATTCATCTATTGCGCACATGGGTTTTGTAACGTTAGGCTTCTTTTTAGTCTTCATGATTATTGAAAATACCGGCAGTGCAAATGGCGCAGCCATGGGTGTGGAAGGCGGTATCGTGCAGATGATTTCGCACGGTTTCATATCTGCAGCCATGTTCCTTTGTGTGGGCGTTTTGTATGATCGTATGCATAGCCGTGAGATGGGTGATTATGGTGGTGTAGCTAACACTATGCCAATATTTGCAGCATTTATGGTGTTCTTCGCTATGGCAAATGCCGGGTTACCAGGTACATCCGGCTTTGTTGGCGAGTTCATGGTTATTCTTAATAGTTTTAAGGCTAATTTCTGGATAGCATTCCTGGCAGCAACCACGTTGATATTAGGAGCAGCCTACACATTATGGATGGTGAAACGGGTTGTTTACGGTGAAGTTGCAAATGAAAAAGTGGAAGCGCTCGAAGATTTAAATGCCCGTGAATTCTTTATTCTTGGCGTGCTGGCTTCTGCAGTGTTATTTTTTGGTTTATATCCAGCGCCATTAACGGAAATATTGCATTCATCTGTTAATCATTTATTACAACATATTTCTGTTTCCAAACTATAAGGGTTAGTAACACGCGAGTAGTGTACTGAGGTCGAATTAATTATGAATGATTTTGAATTACCTAATTTTGCGCTTGCGTTGCCTGAGATGTTTCTGCTGGGTATGACCTGCCTGGTGTTGATTGTTGACCTCTTTCTAAATGAAAAAAATCGCGTGTTTACCTACTTGTTGGCACAACTTACTTTGTTGGGTGCGGTTGTAATTACTTATTATCAGGCAGGCATTGTTTCTGAAATCAGCTTTACAGGATCATTTATTCGCGACGAAATGGGCGATATCCTGAAAATCTTTATCTACATAATTACTGCGGTTGTCTTCTTGTATTCACGTGATTATCTGCGTGACCGCCAACAGTTCAAGGGTGAGTTCTACGCACTCGGTTTATTTGGTGTGCTGGGTATGATGATCATGGTGTCAGCGCACAGCTTCCTGACAATTTATCTGGGGCTGGAATTACTTTCACTGTCTTTGTATACCATGGTTGCACTTAATCGGGATTCTGAAGCATCTGCCGAAGCTGCAATGAAATATTTTGTACTAGGTGCCATTGCATCAGGCATGCTGCTTTATGGTATGTCGATGATATACGGCGCAACCGGTAGCCTTGATATAGCCGAGATAGGCAGCTACATAAATGAAAATGGTATTTCCGAAGATGGCAAGATTAATATCGTGCTTAGCTTTGGGCTTGTGTTTATTGTGGTGGGTCTGGCCTTTAAATTGGGTGCCGTGCCATTTCATATGTGGGTACCTGACATATACGAAGGCGCGCAAACCCCGGTTACTCTCTATCTTGGTGCAGCACCCAAGCTCGCAGCATTTGCCATGATTATGCGAATTCTCGTTGAAGGTATGCAGCCTCTGGTTGCAGACTGGCAAATGATGTTAACGGCACTGGCAGTATTATCGCTTGCCGTTGGTAACATTATTGCTATTGCCCAGACAAACATGAAACGTATGTTGGCATATTCGACCATATCGCATGTAGGATTTTTACTGTTAGGTATCATCGCAGGGAATGAAGATGGTTATTCCGCATCCATGTTTTATGTACTGATTTATGCGCTGACTTCAATTGGTGCTTTCGGCATGATTATTTTATTGAGTCGCTCAGGCTTTGAAGCAGACAAACTGGAAGACTTCAAAGGCCTGAATGAACGGAGCCGCTGGTATGCGTTCATGATGTTACTGATCATGTTCTCTATGGCTGGTGTGCCACCGACCGTTGGTTTCTTTGCTAAATTATGGGTCATCAAGGCGGTTCTGGATGTTGATATGGCGTGGCTGGCAATATCAGCTGTTCTGTTCTCGGTTATAGGAGCCTATTACTACATCAGGATCATAAAATTGATGTACTTTGACAAAGCAGTAGATAAAGCGCCGATTAAAGCGGCAGTTGACATGCAATTTGTTATTTCAACAAACGGATTGTTAATGCTGGTACTGGGGCTCTTTCCTGGTGCGTTGGTGGCTGTTTGTCAGTCAGTAATCAACTAGATACTCAGGCTGTATTATTAGTATGAACCTGATACTGATATTGCTACTGGCATTGATCGCCGCAAACCTGACATGGTTTAGTGAGAAATTCCTTTTTTTTATGGCTTTAAAAACCAAAAAGCCTTTAAAGATAAGGTTGCTTGAAATCATTTTCATGTACCTGATAATTGGTGCACTGGCGATGGGCTTTGAGTTTAAAACGGCAGGGCAATTACACCCGCAGAGCTGGGAGTTTTATGTTATTACCTTTTGTCTGTTTATTGTTTTCTCACTCCCCGGTTTTTTGTATACCTTCCTTTTTAAAAGTATCCTGTTAAAACATAAAATCTAGTCAATAGTACGTTACCTCTGCATAGTGGTGCATTATGCAATTCCCCATGTTAAACTATTTAACATGCAGCTAAGACAAAAATTGTTTTTAGTGTTAGGTCTGATGGCAATGGTTCCATTGCTGTTCTTGCTGTTTGGTGTGGTTGGCCGCATAGAAAGTGACCTTGAAGCCAGTACCAGTAAAGAAATTCATAAAACCCTGGGTAACCTTTCTCTGGAAATAGCCACCTTGATGGATAATCAGAAATCACTTGTCCGTGGTTTGGCAAAAGTTCCGGTCGTTCAAGAGTTTGCTCATGCGGCAGTAGATAAAAGCGATGCTTCAACCTATGAAGAACGCGCTGTTGATTTGATGGCATTTTTTTTAAATTATCAGTCTACTGTACCCAGTATCCAGGCGATCAGATTCACGGACCTGAAAGGTAAAACCCTTGTCAAGATAAAGGAAGGTCGGTTAATCCCAAATCAAAATCAGTTTCCTGATGGCCGTCGTTATGTTGAAGACATATCTTATAAACCCTTTTTCAAATGGGCTATAAAAACTGACGAAGAGATTTCAGTCTCTAATTTCGAGCGTGGCAAGGTATCAGGGGAGGTCGATTTTTGTCCGTCAATGGTACGTTATACAGTACCCATACGAGATGAACTTGATTCGCCATTTGGGTTGCTCATTGTCAATATGTGGGGTAGACGTGTTGATGACGCTGTTCAGGCAGCATTAGGAGGACACCCGGGTGAAGCCTATATTGTAGAAATTAATAACGATGCAGAACGTGACGGGATATATTTATATCATGAAAATACAGACATGCGTTTTGCTAACCAACTAGGAACAGAGCACCGGTTTACAAATGAAATATCAGCTGACGACTGGAAAAATGTCAAAGCCAGTAGTAACCATGGAGTCGTGTCACCCAGTAAAGATAAATTATACTATTATGCAAAATTTTCTCCCTATACGGACCGTGAAACACAATGGTTGCTTGTTATTAAAATGGACAGGGAAAGTATTCTTGAGCCGATTTCCGGCCTAAGAAACTGGATTGTATATCTAATGCTTATCGTTGTTATTGTAAGCCTGTTTATCGCAAGATGGGTAGCGACACGGTTGGCTGAACCGGTACACGACCTTGCGCAGATAATTACCCGATATGCAGATGGTGATCGTAAAGCACACTACAGCGATGATCGTAAAGATGAAATAGGATTAGCAGGAAAGGCATTTAATTATCTTACGAAACGTCTTGAGAAAGTACAAAAACAACGTATAAAAGCTGAAATATCAGCAAGACAGGCTGAAAGGCTCGCAGCAGTAGGGCAAATGGCTGCAGGCATTGGACATGAAATAAATAATCCGTTGATGAATATTATGTCTCTTGCTTCATTGGTAGACCAAAGTATCCCGGTTGAAGAAAAGCAAATTAAAGACGATCTTAAGGCACTGCAGAATGAAGGCACACGTTGCGCCCAAATCGTACAAGGCGTACTGAATTTTGCACGTGAGAATAAACCTAAATATGAAGAATTTGATTTTTCTAAATTGATAAAGGAAACGGCTGCGATATTTGAGCACAGGGCACGCACATCAAACGTAGAGATTATTCTTGATGTTGAGTCGCCCCTGATAATGGAAGGAGATGCAGGTCAGTTACAGCAGGTGCTGGTAAATGTAGTGGTAAATGCATTGCATGCTTCTGAACCAGGGTCAAATATAACGTTACGCGCAAAGAGAGTAGAAGGACGAATTATTGCTGAAATACTGGATAATGGTAATGGTATCTCCGATGAAAATATTGCACGGGCATTCAGCCCGTTTTTTACGACCAAACCTGAAGGTGCTGGCACTGGTCTTGGTTTATCTGTTAGCTATGGCATCATAAGAAAACATAACGGCAGTATTGTATTAGATAACAGACCTGAAGGTGGTGTGCGCGTTGAAATTATTTTGCCCATTGCAGGCGTAAAACATGAGTTACCGGAAAATAAAGAACAAGAGGTAAATAATGCGAACTGAAGATTTAAAAATATTATTTGTAGATGATGACTCGGTTACTTGCTCAGTCATGCACAGGAATTGTGACAGGGTAGGTTATAGCTGCAATGTGTTTCAGTCAGCAAAATTATGCCTTGAAGAGTTTGAAAAAAATGGAGCAGGATTAATCGTTACTGATCTGCGTATGCCAGAGATGAGTGGTTTTGAATTACTTAAACATATTCGCAGTATTGATAAAGATGTGCCTGTTCTGGTCATGACGGGCTATTCATCAGTTGAAAATGCTGTAGAGGCAATGAAACTGGGTGCAACGGATTTCATAAAAAAACCGTTTGATTTTGAAGAACTGAAATTGATTATTGATCGAAGTCTGAACACATTTAAACTTAAGGAAGAAAACGAGTTATTAAAAAAACGGCTTCAAAGCAGTCGTAACCGTTTTGGTATGATTGGCGATACTCCTGTTATGAAGAGTCTTTTTACCAAAGTGGAAAAAGTGGCTACGGTTAGTTGTAATGTCATTATCACCGGTGACTCAGGAACAGGGAAAGAACTGGTTGCGCGTGCTTTACATGATTATAGTCCAAGAAAAGACGCTCCCTTTGTTGTTATAGATTGTGGAGCATTGACAGAAACATTACTTGAGAGTGAATTGTTTGGCCATGAAAAGGGGGCATTTACAGGTGCGACACAAAGAAAACGTGGCCTGATGGAACAGGCAAGTGGTGGTACTCTGTTTCTGGATGAAATATGCAATATAACCGATTCAATGCAAATGAAATTGATGCGCGCGATCGAGAGTCAGGCTATCACGCGCGTTGGCAGCACGACGCCTGTGTCAATTGATTTACGAATTATCGCTGCCAGTAATCGTGATCTCGAAACCATGGTCGAAAAAGGTGAGTTCAGGCATGATTTTTATCACCGGTTAAATGTGGTGAATATTCATGTTCCCTCCTTAAGTGAACGCAGAGATGACATACCGTCACTGGTAGAGCATTTTGTTACAGAATATGCTGATCGCTATCAACGTCAAGTAAAAGGCTTTGATACGGTCTCTATGCAAAATCTGTTTGCTTCAGGATGGCCTGGCAATATACGAGAATTACGTAATGTTGTAGAGCGTTGCGTAATATTGTCTGAAAGTCCCATATTGTGCTGGCCAGAGTCAGTAGGGTTGCAGGACAGTGTTCCGGTTAATACCGGCGTTCAGTTTTCAGACGATGAATTTCCGTCATTAGAAAAGCTTGAAAAAGAATACATTGAACATGTACTCGAATACTCCGATGGAAAGAAAACAAAAGCTGCAAATATACTCGGTATTGACAAGACAACGTTGTGGAGAAAGCTGCGACGCTTTAATGAAACAAAATAGTGTTGTATTTTGCGTTGTTTATAAAATCATATAATGCAATATGCATCTAATTTAATCGTATTTAATTAATGGTTAATATTATTAAATTCAATAAGTTATTGATCTCTATGTGTAATAAAAAAGCTTGTACATATGGAACGATGTTTGCTATTTATATACGTGTAATTTAAAAAAAATTAAATCCTGTTAGGAGGAGTCATATATGAAGAAATTAACAGCAATTGCAGCTGCGGTTGTAATTAGTACTGCACTCGTAGGTTGTGGTGGCGGTCAAGAACTGAAACCAGCTAAAAACGGTTATTTCCAACAGAAAGTTGTTTACCATGTAAATAATCTACAAACTGCATATGGTGCTTTACGTAATGTTAAAAACCATTTGAATGCATTAGGCGACAAAAACGCTGAAATCATCGTTGTAACACACTCAAGTGGTGCATTTGCAATGGTTGACGGATCTAAAGACAAGAAAGGTCACTCTTTCGATTCTACAATCCAGAAACTGGCTAACCGTGGTGTTAAGTTCACAATCTGTGCTAACACTATCCGTGGTAAAAAGATTAACAAAAATAAGATCAATCTGAATGCCAAGGTTATCCCATCAGGTGTTGCTGAAGTTGCTGACCTGCAGCAGAAAGGTTACTTATACGTTAAGCCTTAATTTTAAGACTTAAAGTTAAACCTTATAAAAGCAGGTATCTTCGGATACCTGCTTTTTTTTGTGCGTTATTTTTTGCAAACTCTTGATAAACCATTTCAGCCACTGTACTATTCGCTCCACGTTGATGCGGGGTGGAGCAGTCTGGCAGCTCGTCGGGCTCATAACCCGAAGGTCACAGGTTCGAATCCTGTCCCCGCTACCAAATTCAATATAAAGCCAGGCAAACTTTGTCTGGTTTTTTTGTGCCCGTCAAAAATGTAATTCGCAGTCAGGCACTTAAAAAGCTTTATGCCAGACATCTATAATGTAAATGTTGACGATTTCAGTTGATATTTTACATAAATCTGTTTTTATTAAGCTGGCATATCTTTTTTTCTTTATTTGAAGTTATTAGCCCACTAATGAATATATTATAAAATAGTAATAGTGTAATATAGCGACCATATTAATGCTTAGGCAACGTTTTTACGAAAAAACAAGGAAAAATGTTATGGCTGATACAACTCCAGGTAAGAAAAAAACTACTGTTAAGAAGAAGGCAGCAGTAAAAAGCACTCCGATTCAGGAGGGAGATACAAAGATAATATCTGTCCTGGAAGAGTTGAAGCAAGACAGGCAAAGCCGTGACAAGCAGTTAGAGGCCCTGGTTAGCAACGTTAACAAGGGTTTTGAAGAGGTTCATAAAGAATCAGGAAAACGTGAAAAAACGTATCGGAAGCAGATGTCTGAATTGATAGAAGGGCTGGATCAGGCATTCTCTAATACAAAAGATGTAACGCAGCAACGTGACCAGCGTAATGACGAGATACTGTCAAAATTAAGCGAGTCAATATTACTGGATCATAAATTAATTCAGGAACAGGCTCACGAGCAGGAACATCTGCAAGAGCAAAAACTGAAGCATCTAAACAAGATTCAGGAACAGAAAATGCGCAATACGCGCCTTATTGCCATACCTGGTATTGCAGTTGCGATTTTCGCCGTCATTTATATGTTTTATACAGTACAGGTAATGGAAAAGGCGATGACCAGCATGAGTGAAGATACACGTACCATGGCGGTCAACATGAAAAATATGTCTGCAGATATAGGTGCCATGAGAGGGGATCTGGGTTATGTGGCAAGGGATATGAATATTCTTTCGCGTAATGTTTCTCCTGCTATGGCGGGTGTGCGCAGAATGATGCCCTGGAGTCCATAGGCGTGTTTTGTTGTAGATATATGAGCAGTAGTATTTTTTAAGCGCAATCCGGATAGTGATGTGACTTTGAAAAACCCAGGTTAAGTGATTGAAAAAAATGGAATAAACGTGTTAATTATATTTGTGAAAGAATTATTTGATACAAATAGAAGGCGCATGCAAAGATTTATTTTAAGGCAATGTCATTATTGGCATTAATTTCAATAACCTATTGGATAAATTAAATTTTGCGGTTATAATGCCCGTCTGGATTTACAAAGTGTTTTAGGAAGTGGGCCTCATGAGGCCCACTTTTAGTTTAAACGGCAGAGAATTTATGCGGCATGTGCCTGAAAAATTACAGCAAATTGTTGAAGACGTTGTTTCTTCACTGGGTTATGAGCTGGTAGGTATAGAATATATGATGCGTGACAAGTCAGGCTTGTTACGTATTTATATTGATAAAGAACAAGGTATTGTTCTGGATGATTGCCGTGCGGTGAGTCATCAGCTGAGTGGTGTGCTGGATGTAGAAGACCCTATCGCGGGTAACTATGATCTTGAAATCTCATCGCCCGGTATGGATAGGCTATTGTTTAAGGCCAGTGACTTTGACCGATTTGCAGGGCAGCGGGTCAAAATAAAACTGGTGTCTGCTATTGATGGCAGGAAAAAGTTTAAAGGTTTGTTGCAAGGTTTGCAGGAAGAAGAAGTTGTAATAGAACAGGATGGCCAGGAGATTCGTATATCGCTGGCAAATATTGATCAAGCGAGGCTGGTCCCGGAATTTTAGGGCTGCTATCAAGCTTAGGAACTGATGAAATGAACAAAGAGATATTATTAGTTGTTGACACAGTATCGAATGAAAAGGGCGTGGCGAAGGATGTTATCTTTGAAGCCATAGAAGCCGCATTGGCTTCAGTTGCCAGAAAGAAACATAGCGGAGACATTGATGCACGCGTCGCTATTGATCGCAAAACAGGTGACTATGAAACTTTCAGGCGTTGGCAGATTATTGCTGATGATGATGAAATGGAGTTTCCGCAACGACAGATGACCCTGAGTGCTGCGCAGTATGATGATGCAGATATGCAGATAGATGACTTTTACGAAGAAGAAATGGACTCCGTTGCCTTTGGTAGAATCGCAGCGCAAACCGCAAAACAGGTTATAGTACAAAAGGTACGGGAAGCTGAACGTGTACAAGTTGTAGATGCCTATAAAGACCGTATTGGTGAGCTGATCAGCGGTATAGTTAAACGAGTCGAACGTGGTAATGTTTTTATTGATCTCGGCGGAAATGTTGAAGCGCTGATTTCCCGTGAGCATCTGATCCCACGCGAAGCCCTGAGATCAGGTGATCGCGTACGTGGTTATTTGTTCGATGTTAGAAGTGAGCCTCGAGGCCCGCAATTATTTGTTAGCCGTACCATGCCCGAGTTTTTGCTTGAGTTATTTAAACTTGAAGTTCCGGAAGTAGGGCAGGATCTTATTGAAATACTTGGTGCATCACGTGACCCGGGTTTGCGAGCAAAAATTGCAGTCAAGTCTAATGACCCGAGGATTGATCCTATCGGTGCCTGTGTTGGTATGCGTGGTTCGCGCGTACAGACTGTTTCAAACGAATTATCCAGCGAACGTGTAGATATAATCTTATGGGATGAAAATCCGGCTCAGTTTGTTATTAATGCCATGTCACCGGCAGAAGTAGTGTCTATTGTTGTTGATGAAGAATCTGAAAGCATGGACATTGCAGTGAGTGATGAACAATTATCCCAGGCTATTGGTCGTGGCGGTCAAAACGTAAAACTGGCCAGTGAGCTAACAGGCTGGAGACTCAATGTGATGAGTGAATCACAGGCTGATGAGAAAACAGAAGGTGAGCAAGAGGAAATAGTAAAACGTTTCATGGAGCAACTGGATGTTGACGAAGAAATTGCTGTAATTCTTGCGCAGGAAGGTTTTTCATCTGTTGATGAAGTCGCTTATGTGCCTGCCAGTGAGTTATTGGAAATTGAAGAATTTGACGAAGATATGGTCGAAGAATTACGCGGTCGTGCGCGAGATGTGTTACTAACACGAGCCATTGTTGATGAAGAAAGTGTTGATCCTGCAGAAATGGATCAAGCACTGATTGATCTGGATGGAATGACGGATGAATTGATTGGCGCACTGGCTGCGAAAAAAGTGAATACACTTGATGATCTTGCAGAGCTGGCAGTTGATGAGCTGATAGAGATCAAGGAAATGGATGAAGAGAGTGCGGGTAAGCTGATTATGGCTGCACGTGCGCATTGGTTTGAAGAAGAGCAAGGTTAATTACCGGAGAAGATTTAGATGTCAGATGTAACAGTAAAGCAATTTGCTGAAGTCGTTGGCGTTCCAGCGGACAGACTGCTTGTGCAATTAGGTGAAGCAGGTCTGGACTTTAAAAAGGATGACGACTTGATTACAGACAAGCAGAAGATGCAGTTACTGGATCATTTGCGTCTTAGTCATGGTAAAACTGAAGCGAAAGATGAAGGCCCCAGGAAAATAACGCTTCGACGTAAAACACGAAGTGAACTACGGGTTACAGGCACTCATGGAAAAAACAAGACCGTTAACGTTGAGGTGCGCAAGAAACGTACTTATGTCAAACGTTCTGATGTTGTTGAAGCTGAAGAGGCCAAAAAAATTGAAGAGGCAGAGCAGTTAGCAGCTGAGCAGGCTATTATAGATGCGGAAGCAAAACGTAAGGAAGAAGATGTACGTTTAAAAAGTGAAGCTGAAGAAAAGAAAAAAGCCGAGGAAGATGCGCTTAAACAAGCGGAAGAAGAGGCACGCAAGAAAGCGGAAGAGGCAGAAAAACTTCGTAAGGATATGAAAAATGCCAAGGCAGATGCTTCACGAGTTGAAGACGGCAAAAGTGATAAACGTCCAGATAAAAAATCCAAACGTAAAGAAGGTAAATCTACACGTTATGGACGTAAGGAACTTCACGTTTCAGAGAACAAAAGTGGCCGCCGTAAGAAAAAAGGCAAGATTCGTAACGTAGCATCACAAACAACCGAACATGGTTTTGAGAAGCCGGTAGCTCCTGTTATTCGTGAGGTAGGATTACCTGAATCCATTACTGTCGCTGACCTTGCTCAGAAAATGTCTGTCAAAGCCGCAGAAGTAATTAAAGTTATGATGAACCTGGGCAGCATGGTTACTATTAATCAGGTGCTTGATCAGGAAACTGCAACAATCGTTGTTGAAGAAATGGGTCATACAGTTAAGTTGATCTGTGACGATGCAATTGAAGAAGAGCTGATAACCGTAGAAGAAACAGATGCACCGCTTTTGCCGCGCGCCCCTGTTGTGACTATTATGGGTCATGTAGATCACGGTAAAACTTCATTGCTTGATTATATTCGTGAAAGTCGTGTTGCTTCAGGTGAGGCCGGCGGCATTACACAGCACATTGGCGCTTATCATGTCGAAACAGATAAGGGCATGATTACCTTCCTTGATACACCGGGCCATGCTGCATTTACAGCCATGCGCGCACGTGGTGCCAAGTCTACTGATATTGTTATTATTGTTGTCGCAGCCGATGATGGAGTTATGCCTCAGACCAAAGAGTCTATACAGCATGCGCGCGCGGGTGGCGTACCTATTATTATTGCTATTAACAAAATAGATAAGGAAGATGCAGCGCCAGACAGGGTGAAGCAGGAATTGTCACAGGAAGAAGTTGTTCCTGAAGACTGGGGTGGTGATGTTATATTTGTGAACGTATCTGCCCACACAGGTGAGGGTGTTGACACATTGCTTGAGGCGATCTTGTTGCAAGCTGAAGTGATGGAATTAAAAGCACCAGTAGACTCGACTGCAAAAGGAGTGGTTGTTGAATCACGCCTTGATAAAGGCAGGGGTTCCGTTGCGACCATTCTTGTACAGCAAGGCACTTTACGTAAGGGTGATATATTAATAGCTGGAAGTGAGTATGGACGCATTCGTGCAATTATTGATGAAAATGGTCATTCTATTACGGAAGCTGGCCCATCTATCCCGGTAGAAGTATTGGGCTTGTCAGGTACGCCAGCAGCTGGTGATGAAGCGCTGGTGGTATCGGATGAACGTAAAGCCCGTGAAGTAGCTTCAATACGTACTACCCGAACGCGTGAAACTAAAATGGCTAATCAGCAGAAAGCCAAACTGGATAATATGTTCTCGCAAATGGAAAGTGGTGACGTTAGTACGCTTAATGTCATGATCAAGGCAGACGTACAAGGGTCTCTTGAAGCCATATCCAGCTCATTACTTGAATTATCGACTGATGAAGTAAAAGTGAATATCGTCGCAACAGGTGTTGGTGGCATTAATGAATCTGACGTTAACCTTGCAACGGCCTCCGGAGCAGTGATGTTCGGTTTTAATGTTCGTGCAGACGTTTCAGCTAAAAGAATGATAGAGGATGAAAGTGTTGATCTTCATTATTTCAGTATTATTTATGATTTGATTGATGAAGTGAAAGGCGCGTTAACCGGTATGTTAGCTCCTGCATTCAAGGAAGAAATAGTGGGACTTGCCGAAGTTCGTGATGTGTTTCGTTCTTCTGTTCTTGGTGCGATTGCTGGCTGTCTGGTTACAGAAGGTACGGTAAAACGTGATAACCCTATCCGTGTCTTGCGTGATAATGTTGTTATCTATGAAGGTGAGCTGGAGTCATTGCGCCGCTTTAAAGACGACGCCAATGAAGTCAAGTCCGGTGTTGAGTGTGGTATTGGCGTGAAGAATTACAATGACATACTAGCCGGTGATCAGATCGAAGTCTTCGAGCGTATTGAAGTCAAGCGCGAATTATAGGTTTTGACGAGAACGGTTAGCTAACTTGTTTTCTGATAGTTAATATAAAGTATGCCAAAAGAATTCAGCCGCACACGTAGAGTCGGACTGCAAATCCAGCGTGATCTTGCAGACCTGATTCGCAGTCAGATAAAAGATCCCCGTATTGGTTTGATCTCGGTCAATGCTGTACATGTATCCAGGGATCTATCTCATGCAAAAGTCTATATCACTGCTCTTGATGATGATCACCGTGAAGAGAGCCTTGCCATTATAAAAAAAGCATCCGGTTTTTTACGTCACGAATTGGGTCAGCTGATGACAACGCGAATTGTTCCTCAATTGCATTTTTTTTATGACGAGTCGATCGAAAACGGTTCAAAATTAACCAGTTTAATTGAAGACGCGGTGTCATCAGATAAAAAAAACCACCAGGAAGACGAATAGAATATGGCACGCAGGCGCAAGCGAGGCCGTCCAATAGACGGCATTATATTACTGGATAAACCCAAAGGATTAAGTTCAAATCAGGCGCTGCAAAAAGTGAAGGGTATCTTTTTCGCGCAAAAAGCTGGCCATACAGGCAGTCTTGATCCACTCGCTACAGGCATGTTGCCTATTTGCTTTGGTGAAGGTACAAAAGTATCAGGTTATCTTCTGGATGCTGACAAACGTTACCGCCTGACATGTCAGTTTGGCGTAAAAACCAATACCGGTGACGCCGAAGGTGAGGTTATCAGCCGGCGTGATGTACCCAAGCTTGATCAAAAGCAAATAGAACGCATATTAAAGCAATTTACAGGGCCTATTGAACAGATTCCTCCCATGTTTTCGGCTTTGAAGCATGAAGGTGAGCGGCTTTACACTCTCGCCAGGAAGGGGATTGAAGTCGAACGCAAGCCGCGCAGTGTAACCATTCATGAAATTGTATTTATTGACTATAAAGATGGGTTTCTTGAGCTGGAAGTTGCTTGTTCCAAAGGTACGTATATCCGTACATTGGTAGAAGACATAGGCGAGCAACTTGGTTGTGGTGCACATGTTACCGAGCTCCGGCGTCTGGCAGCCGGGCCATTTCAGGACCCGGACAAGATGGTATCCCTCGAACAATTACAGCAAATTAAAGATGAAACTCCCGAGCAGCTGGATGATTTTTTAATGCCTATTGATTCAGCCCTGATGCATTGGCCTGATGTGCAGCTTAATGCAGATTCATCATATTATTTGTTGCAAGGGCAGCCTGTACAGGTCCCCAGGGCGCCTACATCGGGTTGGGTGCGCGTTTATAATGCTGAGCAGCAGATATTTTTGGGTATAGGGCAAATAGCTAGTGACGGCAAGGTAGCCCCTAAGCGAATCTTTCATGTCAGCGAGTAATTAATTACATTAGATTATTTCTATAACGACATGATTATTATACTAAATATCTATATTTTATGTGGGTAGGACGGGTGTTTTTCTGTGTTCAAACTTAATATTTTCCGGTCTTGTGAATACATCATAATCAGGATTTTGGCAGGCCGTGGTATAAACAATCCTCAGAATAAACCTGTTACCGGCTAACTGCTTATCAATTAAACATTTTTTTACGTATTTGGCTTGTTACTTGGGGGTTGCGAAGGTAAAATACGCCGCTTGGTGTAAGTGGCATTTTAAAGATCTATCAGGAGCAATATTTGTATGTTAACCGCAGAAGAGAAAAGTAGTGTTGTAGAGAAATATCAAAGGTCCAGTACTGATACCGGTTCACCGGAAGTACAGGTTGCTTTGCTCACAACCAATATTAATAAATTAACTGAACATTTTTCAGTTAATAAACATGATCATCATTCACGTCAGGGTTTATTAAGAATGATCAATCAGCGCCGCAAGCTGCTGGATTATGTTAGTAAAAAAGACACTCAGCGATATCAGGATCTGATTCAAAGCCTGGGTCTGCGTCGATAACGTTAATAAAAATAATTTAAGGAACAACACGTGACTCCAATCAGAAAAGAATTTCAGTACGGTAATCAAACAGTCATCCTGGAAACCAGCGAGATTGCACGGCAGGCAAGTGCAGCTGTCATGGTTAACATCGAAGATACCGTTGTAATGGTAACAGTAGTCGGACAAAAAGAGGCGCAACCTGGCCGCGATTTTTTCCCGCTCACCGTTAACTATCAGGAAAAGACATACGCAGCTGGTAAAATACCTGGCAGCTTTTTCAAACGAGAAGGCCGTCCAAGCGAAGGCGAAACACTTACATCACGATTGATAGATCGTCCTATTCGTCCGCTTTTTCCTAAAGGTTATACCAACGAAGTACAGGTTATCTGTACCGTTATGTCACTGAATAATGAAATTGAAACTGAAGTGACATCCATGATTGGTGCATCGGCCGCATTAGCTATATCCGGCTTACCTTTTAATGGCCCGATTGGTGCTGCACGTGTTGGTTATGCAAATGGCGAATACATTCTTAACCCGACGACTACCGAGATGGAAACATCTGAGCTGGACCTGATAGTAGCCGGTACAGAAGAAGCGGTACTCATGGTTGAATCTGAAGCACAGCAACTTTCTGAAGAAGTGATGCTGGGTTCGGTTTTATTTGGCCATGAAAAACTGCAGGCAGTAATCAAGGCAGTAACAGAGTTTGCTCAGGAAGTGGGAGCAACTACACCTGAACATCCAGCACCGGTTGTTAACGAAGCGCTGACAAAGGCTGTCTCTGATGCCTGTCATGCTGATGTCGATGCTGCGTACCAGATTTCTGAAAAGATGGCACGTTATGACAAAATTGGTGAAATCAAAAATGCGGTTATTGAAAAACTGGTAACCGATGCAGATGATTCGCCAACAAAAGAAGAAGTACAAGGCGTATTTGGCAAGTTGGAAAAATCCATTGTCCGTAGTCGCATTATTGATGGCAAGCCAAGGATCGATGGCCGTGATAACAACACCGTTCGTCAGATTTCTGTACGCACAGGTGTTTTACCAAGAACGCACGGTTCAGCATTGTTTACGCGTGGAGAAACACAAGCCATTGTTGTAACAACATTAGGTACAACAAAAGACGCGCAATTGATAGATGCCCTGACAGGCACTTATCGATCAAACTTTATGCTGCATTATAACTTCCCTCCGTATTGTGTTGGTGAAACCGGCATGGTGGGTAGCCCTAAACGTCGTGAGATCGGCCATGGTCGTCTTGCCAAGCGTGGCGTGATGGCAGTTATGCCAACGATTGATGAATTTCCGTATGCTATTCGTGTGGTTTCTGAAATTACAGAATCAAATGGTTCCAGCTCGATGGCTTCAGTTTGTGGTACCAGTCTGTCATTGATGGATGCCGGTGTGCCAATCAAGGCACCTGTTGCCGGTGTTGCAATGGGTCTGATCAAGGAAGGTGACAAGTTCGCCGTCCTGACCGATATCCTGGGTGATGAAGATCATCTCGGCGATATGGACTTCAAGGTTGCCGGTACAGCAAATGGTATTAATGCATTGCAAATGGATATCAAGATAGATGGCATCACCAAGGAAATCATGGAGCAGGCGTTAGAACAAGCGAAACATGGCCGCATGTTTATTCTTGAAGAAATGAACAAGGTTATCAGTACGCATCGTGAAGAAATGTCTTCATTTGCACCAAGAATTATTACCTTTAGCATTAACCCTGACAAAATCCGTGATGTTATCGGTAAGGGTGGTGCAACTATCCGTATGATTACCGAAGAAACAGGCGCATCGATTGATATTACAGACGATGGTGTTGTTAAGGTTGCCTGTGTTGATAAAGCAGCCGGTGATGATGCCAAGGCTCGTATCGAACTGATCACTGCTGATGTTGAAGTAGGCAAGATCTACGAAGGTAAAGTAGCCAAATTAATGGATTTTGGTGCCTTTGTTAACATCCTTCCGGGTAAAGATGGTCTGGTTCACATCTCACAAATCTGTGAAGAGCGTGTCGAGAAGGTCAGTGATAAACTAACCGAAGGTGACGTCATCAAGGTAAAAGTTCTGGAAGTGGACAAGCAAGGTCGTATCCGCTTAAGTATGAAAGCAATAAGTGAATAAACGTTTATTCTGCTTTATAAAAAAGGCCTCTTTATGAGGCCTTTTTTTTGCAGTAAAAATCTTTAAATAATTGAATCTTGTCTCTGTAGGAGCGGACCTCGGCCGCGATAAAAATAAACCATAAAAATTAAATATGTATTTCATAGGAAAATTGATAAGCAAGTGGCAGTGTGTTTTTTCTGCATATTTTATCGCGGCCGAGGTCCGCTCCTACAGTAAAGAAGCGCGGCAATATATGTTATTGTTAATGTCTTCTCAGCAAAGGATCATTGGGAAATGATAGCCAAATATTCTGAAATAAAACCTTATACTACCAAAGACGGTTCCATGATCCGTGAGTTAATGCACCCTGATCATCATGCAAATAAAAACCAGAGTCTGGCAGAGGCAACGATTCCTTCAGGCACAAAAACCGAATTGCATTTACATCGTTCATCAGAAGAAATTTATTATGTTATTTCTGGCGCAGGCATGATGACATTGGGTATGAAGGTATTCGAAATAGTAGTCGGTGATAGTGTGTCGATATCACCACTGACAGCACACTGTGTAGAAAATACCAACAAGGAAGATCTGGTTATTCTTTGCGCTTGTTCGCCTGCTTATTCTCATGCGGATACAGAACTACTGGAATATTGACTGGCTCAGGACAGGGCAGGTTTACGAGTTTTTTTGTTGGGGTTCGTTCCTTACCGCCAACCTACATTTTATTTATGGTAGTTGGGGTTCGTTCCTCACCCCAACCTACATTTTATCTATGGTAGGTTGGTGGTGAGGCACGAACCCCAACTATTCAAATATTTCGCCAAAGTTTATGTTTTCAGCCCGATCATCATACCCCCAATTTTTATTTAATATCCCTCTGGAAATGTAATTATGAATACTTGAGTAAGGCCAGTCATTTGCTTGTTTTACATGCCCGTGTTTAACCGGATTGTAATGGATATAATTGATATGGTTTTCATAATCGACATCGTTGCGTATTAAATGTTCCCAGTAACGCCGTTGCCAGATTCCTCGTTCACCTTTTGATCGTCTGCTTTTGTTTATGGGTTCATTTTTGGGTAGTTGACGTGAAAACCCGGATTTTATCAACATCCACCTTTTGGCATAATCAGTGTCATGTTCTGGTAGTGTCCATATTGCATGCAGGTGGTCGGGTAGTACGATCATTGCATCCAGAATAAACGGGTGGCGGTGTTTTATTTTATTAATTGTCAGGCGTAAGGCATCAATATGGTCAGTTAACAGGGTGTTTCGGCGGTTTGCCAGATTCAAGGTAAAAAAGTAAGTGCCACCTTTTGTTTTTGCTCGCCGATAGTGCATGTGTCTCATTCCGTGAGTGTTTTGTTGGGGTTCGTGCCTCACCACCAACCTACATTGATTTGTTGGGGTTTGTGTCTCACCGCAAATCTACATTGGTTTGTTGGGGTTCGTGCCTCACCGCCAACCTACATTGATTTGTTGGGGTTTGTGTCTCACCGCCAACCTACATTGGTTTGTTGGGGTTCGTGCCTCACCGCCAACCTACATTTTATCTATGGTAGGTTGGGGTGAGGAACGAACCCCAACAAATATAATTTATTTATTTGCCCGATTTTTTACCAGATCATGCACCACACCGGGGTCTGCCAGTGTCGATGTATCTCCGAGATTATCAACATCATTTTCGGCAATTTTACGCAATATACGGCGCATGATTTTCCCTGAGCGGGTTTTCGGTAAACCCGGGGCCCATTGAATGATATCCGGTTTGGCGATAGGGCCAATCTCAGAGCGCACCAGCTTGATGAGCTCATCACGTAATTCATCGCTCGGCTCTACGCCAATGATAGGGGTGACATAGGCATAAATTCCTTGCCCCTTGATTTCATGCGGATAACCGACGACAGCGGCCTCTGCAATGGCCTCATGCAGAACAAGGGCGCTTTCAACCTCGGCGGTTCCCATGCGGTGTCCGGATACATTAAGCACATCATCCATACGCCCGGTAATCCAGTAATAACCATCTTTGTCTCGTTTGGCGCCGTCACCACTAAAATACGTTCCGGGGTAAGTCTTGAAATAGGTTTCAAAGAAGCGTGCGTGGTCACCGTAGATAGAACGCATTTGTCCGGGCCAGGGGTGAGTCATCACCAGTGCTCCCTCGGCCTCACTATCGCCATCTATTATAGTATTGGTGTTGGTATCAATAATAGCGGGAGAGACGCCAAAGAAAGGCCGTGTGGCCGAGCCAGGTTTGAGTTTGGTTGCACCGGGCAAAGGGGTTAACATGTGGCCACCCGTTTCGGTTTGCCACCAGGTATCAACAATGGGGCAGCGCGCATTGCCCACAACATTGTAATACCATTCCCATGCCTCCGGGTTGATGGGTTCACCCACTGTGCCAAGGATGCGCAGGCTTTTTCGTGAGGTTTGTTTTACCGGGCCATCACCCTCACGCATTAACGCGCGGATGGCAGTAGGCGCGGTATAAAAAACAGTGACTTGATGTTTATCGACAGATTTCCAGAAGCGAGAGGCGTCCGGGTAATTGGGTACGCCTTCAAAAAATACGGTCGTCAGGCCATTGGCAAGTGGCCCGTATAAGAGATAGCTATGTCCGGTAATCCAGCCAACGTCTGCCGTGCACCAGAAGATATCATCGTCGTGCAGGTCAAATGTGTATTTAGTGGTGATTGCAGAATACAGCAGGTATCCCCCTGTGGTGTGCAATACCCCTTTTGGTTTGCCGGTAGAACCGGATGTGTAAAGGATAAACATCGGATCTTCTGCGTCCATTTCTTCCGGTGGGCAATCGGCCGATGCCGTAGACATGATATCGTGATACCAGACATCACGGCCTTCAGTCCAGTCTATGTTGCCACCGGTACGTTTGACGGTAAGCACAGTATGGACGTTAGGGCACGCAAGTGCTGCCTTGTCAGTATTAGCCTTAAGAGGCACAGCTTTACCACCACGAACACCTTCATCAGCAGTGATAATAACCTGGCAATCAGAATCCAGTATGCGGTCTTTTAGTGACTCGGGCGAAAACCCGCCAAAGACAACCGAGTGCACAGCACCGATACGCGTACAGGCCAGCATGGCATAACCGGCCTCCGGAATCATTGGCATATAAATGCAGACACGGTCGCCTTTTTTTACACCGCGGGATTTTAATACATTGGCAAGTTTGCTGACGTGTTCGTGCAGTTCGCGGAAAGTGATTTTTTGATCATCTTGCAGGTCATCACCTTCCCAGATAATGGCGACTTTATCAGCATGTTTTTCAAGATGCCGATCAATGCAATTGTAACTGACGTTTAGTTTGCCACCTTCAAACCATTTTATGTGCAGGTCTTTTTCGTCATAACTCCAGTCGAGTGTTTTGTCCCATGGTTTAAACCAGGTCAGAAACTCATTGGCCTGTTCAGCCCAGAAATCTTCCGGTTCGTTAATAGAGCGCTGGTACATGTCCTGGTATTTTTTTTCGTTAATGAATGCATGTTCAGCAAT
>JAADHQ010000099.1 GCA_013151795.1 Gammaproteobacteria bacterium | reverse complement strand
TTATCGGTTAGAACGAGGTACTCAGAACCTGTATCCGTATATCCTGATGTACCAGGAATGCCTGTAATATCCTGAAGTGTTAATGCTGCATTAGCATTTACACCAAGCATCGCGGTTAAAAGTAACAAACTTGTTATTATGTTTTTCATGGCCTATATCTCCAAAAACTTAAAATTAAAAAATATTGTGAATCTTACCCAGTACGATGCAGTGTTTGTGCCAATATTTTTATATTACTGATTTTAATGGAAATAATTAGAACTTTCCTGAAAAATGCTAAATAATAACTAGCGAAATAGTACTTATTGTAAATTATGCCGACAATTAATGGCTGCCGTTTTAACAATGTTATGGAATAGCTAATAATGCAATTATACTATTTATAGAAACAGTACATGCTATTGTTTTTTATAATAATTTAAAAAACATTCGATATTGAAAATGTAACCTTATCTTATCATTTTACCGTGAATTATCGGGCTTTTAGCTCCGTTAATAAATTTTGCGCAACATCTTTCTCCGGAAAGGACTTATTTCTCTTGAGGATATTAACCAAAATCTCCTTAGCCTCTTCTGCTCTTCCCTTCATCGATAGCAAAACTGAATAATGATATTGAACAGATGGATTCTTGTTTCCTTTGGCTGCTCGCTCAATTAACGGGGCTGCAATATCCATCTCGTTATTTTTAAGGTATACCCAGCCAACTGTATCTATGATTTCTTTGTTGTCAGGCGCTTTTGCATATATTTGCCTTGCGTATTGCACAGCCTTTTTCATGTCTTTAGGTATATATAGTAAGGACAGATTATTTAATGCCCCCAAATGATCTGGCCTGACAGCCACTACTTTTTGGTAAAGCGCTATGGCTTTATCAAAACGCTTTAATAAAGAATACAAGTTTGCAAGGTTAAACATCACCTGATAGTTTGAAGGATTATCATTGGTCCAGCTCTCCAGGAATTGCAGTCCTTTCTCTTTTTGGTTGCCTCTATAATATGAATTGAATAACTTATAGACTATTTTTGTTGAGTTATTTCGTTGCAATGCCTCAAAATAATTACTTTGGGCATCACCATATTTTTTTCGTACAAAGGACACATCCCCTGCAAGCAGATACCCCTGATACGACGATGGCATATCACGTTTTATATTCCTGGCAATTTCCATAGCCTGATTAAACTTTCCCTCTTTTAGATAAACCAGACTCAAGGCACCTTTAGCAACAATAGATTCCGGCGTTTTCTGTAAAACCTTATTCAACATGGCTTTTGTTTTATCTGGCTGATTGGCACGCAGGTATAATGTGGCCAGTTCAATGTATGCAGGGCTACCTTCTGCAGTTTTATCTATTATCTGGCTATAGATATTTATTGCTTTTTCAATATCACCTGTCGCTTTATAAGCTCTTGCCTCCAACAACTTGAGCCTTGCATCTTTATTCTGGCTATACTTGCTTCCATGTAAAACATCAAGTGCCTTACGGGGCATTCCATTTTTCAGATGAAAGTCAGCCAGCAATAAAACAGGAATGATAGAGTCAGGAACATTCTCACTGGCCTTTTTCAGAAAGTTATACGTATTTTCCAATCGTCCTTGAGCGGCTTCTATTTGAGCCAGACCTACATAGGCATATACATTCCCGGTATCTTTTAATAATATCTGATCCAGATTTTTCTGCGCCTGCTTATACTGGCCATTTTGCATTTCCAGCGAGGCCTGATAGAGCAATGCCGGCACATAACCCGAATCAATCTTTAATGCATCATTGAAAAAACCAGCCGCCTTCTCCTGCTCTCCTTTACTCAGTGCAAGATAACCCGTTACTGTAATAATTTCAGCACTGTTGGGGCTAGCTGACAACATTCGTTGAACCAGAGTTTCTGCTTTTTCAAGATCACCTTTTTTTACATAGGCATCAACAAGAAGAAGGTTCTTTTTATCTTTACTATTCTCACTATATTTCTCATACAAATTAATCGCATCGTCATACCTTCCATCATTAAGGTAGACACTCGCCAAAAGAGTAATAACTTCTTCATTACTATTTTCGTTAGAATAGGCTGTTTCAAGATTACGTATTGCAAGCTGTTTGTCACCTGTTTCGATTGCAAGTCTGCCAATTGCAGTCAAAAGCTCAGTGTCGGCAACATCTACATTTCCTTGCGTTAGTATTTTTAATGCATCTTCACTTCGAGACAAGCGCGCACGCACCGCGGCCAGAAGTTTACGGGCATAAATGTTTGTGGGTACAGCACTAACATAACGGCTGATGTAACCATTTGCCTGCTCCAGCGAATTATTACGGTATAAAACAGCTCCTAACATTAAATTACTGGGTAAATGATCCGGAAACAATTTATTAAAAGCCTGAAGTCGTTCCAGTGCCTTGTCAAAATCACCCGTCTGATACGCATAGATGGCTTCAACATATATGGTTTGAGGAAAATCAGAAGACACTCTTGAAATGGCTACTATATGTGGCTTTGCACCATCATTGTCCCCTGCTGCCAACAAAGACCTGATCAAGGCTATCCTTGCACGGTACGATTGTTCACCGTAAATGTAATTTCCGTATAACGAAACAGATTTTTGAAATGACTCAAGAGCACCTTTTTTATTTTTGCTGCCTGATTTCAGCAATCCATCCAGATACCAGGCATAAGGGTTTTTCTTGTCTAAAGAAATAGCTTCATTTATAAACACAGTTGCACTGGTCGTATCATTTAAGGATAAATACAACTGCACCATCCCTAATTTTGCGGGTATGAAATCCACCTGCATTGTTATGGCATTTTCAAAAGCACGCTTTGCCATTTTAGACTTACCTAGCCCCAGATAAGACTCTCCATATAATACATAGATATCAGGCTTGTCTGTACTCTTTGCGTCTGTTTCTTTAATTTCATCCAGTACTCGTTGATAGAGGTGCTGCATCAATAATGACTGGCCCAGATAAATAGTTACTTTTTCCCTGTCTCCACCATACTCAATATAACGGCCAAATTCTTTTTCTGCAGATTCTCCATCCCCTGATTTTAAATAAACCTCGCCCAGTATATAACGCACTTCTTTATTATTCGGATATTCAGTTATTGCATTTTTCAGTACGATAACAGCCTTTCGAAGTTCATGGTTCGCTATTGAGTTTTTTGCATCGGTTATATATTCATTTAAATCTGGCTTGCTGCACGAGACGATGAACAGGGATATTAATAGAAAACATACAAATCTTTTCATTCTTTCAACCATTAGTTTAAATTTTCCTCTACCCGAATAATATTTTATATTTATGACTTCAAATTATACTTGTTCATAAGGTCATACAAGGTTGGTCTGCTTACACCTAATAACTCTGCGGCTTTAGATACATTGTCATCGGCGTACGATAACACTCTTATAACAGCCTGCTCTTCAACCTTGTCTCTTACCTCACGAAGGTTTAACGGTACGTCATCAGCACCTGGCACTTCCAACTGTAATTCTTCTGCTGTTACCTGTGCAGTGTCTGTCATAATGACTGCGCGTTTAA
This sequence comes from Gammaproteobacteria bacterium, assembly GCA_013151795.1. Classification (GTDB taxonomy): domain Bacteria; phylum Pseudomonadota; class Gammaproteobacteria; order JAADHQ01; family JAADHQ01; genus JAADHQ01. The sequence continues at coordinate 6,000 of JAADHQ010000099.1, read as the reverse complement.
TCTTGTTTTCCATTTCTCTGACGTTACCCGGCCACGCATGATTTTCAATCGCCAAAAGTGCATCTTTGGAAAAACCTTTTATCTTGCTTCCGTTTTCTTTGGCATATTTCCCCAGAAAAACTTTGGCTAATAATACTGAATCACCTGTACGCTCTCTTAATGGCGGTATATCTATTGTGATTTCGCTTACGCGATAATAGAGGTCTTCCCTGAAAGTTTTTTCTGCAATCATGCCTTCAAGCTGCTGATGTGTCGCGCAAATTACACGGACATCAACCGGTATTTCTTTTCTTCCGCCAATACGTTCAATTACTCTCTCTTGTAAAAATCTGAGAAGCTTGGCCTGCAATGCCATTGGCAAATCGCCTATTTCATCCAGGAACAAAGTGCCGCCACTGGCTGTTTCAACCTTACCCAGCGTTTGTTTTACGGCACCGGTAAAGGCCCCTTTTTCGTAACCGAATAATTCACTTTCCAGCAAATTCTCAGGAATAGCAGCACAATTGATTGCCACAAAACGCTCACCGCTACGCGGACTTAACTCATGAACGGCTCTGGCCAATACTTCTTTACCCGTACCGCTTTCACCCAATAACAATGTAGTAGCAGAGGTAGGCGCTACTTTTTCTACTAACCGACATATCTTTAACATCTCCGGGCTGTTGGCAATAATTCCATCCAATGGTGAACTACGCTGCTTCTTTGCGAGGCTACGGTTTTCTGCTTCAAGTTCACTCAGATGGTAGGCGCGATCAATGATGATTTTAAGAACATCCGGATCAATCGGCTTCTGATAAAAATCATAAGCCCCCAATTCAATGGCTTTCAATGCATTTTCACGATCATCATTACCAGTAACGACAATAATTTTAGTGTTCGGCGCTAACTGATGGATTTCACCAAGGGCAGCAAAACCTTCACTCACATTGGTCGGGTCAGGTGGTAACCCAAGATCCAGTGTAACAACTGATGGAGAGAACCGCCTGATAGCTGTAATTGCCTCTTCACGACTCCCTGCGATTTGCACATCATAACCTTCAAATGACCATTTCAACTGCTTCTGCAATCCGGGGTCATCTTCAACAATTAATAATGGTCGGGTATTTTTCGATTCTGTCACGATAATTCATCCTGTTGTCTTTTAGCCGGAATCGTCAACAAAAACTCGCTGCCATGACCCGGTTTACTACTGGCTTGTACATGCCCACCAAGTGCCTCAATAAACTCACGGCATTCATAGACACCCACACCCATTCCTGCATTTCCCTTGGTAGTAATGAACGGGGTAAAGAGTTTATCCTTGATAAACTGTTCATCCATACCTGATCCATTGTCTGTTACCTTAATGGTAAGCATATTATCGTCATAACTGACATCTACTTTAACATAGCCATCATCGTTTGTGGCTTCCTGTGCATTTTTTACGATATGCCCGACAATAGACAGGAAACGATCATAATTAGCCGATATTCTGACATTTTCCACGGCGCATTGTAACTGCGGATGCGGCATGTATATCTGGTGACTCCGCACGATCTCTTGCATGGCATCCTGAATATTAATAACACTGGCTACTTGATCACTAAAACGACCTTGCTTCAGTTGTGTCAAAAGACGGCCCATTTTCTCACTGGCATGTTTTACTGTATCAAATGCATCATCAACAAACTCGGGGTTGGATTTATATTTTTCTGCATTTCGGGTAATCAGTTCAAGTTGTGCTATCAAATTTTTCAGATCGTGTACCACAAAGGCTGACAATCGATTAAACACCGCAAATTTTTCAGATTTGGCCAGTGAATTAGAGGCTTCCTGAAAGGCCAGGTAGCTGGTTGCCTGTAAACAGGCAGTCTTGAGCAAGTCACGATCTTCCCAGTTAATACTTTTAAATGCTCTGGATTCGGCCAACACCAAAAACCCGTACAATTCATCCACGTGGCGTAATGGTATAACCAACCAGGCTCTTTGTTGATTTTTCAACCACTCAGGAATAACAAGACTCTGATACTTCTCTGGGCTACTCGCTACTTCACGAAGATCAATAATCCAGTCTTTTTTGTGTAAATAATCTGCAAAATCACTATCAACAGGTTCAATAATTTTAATTTCACTAAACAATGTGTTTGCTACAACCTGATAACCGGTCTTCTTCTCATCATGCAACCAGAGCATGCCACCGGTACTTTCGATAAGACTGGTAATTGAATTTATGACCGTTATATGCAAACTGCTTTCTTCACTGACTCTTGATAAATCACGCGTAATGTTGATCCATTCATCACGATAGTCATATTTGTAATTAAAAAAATGTTTATTGATAAAAACCTTTATCTTGGAACGCAGGTCACCTGAAAAAATAGCCACAAACAAAAATACGAATGCCATCGAAAGAAATACAATTTGAGCAACCGCGCCCCAGCTTCCTCCGTACAACTTGATGTAATAGCCTGCCAGAGCCATCAATAATAAATATAAACCTATCCCAACCAGCGTTGCACTATGGAAAACCAGTTGTTTGGAAACGAACACTTCCAATGACCATGTCGGATTACGTTGTGCGGCGAGTGCTAACAGTGGTACTGCCATAGCAACCACGTATCCCCTGCCTATCCAGATTTCCTTGTCAATCTGACTGAACAATAACGCATCAGCGTACATAATAAAGTCATAGATAAATATCAGGCCAATACCAAAAAACAGAAACTTGATTGCCCAGCGGCTCTCTACACGTGTATTTCTGAATAGTTGCTCGACCAGAATCATCCCGATAATGGCCATGCCCAGATTCCCTGCGAACAGTATTTTATAATTGATCGTTATAAAATAGGGGCCAATGTTAATGCCATAATTAATATACACCGAAGCGAGCAGGAACAATAAAGACCCAAGGTATACTGTGATGTATAACATCCGGTAAAAATTTTGCCGTTGCTTAGCTATATATAAAGGTCTGAGCAACCCAAACAGAAATACATACAAGGTGATATTTCGTAGAATTTCAATGACGATAGCGGAACGATAGTAAACGCCCTCACGGAAGCCATTCAACCCGGCAACCAGCGACCAGATAACCGTTAAGATAACAACCAGAAGTAACAACCCACCTTGTAATCGACCACGCCAATGCGTCAGGAGCAACAAGGCCAGGATCGAAAAAAGTCCGCTGGAAATAAAATACCCTGTGGTAACGAGGTTCATTATCTGGTTAAAATAACTTTGACCACTCTAACTCTCCGAGTGAAAAGGAATGTTGAATATGTAACGTGAAAACCGGCAAGCTAACGGCCACCACGAGCCCAGATTACAGCCTGTGCCGTTTGAAATAATATCAACATATCAAACATCAGACTATAACGCTTTATATAGTATAAATCATATTGTAGCTTTTCTATCGCATCTTCTTCTGATGCACCGTAGGGATAAGATATCTGCGCCCAACCAGTAATGCCAGGTTTGACGTAATGCCTTAAATTATAAAATGGTATCACTTGTGACAACTCATCAACAAATTGAGGACGTTCAGGTCGCGGCCCCACAAAACTCATTTGACCTTTTAACACGTTAAACAACTGTGGTAATTCATCTATTCGCAACAGCCGTATGACTTTTCCGTTTTTAGTTACCCTGTCATCATCCTGCTGCGCCCACTGCGCTTTACCGTCCTCTTCAGCATCTTCTCTCATGCTTCTGAATTTCAAAACATCGAATGGAATACCATCTTTCCCAACGCGTTCCTGTCTGTATATAATGCTCCCTTTACAGCCAGACTCCAGCCAGATTGATAATATCGTTATCAGAATAACCGGTGATGCCAATATCAATAAAATTGTACTGGCAACAATATCAAATAAACGTTTGCCATAAGAATTCAACACTGCTCGGGTATAACCATCAGAAAATATCATTGAACTCGGGTTTAGAGTATCCAGCCTGATTTTTTTTGTTTGCTTTTCAATAAAATTACTCGCCTCATAGATAACAACACCGGCCATTTTACATTCCAGTATTTCATCTACAGGGAAACTTTTTCGCCGGTCATCCACGGCAACTACTACTTCGTCTATATGATTTTGCTCGCAAAAAATTCTCAGCGAATCCATAGATGAAATTATTTTACTATCCGGAACCAATGCATGATCTCTGGATATACACACATAGCCAATAATCTTTACGCCATAAAGATCAGACTTTCTGCGAATTTCATGGATCATTGATGCTTTTTTACCCGTGCCTATCACCAGCACCCTGCGTCGCGAGGCATCGTGGTCAGAAATTTCATAATGAATCAGGCGAATGATGGTAATCATCATTAAAGAAATAAGCAGTGCGAAGAACATGGACGAACGGTCCACAGATAACACAGGAAATGCATACATTACCAGTGCCAGCAACATCATGCCCAAAATCAGGCTTGCCAGAATTCTTATAAAGAAATCAAGCCATTCACTTTCTTTTCTGTGGCGCCAGTACAACCCCATAAACGTCATGCAACTGAGAATAATCACAGTATAGAGGGCAGATCGGTAAACAAGCCATTCCAGACCAACAGATGGTGGCACCCAAAGGCCTGAAAACCTGCTAACTTCAACACCTAAACCTATAGAAGCAAGCAAAACGCAGGCGTCAAGAATCAATAACAGTAAATGCGAACCTGGTACATAATGGCGAAACAAACGAACCATAAAAATTTATTCCATTGCTTTTTTTCTTGGATAAGTATTCTATTTATACTATACAGGATATCATTGATTTTTCAGCGAAAGATATACTTTTCATCCGACAACTCATTAAATGTATTCACAACTAAATAATCTGTAAAAACAGATTGGGTCTGCAACAATAAAATAATGAATAATGGCAGCCTGATGAAAACTCTTCTGGCATCTGTGCTAATGAAAAATAATACCTTCACAAGACAATTTCTTTCAGTCTATAAGAAAGTCTATTTGTAACATATAGTTAACAAAATACTCCTCTATCCATTCACGTCTTTACTTTATCGTCAAAAAAACTCATTACTTGACACAAAGCATCGTTAAGATTAAATTGGCTTCCGTTTTCAGGTGCCTTGAGGTTAATCAAAACCAAAGGGTGAAACGGGAAGCCGGTGCGATCTGAGTCAATCAAATCAATCCCGGCACTGCCCCCGCAACGGTAAACGAGTAAAGATACAGCTATAAGCCACTGTGCATTGCATGGGAAGGTGTTGTATCGGCTAAACCCACTCGTGAGTCCGGAGACCGGCCTGTTACGTAAGAGACCATGCTCTGAACTGCTGTTTTCAGCGTTTAATATTGTCTCATGTATAACTGTCGCGGCGGGCGATGAGTGAACACGGGGTTCTGTTCTCTTTTACACGCTTATTCCTCCTCCACGACAGTTTTTTATCCAGCTTTAATTATTGAGGAAAAATCCGTGAATACACAATCCAGACTCATTACATCTCTAGTATCGACAACATTACTTGCAACACCTGTTATTGTCTTAGCCGAAAATACGTTAGAGCCCGTCATCGTTACGGCTACACGTACGGCTCGTACAGCTGATGAAACACTGGCATCGGTCAGTGTCATCACCCGCAAAGACATCGAAAAATTACAGGCACAATCCTTACAGGACCTGTTACGCAATGAGGTTGGCTTCAGCGTGGTGAATAACGGCGGTGCAGGAAAAAACACCAGTACATTCATTCGTGGCGCAGAATCAGATCATGTTCTGGTTTTAATTGACGGCATCAAGGTCGGCTCAGCCACAACGGGAACGACCGCGTTCCAGCATCTCGACATCGACCAAATAGAACGTATCGAAATTGTCCGTGGGCCAAGATCAAGCCTGTATGGCTCAGAGGCGATTGGCGGAGTCATTCAAATATTTACCCGAAAAGGCGGTAAAAAAACTACACCAACCTTCAGCACCAGTGTCGGCAAATACAATACGAAAAAAGTCAATGTCGGCGTATCGGGTGGTGGCAAACGCGCCTGGTATAATTTTAGTTTCAGC
>JAADHQ010000037.1 GCA_013151795.1 Gammaproteobacteria bacterium | reverse complement strand
TCTTCTCCAAAATCCCGAATGGCTATCGAGATATCTTCTTCTTCCGCCTGAGCCAACCACTCTGCAGCGGACGGGCCTTGCGAAGTATCCATACGCATATCCAATGGGCCCTGTTTCATAAAACTGAAACCACGCTCTGCATTATCGAGCTGAGGTGAAGACACACCAAGATCAAGGAATACACCATTGACCTGACCTGTTAATCCTGCACCATTAATAACATCAGCCATCATTGCAAAACTGCCCTGCACAATTGTAAATCTTTTATCGTCTGCAAATTTTTCGTTTGCACATCGAATGGCATCAGGATCTTTATCCATTGCCAGTAATTTTCCAGATGGCCCAAGGCGTTTTAGAATCTCCCCGGCGTGACCACCACGACCGAAGGTTCCATCAAAATACGTGCCTGATGCCTGAATATTCAGCGCTTCCAACACCTCATCCAATAAAACCGGTTGGTGCGCATCTGTTTTTTTCATCAATATTTACAAAGACAAGGATTCTAGTTCTGGCGGTAAACCATTAGCATCCAAATCACCTTCCTCGAACCACTGGTCACATTTCTCATTCCAGAGCTGTTCATCCCACAACTCAAATTTATTACCCTGACCAATCAAAACCGCACGTTTTTCAAGCCCGGCAAATTTTCTCAACGGAGGCGTCAGTAACATTCGGCCATTCGCATCCATGTCCAACTCTGTCGCATGACCAATCAACAGACGCTGCAGGCTTCTTGCCTGTTTATTAAAACTGGGGAGTTTTACTAGTTTACGTTCAATGTCTTCCCACTCAGGGAACGGATAGATCAGCAGGCAGTGATCCCGGTCGACCGTTGCAACCAACTTGCCAGAACAGGACGCACTCAACTGCTCACGATACCGGGTAGGCATCGCGAAACGGCCTTTCACATCCAGACTGATAATGTTGACACCTCTAAACAATCAACCTGCTCCGACAAATTATTCTCATTTTTTCCACTTTTATCCACTAATCTCCATATTTATCCAATATTGGTGTGAAATTACCTGTTTGTCAAGAAAAACTAGGGCTGAATCTATAAAAGATTATTTTAGATACAATAACTTAGATAAAAACTGACAAAAACAGTAAGGACAATTTTTTACACAAAAACAATCGTTTTATAATTCATGAGGTTGTATGAAGGTATTAGAGTAACTTATTAACAAACAAGAGTTAATTTACTGATATTTATACATATTTAATAAAATAACACTTGTTTTTTAGTGGTAATGGCCGGATATACAAGCAGAACAGATGAAATGGTGCAGACAGTAATTTCTGGATGACGAAAAACATGGCATACAGCGAGCAGAAGCGCTGGCAATAATCGAATAAGAAGGTGGAAGCCGACCGATAAGCCGGGTTCTGTCGTGGACAGCCATTCATCTGGGATACACATCGCTGTATACCTCGTGCGACCTACCCGAGAGCAATGTGGGCCACATCTCTTGATCCAGGATCAATACTCTCCTATTTGGTCTTGCTCCAGACGGGGTTTACCATGCCACCCATGTTGCCATGCGCGCGGTGCGCTCTTACCGCACCATTTCAACCTTACCTGTGCCCGAAGGCCATCGGCGGTATATTTTCTGCTGCACTTTCCGTAGGCTCGCGCCTCCCAGGCGTTACCTGGCGTCTTGCCCTGTGGAGCCCGGACTTTCCTCCATTTACTCAAACAAGTTAAATAAACAGCGACTGCCTGGTCGACTTCCGGGGTTAGTATATCAGAGTGTGTTGCCAGAATGCGTGAAAAGGAAAAGTTTGGTTCACTACATTTTTTAAAAAGTATCTAGTGGCTAGTAGCGAGGGAGAAAAGTCCAGATAGCTTTACAAGGTTTTCCTCGCTACTCGCAATCAGCTACTTTGCAGAAGAATCAAAATTCTTCTGCAACCCCAGCGCTCTTTTATAGATCTCATTCTTCGGCAAACCCGTATGTTTGGCAACAATACGGCTGGCCTGTTTGGTTGACAGGTCTTCAAGCAATAAACCCAGCAAGGCATCTGCTGACTCCAACTCGGGATCACTTATTTTCTTTTCTGCCCCTTTTATTACCACTACGAACTCACCTTTGCGCTGATTTGCATCCTCTGCCACTTTTACAGCTATTTCTCCCAGGGTATTACCAAGAACGGTCTCAAAGGTTTTCGTCATCTCCCTTGCAAGAATAGCCTGCCGATCTTCACCAAAACTGTCTTTCATATCTTTAATTGAATCGGCAATGCGATGACTGGATTCATAAAAAACCAATGTGACGGTCTCATCCTTAAGACTATCAAGATGTGTTTTTCTTGCTGATTTTTTACTGGGTAAAAATCCTTCAAAACGAAAATGATCCGTTGGCAAGCCGCTAACAGACAACGCCGTCACTAATGCACATGCACCGGGCACAGGTACAACCTGTATATCTTTTTCTCTGGCAATTTTAACCAGATGATATCCGGGATCACTGATTAATGGCGTCCCCGCATCCGAAATTAATGCCATTGACTCGCCTTTGGACAAACGACTTAACACCGCATCAACCTGCTGGCGTTCATTATGCTCGTGAATCGACACCATCGGTTTACTGATACCCAGATGATTCAGGAGATGGCGACTATGCCGGGTATCTTCAGCCGCAATAAAATCGACATTTTGCAGAACCTGTATGGCACGCTGGCTGATATCAGCCAAATTACCAATTGGTGTTGCAACCACGTACAATATGCCTGATTGATCTGTCACTAAGTTACCTGTATTGAAATTAAAAAATGGACTACATCAAAATACACCATCCAAGCATCTATACTGCATGAAAAACCGGAATATTCAAAGAACATCATGACACTACAAGCACTCGGCAAAAAACTATTACATGGCAGTATCATTATACTGACCATCATCACCGCCGGCTGTGAAAGTGTAAACGACACCATGACTCGACCCGATGATAAAACCCGGCCAACCGAAAATACAGAACAATTAATACAGGAAGGGCAATTTAGCAAAGCCGCCAACAACCTGATTCGACTGGCCCGGGGCAAACCTGCCACTGAACAAACCAGTCTTTTTTTACGCGCCAGCTCACTGTTCATCAAAAACAGCCAGATCGATGAAGCCAAACGCCTGCTCAATCAAATTACACCAGACCCGAACAACAAGATCCTTAACACACAAATTAATCATATAAATAGTCAGATCAGCCTGTTTGAAGGCATGCCGGAGCAAGTGATAAATTCACTCATTCCCGATCCTTCGCTACCCCCACGTCTGCAAATTGTCACACATCGACTGCGTGCACAGGCATATTTGTTAGCGGGCAATACACTCGAAAGCGCTCGTGAAAGAATTGCATTACAGCCCTTACTCACTGACCCTGAGCAATCCAGACTAAATCATGAACAAATATGGCAGAGTTTACGGCAGCTCACACCACTGGCTCTGAAACAACTCAACCTTGCGCCACCACCTGATATCCTTGGCGGGTGGATGGAGTTGGCCAGAATCAGCATCAGTTCAATTCTTGATCCTGCTACTTTTGAAACAGACCTGGCCAAATGGCAAGCCACCTACCCTGACCATCCAGCCAGACAATGGATCATGGCGCAACTACTCAATCGGTATCAAACTATAAAGCGGCCCGAAAAACTGGCGCTAATCCTGCCTTTCAGCGGAAAACTTGCAAAACCTGCTATTGCTATCCGTGATGGTTTTCTCGCCGCTCATTATCAAAATCAGTCTAATCTGGCCAGAACAGAAATAAAAATTTACGATTCCAGTAAACAATCGCAAACAATCGAACAGATCTACCAGCAAGCGGTGACAGACGGAGCTGAATTTATTATCGGACCTCTCGACAAACAACAAGTAACCCAGCTGGCCAATATTACTGACATCAAAATACCCGTCTTGACACTTAATCAAACTGATACCCTGCCCTCGGTTACTGGTAATTTTTTCCAGTTCGGTTTAATCCCGGAAGATGAAGCCAGACAAATAGCTGAACGTGCAAGCCTTGAAGGCCTGATACGAGCAACTGTTATTACGCCAAAAGGAGCATGGGGTGATCGACTTGCAAATGCCTTTAAACAACGCTTTGAAGAACTTGGCGGCACTGTTCTGGAGATATCACATTACAACTTCAACAACCCTGACCTATCAGGGCCCATTAAACGTATGCTCAATCTTGATGAGAGCCAACGCCGTTACAACCGTCTAAAAAATGCCTTGCCCACAGAAATAAAATTTGAGCCCCGAAGACGTCAGGATATAGATTTTATTTTCATGGCCGCCTTCCCCAAACAGGCTCGACTGATCGTCCCTCAGCTACGCTTTCATCATGCCGCTGGCATCCCTGTCTATACAACCTCTCACGCCTACAACGGCAAGGAAAATGTTAACGACAACCGGGACATCAATGGCGTTATTCTGTCTGACTCTGCATGGATATTATCCCCCGAATCAACAGCTGACCCACTACGCAAAACATTTTTTCAATTATGGCCCCAGTCAATGGACCACTATGCAAGGTTATATGCATTTGGAATGGATGCTTACCGATTACTGGGGCAAATAAAATGGCTACATTTAAACCCCAACGAATATTTTAACGGTGTTTCCGGTCGACTCTACCTCAACCAGCAAAACCAGATAAAACGTATACTGCAATGGGGGCAATTTAAAAGGGGCCGTATCTCGATACTGGAGAACATAAAAGCACCCGACATAGATCTGAATACCGACCTGCTAATCACGCCCTGAAACCCGGAAAACATCGCAAATGGAAAATATTGCAACTAATACCATCACCCTGGGACAACAAGCCGAAAAGCTTGCTTGCCACTACCTTCAAGGCAAAGGCCTGATACTCAAACAAACTAATTATGGATGTAAACTAGGTGAAATTGACCTTATTATGAAAGACAAAAAGCAGCTGGTTTTTGTCGAGGTTCGCTACCGGAAGAATGACTTTTTTGGCTCAGGAGCCGAGACAGTCGATAATCGAAAACAACGCAAACTCATATTAACCGCCAATCATTATCTATCTGCAAAAAATAAACATAATATGGCTTGTCGTTTCGATGTCATATCCATCTGCGGCAAAATGTGCATTGATAACATTAACTGGATCAGCGATGCTTTTAGTAGCTAGGCTACATCCATGTTAGCATGGCCAAATTTCCCGGAGTATTTTATTCAGACAGGCATTTAAAATACCAGGCAAGCTTTGAAACAATCAATTAAACACGGGGTTGTCACAATGAAAGAAATTACTATACAATCAGATATAATCTATTAACATTGTACAACAAATCGACATACAATTCCGAGCACTTTATAACAATACTAAATACATGTAAAAGGTATACTAGGCTACCATTCACCGCCCTGTGATACCAATGAATGGACACTGCATCATTATTTTAAGGAGCAATCAAACATGACAAACTTCTACAGATCACTATCTGTTGTGCTAATCACAATAATTCTGAGCGGCTGCGCACCAGCGGTTATTGTTGGCGGGACCGCAATTCAGGCTGTTCACGACAGACGAACCCTGGGATCTTTTGTTGAAGATCAGAATATTGAACTTAAGGCATACGATGCACTATCTAAAATACCCGAGTTTCAAGACACAACACATGTAAGCATTACCAGCTATAACGGCATTGTATTAATAAGCGGCGAAACACCCACTCATGGTATGCGCAACCAGGTAGGTGAAATTATCCGTACACTACCCAAAGTTAAAAAAGTCCACAACGAATTAGCTATTGCCGCCCCTAGTTCCATCGGCACACGCAGTGCAGACACGTGGCTGACAACAAAAGTAAAAACCAGCCTGTTCAAGATAGATAACCACAAGGGATTTGACCCGACACGTGTAAAAGTAATCACCGAAAATGGTACTGTTTATCTAATGGGGCTGGTTAAAAAAACAGAAGCTGATGATGTCGTCAACATTACCCGAAAGGTAGATGGTGTCCAGCGTGTTGTTAAAATATTCGAATACATAAACTAGAAATAATGTATCGTAGAGTTACATAAAAGGTAACATATTCTGTAAGCACCCTTGTGTATCTCTACGATTTACGAACGAAACTTTCCAAACCTGCGTTTCGCTTTATTCCGACTGGTAGCCTTAAGCAATATCACTTAAACTTCTTCGTATGCAGCTACCTGATGATTTCATTTTAAAATTAAAAACCGCCGCTGGTGACGATAATATACTGTCTGAAACATCAGACTGTTGGCCATACGGTGGTGACAACAGCAAACAGCATGCACTACCAGACAGGGTAGTTTTTGCAACTCACACCAATCAGATACAGTCTGTTATCAAGTTATGCAATCAATACAAAATCCCGATAGTCGCCCGTGGGCGTGGCACAGGAACAACGGGTGCTACCGTGCCCACACATGGCGGCCTGGTATTATCACTGGAACGCATGAATAAAATTATCGAAGTTAATGCTAATAACAGATATATCATTGCACAACCAGGGGCTACCAACCTTGAAATACAACAAGCCGCCGGGGAACATGGCTTCTTCTGGCCACCAGACCCGACCAGCGCCGAATTCTGCACGCTTGGCGGAAACCTTGCCTATAATTCTGCCGGACCAAAGGCAGTAAAATACGGAACCCCACGGGAAAACACATTAGGTCTCACAGCAATCACTGGCAATGGCGATATAATCAACACCGGCGTACATACTACTAAAGGTGTTGTCGGTTATGATTTTACGCGGCTACTCATCGGATCAGAAGGAACACTTGGCATCATAACCGAAGCCATATTGAAATTAACGCCCCTGCCTGAAGGCATCGCCACCTTGCAAGCCTTATACACTGATATACAACATGCTGCCGATGCAGTCGCCAGCATTATGTCCCAGGCTGTTATTCCAAGCTCGCTTGAATTTATTGATAAAACATCTATAGAAATGATCAGGGGTTATTCTGACATTGATCTACCATCGGCCGGCGCCATGCTGATGATTGAGGTTGATGGCAATAAAGCAACACTATCCTCTTCAATCAATGCCATTGAAATAGCAGCAAACAATACCGGACTCATATCCATTAAAACAGCCAGCACCGAACAGGAACGCAAGTCACTTTGGCGAATACGTAAAGCGCTCTCCCCCGCATTGCGTACAATCGCACCAAAAAAAATAAACGAAGATGTTGTCGTACCCGTATCCAATATACCTGCCCTGCTAAACGGTCTTGAAGGATTGTCTGAAAAATACAGCATACCAATCGTTAATTTTGGACATGCGGGCAACGGAAACATTCATGTTAATTTGTTAATAGACCCGGATAACAAACAGCAAGCTGAAAACGCAGATAACTGCTTAAGTCAGGTATTTGATCTGGTGCTTTCTTTAAATGGAACACTGTCGGGTGAACATGGCGTCGGACTGGTAAAACGTGAATTCATTAAACGGGAAATTGATCCGGTTACACTGGATTTAATGAGAAAAATAAAGTCTCAATTTGATCCTGAAAATATACTCAATCCAGGAAAAATGTTTCCTGATGCGTAACTAGCCACTGGTCAGCACTTCCTGCTCCGGTTCCTTTGGCCAGGCCTTGATAATCGCCTGTACAACAGTTGCCAGAGGAATAGCAAAAAATACCCCCCAAAAGCCCCACAATCCACCAAATAACAATACCGCTACAATAATCGCAATCGGATGAAGGTTAACAACCTCGGAAAACAACACAGGCACGATAACACTGCCATCAATCGCCTGAATAATAAAATAAGCTGTCAGTAAATAAGCAAAGTCTGCACTCCAGCCCCATTGTACAAACGCCACCAGCGCAACCGGAATCGTTACGACTACCGCGCCAATATAAGGGATAATAACCGAGAACCCGACAGCCGCAGCCAGCAATATTGCATAATTCAACCCTAGTATCGCAAACACAATGTAACAGGCAATCCAGACAATCATCACCTCAAGCATTTTGCCGCGAACATAGTTACCTATTTGTAAATCAACATCACTCCAGACCTTGTCACTAAGCGCTGTATCCTGCGGCATGAAACCACGCATCCAGCTGATTATTACGTCTTTATCTTTAAGAAAGAAAAACACCAGTAACGGCATTAGTACCAGATAAACGACTAACGTAATAATGTCTGGCAGCAACCCGGAAATACTAACCAGCAGCGACTGACCATAGTTTGAGATTTCAATTTTAATATTATTTATAACTTCAATAATCTGATCGTCAGTAATAAACTGACTACGCTGCAGCAGGGTTTGGAAATTAGTCAGGCCTTTATCAATCATCCTCGGTAACTCGGGCACCAACTGGCTGATCTGCCTGGATAACTCAGGAACAATATAAAACAGTAATAACAATAAAATCGATATAAAAAGGACAAACGAAACCAGAACTGACAACATGTGACCTAAACCCAAATGTTGTAATTTTCTGACTATACTTTGCAGTAAATATGCAATAACAATACTGCCCAGAACAGGCATAAGAATATCACCAGCAACAAAGATCACGATAGAACCTGCGATCAAAAAGCCCAGTAATATAACTACCTGCGGGTTAGATAAGTAACGGTCAAACCAGTCCTTGATTAATTGCATATTTAATCCGTCTGTTTATCCAGTACAATTTTATATTGGCTAATAAAAACGGCCTCAACTTCATCAATAACATCTTTTGCATCTCTTCCATGCAACATGTTCTGTGCCATCAAACCTGAAATTTCGTGCAACATGTGCTGTTTGTCCAACATGGAATATGAAGCTGACAACCGTTTAATCGCACCAACAACCGTTTCTGTTTCAGGACGGGGGATAATTTCCGGCTCGGCAAGAGGAGTACTGACTTTTTCACTGCGCGCATGTAAAAACTCAGCATATTCCATTAATGCTTTTTGGCGCCCATCATCCATTCCGGCGAAAAATTCCAGTAACTGTTTTTCTTTATTGTCTGCCATAGAGGAAATTATGACATAGATCGACCACTATTTCTCAACATCACCATGATGATCTTTACAGTATTGGCGCGCAAAACTCAGTAACTCATCCATCGCCAGATGCCTGAATTTCTGCTTCTGGTGTACGAATGAAAATGGCCGTGTCAAAGGCGGATCCAGTTTAAGTGAAACCAGTGTGCCTAACTTCAGTTCTTTCATGATCGTTGCACGTGAAGTGACCGACATACCCATGCCTGCCTCAACAGCGCCTTTTACTGACTCGGGACTACCCAACTCCATACAAACCTTGATGTCTGACGAGTCAATATCTGACAACTGCATATGCTCGGCAATAACCTCTCGTGTCCCTGAACCTTCTTCACGACATATAAACGGATTTTTTATGAGCTCTTCTAACGGTAATACATCCAGACCGGCTAATTCATGCTGAGGAGAAACAATGGCTACCAGTTCATCATACCGACACACTTCAACAACGAGATTTTTGTTACTCACCGGTGCCTCTACGACCCCCAGATCAATATCATTATTCTCAACCATATGCACAATACCATCAGTATTGGATACCTTCAGATGCACGGTCACATCGGGATACTT
>JAADHQ010000013.1 GCA_013151795.1 Gammaproteobacteria bacterium | reverse complement strand
TCCCCCACCAGATATTTAATGAATCAAGTTTAGATGTGTAGGTTTTTACCAGAGGCATCGCGTCGATAAGATGTTGGCGATGATTTTGGATGATGTTTTCCATTTAATACTCTCGATAATATTTTTTATGTAAGCTACAAATAATATCGTCAAGTGCAGCTGAAACTTAATTAAAAATAATGCATTTTTTAGAGATTAAAACCATGCATTATTATGGTGCAAAAAGTGCGAAAAAATTTGATTGTCAGCAATTTTTCTACATTGCCGGCACGGTATGCACTGCTTTTGTGCGACATTAAATCTTCCTCTATGGGTTCCCGCCTTTGAGCACTACTGTCCGGAATAATTTTATTGCGATATTCTCATGGGCGTACATCCATTTAATATTTAATGAGGATCAGAGTCACCTTCTTTGAACCGCCAAGACGCCAAGGACGCCAGGAATTTACGTAAAATTAAAAAACATGGCGCCCTTGGCGTCTTGGCGGTTATCAAGTTTCATTGTTATTTATTTGCATCTTACAGCTATAATCGATAAGGCATAACTTTTTAGTCCATTTATTATTCCCGCTTTTGAGCACTACTGTCCGGAATAATTTTATTGCGATATTCTCATGGGCGTATATCCATTTAATATTTGAGCCATTTTCTTTGAACCGCCAAGACGCCAAGGACGCCAGGAATTTACGCAAAATTAAAAAACATGGTGACCTTGGCGGTTATCAAGTTTCATGGTTATTTATTTGCATCTTACAGCTAGGCGCAAACAATAAAGTCTGGCGCCGAGGGCATGTCTGATAATAATTAGTCGGGAACATTTGTGATTCGTTAGTGTGGTAATTGGATTTATGTTGCTCTTTATATGCCTGTAAAAGGCGGTTGCTTTTTAATATGTGATATACATAAGTCCATAAATAATCTTACCAGACGTGAGGTGTTACGGTTACTGGGGTAAATCACCGATAAAGTGGTTGGTGAAAAATGCCATGTTGGCATGACTTCGACCAGGGTTCCTTTTTGTATGGCAGCGGCACAAATGAATGCAGGAATTTCAGCAATACCCTGACCCGCTTCGGCTGCATATTGAATCCCTGAAATTTCATTGATTGATAAAGAGCTGTCAATAACAAGTGAGTGTCTTTTTTCTTCGCATTCCAGGTTCCAGGACAACTGGCCATGCCAGCCACCAAATGTAATAAGTTGATGTGAAACCAACTCGGCTGGGTGTTGTGGTTCTCCATGAGTTTGTATATAGCCGGGTGAGGCAACCAGCAGGTGTCTGTATTCAAGCAGGCGGCGGGCAATCAAACCGCTATCTTTGAGCTTGCCAACACGTAACGCAATATCTACTCCATCTTCGATCAAGTCTACATAACGTTCAGTCACAAGGATTTTGACTGTCGTGTTTGGATAGGCGTTCTGATAGGCACAAATCATCGGCATTACCAGTACGTCTGCTATGTTGGGAGGTATTGATATTCGAAGCGTACCCGACACCTCTGATTGCCGGTCATTGATCATTAGAATCCCGGTTTCAAATTCTTCCAGACCACGTCGACAGAATTGGTAATAGTCCATGCCCAGCTCTGTCAGGCGTAACTTGCGCGTTGAACGTTCAATCAAACGTACGTTCAGGGTTTTCTCCAGTTCACTGATTTTTCGGCTGACAGTCGAGATCGGTACGCCAAGTCGCCTGGAGGTTTCTGTGAAGCTCTTGTAGTCGACAACCCGTACAAACAGGGCCATTGCATTTAAATCCGGGGTCATAGCTATTTTTCCATATATGGGAAATTAATTCCTAAAATAGACATCTAATCCCATATTAGAAATATATGTATGCTTTTGCAACGTATTATTTATTAATTAAGGAGAAATAGAATGATTTACCAGCAAATTAAAATGAAATTTTTGGCATTCATGGCGATGACCCTAATGTTGATTTTAAGCCAGTCAGCGTTGGCTGGAACCAGTCAGCAATGCAAGATGGACATCAAGGTCTTGCTGAAATCTTATGAGCAAGCTTTGAATAACAGTGATGTGAATAACGTAATGAAGCTTTATGCAGCGGACGGCGTTTTTATGCCTTCAGGAAAGCCAACGTCAAAGGGGCAGACACAGGTTAGAGCTGCCTATCAGCATGTCTTTGAAGATCTGGATCTGGATATAGCTTTTCATATTGATGAGATTGAACGACATGGGGATCTTGCCTTTGTGCGCACCTTTTCAGACGGCAGCATCAAACTGCTTAAAAAAAATATGGATATAAAAAATCATACACGTGAATTATTTGTCATGAAGCGTATTAATGATGACTGGAAAATATACCGGTATATGTTTAATAAAATGAGTACCCCCGGAAACTAGACGATTGGATGAGGATAAATTGATGAATTTATACATGAGTAAATACTGGACTGGGTTGTCCGGCATGTTGATGTTGCTGATTTTGCAACAAGCAGTATACGCATCGCCTGCAACGTACGGTCATTATAAGATTGATCCGGGACATACCACAGTGTTATTTACGGTAAGTTACTTGGGTTTTAGTGAGATGACAGGTCGATTCAATAGCGTTGAGGGTAATCTGTTTCTTGATTCTGGTGGAGCATCGAAAGTGGACGTGACGATTCAAAGTGCCAGTGTTGATACTAATCATAAAAGACGTGATAAACATTTGCGTAGTCCCGATTTTTTCAATGCCAGACAATTTCCGACAATCCATTTTGTTTCCAGCAAGGTGATGCTTGATAGCAAAGGTGAGCTGAAAAGCGTGCAGGGTGATTTAACCCTGCGAGGCAAGACACGTTCTGTTGAGTTAGCTATAACGCCGATTGGTGCAGGTAAGGATCCATGGGGAGGTTACCGTGCCGGTTTTAATGCAACAACGGTGGTCAAACGCAGTCACTATGGGATGGGTTTTATGCCAGAAGGTATTGGTGATGACATTAAAATCACATTCAATATTGAAGCGTTAAAGCAATAACTGGTTGCATTCAGGGTTCAAGTGCAGTTTTTACTGGTTTTCCAATCATTAATCTTGCCTGTGGCATTGTCATATTTGTTCCTGTTACTGGATGTGCAGAGTGCACGGTGGCGGGCAGCGAGTCTGGTGTTGATCTGGCTGGTGGTGTATCTCTGGGTGAGGGGGTGGCCTTCATTGCCGCCCGCAGAAACGCTGGACTGGATATGGATATCCATCTTATTGCTGTGGTTGAGTACATTTATCAGGCCTCTTGTCTGGTGGCGAGCTGCAAATGTGTTTGTGGTAATCGTGAGTGTATTGGTTTATGCATGGGCAGTAGTGATTGACCAGTTTACAGTTTCATTAGGTGTGGAACTCATGTTCGCGGGGTTAATCGGAGTCATTATTTTCTATCGTACGCAACAGCAAGAATTGCAGAACCCTGCTTTGATTATGTGTTTCAGTGCTGCAGGTATGGCAATTGTCGTTGTGCTGGAGGGCAGTTTGTTATTGGGTCAGTTATCTGCAGCCCTGTCTGCGTCGATGGGTATTTTTGCTCTCAATGAATTGATTGCCCGTAAGAAGAGACCTCGTCTGAATTTTTTACAGTTAAATCTGATGCTGGCTATTTATATTGCATTGTTGGTTATTGGTCGTGTTTATGCGGAGATACCTTTGTTCCCGAGTGCCTTGCTCGCGGTGTCTCCGCTCTTTATTGGTTTAATCGGGTGGCGTTATAACTGGTTGGTAAGTGCGTTACTTATAGTATTTGCAGTATCGGTAACACTATTGCAATCAGATCAGGGGGTTTATTACTAGGTAGGCAGGATTGTTTATTTGTGTTCAAAGAATGGCAAGTTAGTGCAGGAAATAAAATAGTCCCCCATCTTTTACCGGGTTGGTTGTCAGCATCAGGCCATATATCAGGTCGAAAGAAATGGGTATGATGAAAAATTGCAGACTTATTGATTGCTTATTTCAACGTCAGACTTAAACTACTTTCTGCTGGCAGGTCTGCTTCATCGTCATGTGTGTTTAGCGAGAAGTTGCTATCATTCCCCATGTCTTCCGAGCGCCCCTCAGACAGGCTGATTTTGAGGCGTAGATTATTGGCGGAGTCTGCATTTCGGATGGCTTCATCTTCGTCAATACGACCTTCCTTATATAAATCGAACAAGGCCTGGTCAAAGGTTTGCATGCCGAGGGTTCTTGATTTTTCCATGATCACTTTTAGTTCAGTAATATCACCGCGTTTGATCATATCGCATACCAGCGGTGTGCCGAGTAATATTTCAATCGCAGCGCAACGTTTGCCATCAACAGTAGGAATCAGACGCTGGGAAATGAATGCGCGCAAATTAAGTGACAGGTCGAGTAACAGTTGATTGTGTCTCTCTTCAGGAAAAAAGTTAATAATACGATCCATAGCCTGGTTAGCATTATTGGCATGCAAGGTTGAGATAGCCAAATGGCCAGTTTCAGCAAAGGCCATGGCGTGTTCCATTGTTTCTCTGTCGCGTATCTCACCTATCAAGATGACATCGGGCGCCTGGCGTAAAGTGTTTTTAAGTGCGTCTTCATAACAGTCGGTATCCATGCCGATTTCCCGTTGATTAACGATGCTTTTTTTATGCTGGTGAACAAATTCAATCGGGTCTTCAATGGTGATGATATGGCCGGTTGCATTTGTGTTTCGATAATCGATCAATGATGCAAGTGAGGTGGATTTACCTGATCCTGTGGCGCCAACAAATAATACTAATCCACGTTTTGACATGATGATTTTAGAAAGCGATGAGGGTAGCCCCAGGTCACTCATATTAGGTATTTCGGTTTTGATATTACGTACAACCATTGCTACCTGGTTGCGTTGCTTGAATATATTGACACGGAATCGCCCTATGCCAGGCCTTGACAAGGCCAGATTCATTTCCGGTTTTTTTTCAAATGCGGCAATTTGTTCATCATCCATAATTTCATAGGCAATTTCTTTTACCTTGTTTGCCGGTAGTGAGGCTTTTTCAATTGGCGTGAGGATGCCATCAAATTTAGCACTGGGTGGTGCGCCGGTGGTGAGGTAGATGTCGGATGCATCTTTCATTACCATGATTTTAAGATAATCTTTAAATTCCATTTGCCTGCCTGTATGTTAATTTTAAATTAGCATTTACTAATGTAATCGGTAAATATACCGGTCGTGATTAATATTTCGGCCATTTAGCGCATGACTTAAGCTATATCCATGTAAAAAAAGCGTTTAGTCACGTGTGAGAGTGTTTTTTATTTATATTTACTTCATACTCGTTACATATATAGGTAAGGGCAGTATTTATCAGGGCTTAAATAACAATAATTACAATGCGAATGACAAAAACACCACCCTCAAAGCTGGTATTTCGGCTGGATAGTGACTGGGAATCATTTCAGTCAGCCTTGCAGCAGAAAAAACTGACTTTTCAACCCGGGCAGGAATTCAAAAGCGTGTTATTCAGGGTTTGGGCCTGTAGCCCAATGATTGCGAATAGTTGTATTAATCAACCAGAAAATTTCTTGAAGATGTTGCATCAGGGTGAGTTGAATCGTGACTACCGTCCGGCTGAATACAGGCAACGCTTGCAGCAGTGTTTGCTCAAAGTAAAAGATAAAACAGCCCTGATGAGTCATTTGCGTGATTTTCGGCATCAGGAGATATTTCGTATCGCCTGGCGTGACCTTGCAGGCTGGTGTCCATTATCAGAAACCCTGCGTGATTTATCTCTATTGGCCGATGCCTGTGTTGATCTGGCACTTGAAAAATTATATCTGTGGGCCTGCAAGAAATGGGGCATGCCAAGAACATCCGCTGGTGTACCACAGCAGCTTGTAGTTATCGGGATGGGTAAGCTGGGTGCTTATGAGTTAAATTTTTCCTCGGATATTGACCTTATGTTTGCCTATGCCGAAGATGGAAAAACCCGGCAACGCAATGGTTTGAGTCTGAGTGAGTTTTTTACACGTATTGGCCAACGCTTGATAGATGTTATTGGTGCCAGCACGGCAAAGGGTTTTGTATTTCGTGTTGATATGCGTTTGCGTCCCTATGGAGAAAGCGGGGTTCTGGCACTGAGTTTTGATGCCATGGAAGAATATTATCAATATCAGGGGCGTGAATGGGAACGTTACGCCATGATCAAGGCGCGAATCATTGCGGGTGATTTTGTTGCCGGGCGTGCATTACTGAAAAGTTTGCGCCCTTTTACCTATCGACGATATCTGGATTACAGTGCGTTTGAGTCACTGCGTAATTTGAAAGGCATGATTGACCGACAGATTAAACGTAAAGGGATGGGAGAGAATATAAAGCTGGGCGCTGGTGGAATTCGCGAGATTGAATTTATTGGACAGGCATTTCAGTTAATACGTGGGGGGAGAGAGCCTGATTTACAAAATCGATCCATTATTTATATCCTGAACTGTCTGGCAAAAAAAGGGTATTTACCGGAATATGTTATTTTGCAGTTGCTGGATGCCTATGCATTTCTGCGAAACACTGAAAATCATTTACAAGCTTATGCAGAGCAACAAACCCATACTTTACCGGAATCTGATAGCGAGCGAAGCAGTCTTGCTTTTTCTATGGGTTTTGATGGCTGGGCTGAATTTTATAAGGTATTAGGGGAGCATCGCCAAATAGTGCAGAGTGCATTTGAGCAAGTGATGATGTCACCCCAAGTCGGGACTCAGTCGGTTAGTACAGAGGCGCTTGCCTCGGTTTGGCAAGGATTGGTAGATGATGACTATGCAAAAATAGTGCTTGAAGAACAAGGTTATAATAATAGTGCTCATGCGTTGGAGATTATAAAAAGTTTGCATGAAAGTTATGCGTACAATGCCAGGAATAATGTTGGCCGTGAGCGTATGGATAACCTGCTGCCGTTAGTACTTGCAGCGGTAGGCAAAAAAGACAATTCTGGTTTGTGTTTATTAAGAGTTATTAATTTTCTCGAATCAATCTCTGGTCGTAGTACTTATCTTGCTTTACTGGCCGAGAACCCGATGGCCTTATCACAAGTAATCAACTTGTTTTCGAAGAGCGCATGGATAGCCGAATTTTTAAGTTTGTACCCCGTTTTGCTGGATGAACTACTGGATGCACGTTCATTATTTATTCCTCGTGAAATGGATGACTTGCGCCGTGAAGTAAGGAGTTTATTTGCACATATTGAAGAGGATGATCTTGAGCAACAAATGGAGGCGTTACGATATTTTAAACAATCCAATGTTTTACATGTAGCAGTAGCCGATCTTGTGGGCGCTATGTCACTGGTTGCTGTGAGTGCGCATTTAACGGATATTGCAGAAATCACCCTGCAGTGGGTGCTTGATATCGCAAAATGTAATTTGATCAAAAAGCATGGTCTGCCGCTGCATCAAATAAACAAAAAACAGTCTGAAGCCGGTTTTGTTATTATTGGTTACGGTAAATTAGGTGGTATTGAGCTTGGTTATGCTTCTGATCTGGACCTGGTCTTTATTTATGATGAGCAAGGTAGTCATCAAAAAACCAGCGGGCCAAAGGTACTGGATAATGCAACGTTTTTTTCACGATTAGGCCAACGTATTATTCATATTCTGGATGCACGCACTACATTTGGTACCTTGTATGAGGTTGATATGCGTTTGCGACCCCAGGGTGCCTCGGGGCTGCTGGTGAGTGCCCTGAATACATTTGCCCAGTATCAAAAGGAAGATGCATGGATATGGGAGCACCAGGCATTGGTAAGAGCCCGGCCTATTAGCGGTGATTCTGAGCTAATTAAAAAATTCGAATCTATCAGGCGGGATGTGCTTTGTCAGGAAAGAGATCCAGTAGTTTTGCAAGTAGAAGTGGCTGATATGAGAGAAAGAATGCGATCTGAGTTGGGCAGTAAGCGTACAGACCGGTTTCATATCAAGCAGGATGTAGGGGGCATGGTCGATATTGAATTTATGGTCCAGTACATGGTATTGAGATGGGCGCATCAATATCCCGAGCTAACTGAGTTTTCAGATAATCTACGGCATCTGAATTGTATGGGTAAGCTGGGTATACTCAAGCATCAAGAAGTAGAAGATCTGGCTGAAGTATACAAGGCTTACAGGGCAAGAGCTCACAGGCAGTCTTTGACGGATGAACCAGTCTATGTTGATGCTGACAGCTTTTCAGGTTCACGCGAGTTGGTTAAATCCATGTGGAAAAAGCTGATACTGGATAAACCGGTATAACATATATTCAGTCAAATCATATTGTTTACGGGGTGCACGAAAGCCGTAAAATTCGTTACAATATGCAGTTATAAGTAATTACAACTATATAAGGAGCTCTGTCTATGTCGATGGCAGACCGTGATGGCGTAATCTGGATGGACGGCGAGTTAATTCCCTGGCGGGATGCTAACGTCCATGTACTCACTCATACCCTGCATTATGGCATGGGTGTCTTTGAAGGGGTGCGCGCCTATAAAACAGATAAAGGTACCGCTATTTTTCGCCTTCATGAACATACTGATCGTTTATTTAACTCGGCGCATATCATGAATATGCATATCCCCTTTGATAAAGAAACGCTCAATGAGGCGACACGCGCAGCCGTACGCGAGAATGATCTGGAAACCGCCTATATGAGGCCGATGTGTTTTTACGGCTCGGAAGGCATGGGCCTGCGTGCGGATAATCTGAAAACACATGTCATTATAGCCGCATGGGAATGGGGTGCTTATCTGGGGCAGGACGCTTTGGAGAAAGGCATTAAAATTCGTACGTCTTCTTTTTCACGACATCACGTAAACGTGAGTATGTGTCGCGCCAAGGCAAATGGTCATTACATCAATTCCATGATGGCATTACAAGAAGCGCTGGCATCAGGTTGTGATGAAGCATTGCTGCTCGATACCGAAGGTTTTGTGATGGAGGGCAGTGGCGAAAATATATTTATAGTGCGTGATGATGTTTTGTATACCCCTGACCTCACATCTGCGCTGGATGGTATTACACGTAATACTATTAAGCGTCTGGCGAATGATATGGGCCTTGATGTTATTGAAAAACGGATTACTCGCGATGAGGTTTATATTGCGGATGAAGCATTTTTTACCGGTACTGCAGCTGAAGTGACGCCGATTCGTATTCTGGATGATCGTGAAATAGGCAGTGGATTACGCGGGCCAATAACAGAAAAATTACAAACACAGTATTTTGATCAGGTACATGGCAGACGTGAAGAATATCCTGAATGGCTGACGTTGATTTAAGACTGGAAAAAACGCAAGTTAAAAGATTAAAATAATACAGCCTGTAACTGTAGTGAGGAGTTTCTTAATATGCCGATACAAAATGATAAGCCCCGGCAGGCCAATGCCAGTAAAAAATACGAAGTGACACGTGCAGATTTACCGTTGCATTGTCCCATGCCAAATATGACATTGTGGGATTCGCACCCAAAGGTTTATATTCCGGTGGAAGAAACAGGCTCTGCCAAATGTTCATATTGTGGCGCCGAGTACACATTAAAAGATTAACGGATATCGTTTGACTGATAATTCTGCATTGGTTATTTGGCGTTTTATTGATGGTAAGCCCGGGCACGAAAATCAGACGCAAGGCTTGATACAAGCATTGTCTAAAAAGGCTGATGTCAAGGTTTTTGATGTCAAACCTGAACCTGTATTTCAGGCATTCAGGTTTTGCACCAAGAAATCTTTTCCCCTTCAAGGTCGTTTGTCTCCTGCGTTAATTATGGGTGCTGGTCATGCAACGCATCTATCGGTATTGGCAGCCAGTAGAACATTTCGTGCTAAATCAGTAATCTTGATGAAGCCTTCCTGGCCAGTCAGTTTGTTTGATTTTTGTATCGTGCCGGAACATGATGGGTTACCAGCGAGCGAGCGAATCATAACAACCACAGGTGTTTTGAACCGTATTCTTCCTTCAACGCAGCTCGACGAAAACACCGGTCTGATCCTGATTGGAGGCCCATCCAGTCATTACGAATGGCATAATACCGCCATGTTGCAACGTATCCAGTTGATCCTCGAAAAAGATAAAAAACAGTGGAAATTAACCACGTCACGTCGAACACCCGATGCATTTCTGGAGAAATTAAAACAATTATCGCTGGATAATCTTCAAATTATCCCTGTATCTGAAACAGATGCATACTGGCTGCCACAGCAGTTGCAACGTGCAGGCACCGTGTGGATTTCAGAAGACAGCGTATCAATGGTGTATGAGGCTCTGACTGCTGGTGCGAGCTGCGGTATTCTGCCAGTACAACGCAAGCAGGATAGCCGGGTAAGTGCAGGCATTGATAAATTAATTGAAGGGCATATGCTGGTTTCGTTTGAGGGTTACATGGCTTCAGAAAAAATGCTCACAAATGAAAAACCCATTAATGAAGCGCAACGTGTCGCAGATTATTTGTTAAAACATGTCTGAACGTAAACTAACAGTATTGCAG
>JAADHQ010000154.1 GCA_013151795.1 Gammaproteobacteria bacterium | reverse complement strand
GACTTTGATGTTGACTTACTGCATGAATTTTTTCAGGGCTTTATTAATCATGCGCAAGCAACCTTGCACATTGATTGCATTCGCGGTGTCAATGCTCATCATATTGCAGAAACTATCTTCAAGGCATTTGGTCGTGCCTTGCGTATGGCTATCGAACGTGATGAACGCATGGGTGATACGCTTCCATCGACTAAAGGCAGCCTCTAGTAATAGTCCGGAATTAAAACATGAGTCTGGTGACAGTTATTGATTATGGTATGGGGAATTTGCGTTCTGTCGCAAAGGCTCTTGAGCATGTTGATCCAAAAGCTAACATTAAAATAACCAATGATGCTGCAGATATTAAAGCGGCAGATCACATTGTGTTCCCGGGTCAGGGAGCGATTGGTGCGGCAATGGATGCATTAAAGCAACGCGACCTGGACAAGATCCTGTTGGAGCAAATGGGGCAGAAACCTTTTCTGGGCATTTGCCTTGGCTTGCAGGTAATGATGGATGCCAGTGATGAAGATGGTGGCACGCAAGGTCTGGGTTTATTGCCCGGTCAGGTAAAACGTTTTCCGGATCATCATACTGATACCAATGGCAGTCGTCTGAAAGTACCACATATGGGTTGGAACCAGTTGCAGCAAACACAATCTCATCCCCTGTGGTCTGGCATTGAGCAAGGTAGTCGTTTTTACTTTGTGCATAGTTATTATGTGACTACTGATGTCCAGAAAGAAATTGCCGGTACCTGTAATTATGGTATGGAGTTTGTTGCGGCGGCCTGTCGCGATAATATGTTTGCTGTGCAGTTTCACCCCGAGAAGAGTGCGCAGGCCGGGCTGCAATTACTACAGAATTTTTTAAACTGGGATGGCCAGCCTGCCTGAATAAACATTTGATAAAAGAGGATAGATAAAATGTTGCTTATACCTGCCATCGATTTAAAGGATGGAAAATGCGTCAGATTACGTCAGGGAATAATGGAAGACGAAACTGTTTTTTCAGATGATCCGGTCGAGGTCGCTGCACGTTGGGTAGATGCCGGAGCCAGGCGTTTGCACCTCGTTGATCTTAACGGTGCCTTCGCTGGCAAGCCCGTTAATGGTGAAGTTATACACAGGATAGCTGAGCGTTTCCCGGACTTGCCAATACAGGTTGGTGGCGGAATTCGAGATGAGGAAACTGTGCAGGCCTACCTTAATGCAGGCGTTCAGTACGTCATAATAGGCACAAAGGCGGTTAATGAGCCACATTTCATAGGCGATTTGTGCGCGGAATTTCCCGGCCATGTCATTGTAGGGCTGGATGCCAAAGACGGCAAGGTGGCCGTTGATGGCTGGTCTAAATTATCAAACCACGACGTGATTGACATGGCGCAGCGTTTTGAACGTGATGGTGTAGAAGCTATTATTTATACTGATATCGGCCGCGACGGCATGATGAATGGCGTAAATATTGAATCAACTGTCAAGCTTGCACAGGCTATCAGTATTCCGGTTATTGCCTCCGGGGGCATCACTAATCTTAACGACATAAAAGCACTCTGCAAAGTAGAAGAGGAAGGTATCATGGGAGCCATCACCGGTCGCGCAATCTATGAAGGTACACTGGATTTTGTAGAAGGCCAGAAACTCGCCGACGAGCTAGGAAGTTAACATGTTGTTTTTGATTTTTTCTTTTCCTCGTTACTCGCTACTCGCTACTCGCTGCCGGGTTTTATAATGGGTTTAGCAAAAAGAATCATACCTTGTCTGGATGTCAGAGACGGGCGCGTTGTTAAAGGCGTGCAGTTTGTTGATATTCGTGATGCCGGTGACCCGGTAGAAGTCGCACGCCGTTATGATAAAGAAGGTGCAGATGAAATTACCTTTCTCGATATTACTGCCAGTTCAGATAATCGTGACACCATTATTCATGTTGTTGAAGCGGTTGCCAGTGAAGTTTTTATACCACTAACCGTAGGCGGCGGCATTCGCAAGGTTGAAGATATCCGGCGCATGCTTAACGCAGGTGCAGACAAGGTCGGCATTAATACTGCAGCAGTTTTTAATCCGGAACTGGTGCAGGAAGCCTCGGATAAAGTTGGTTCACAATGCATTGTTGTGGCCATAGATGCAAAGTGCGTGAGTGCTGAAGGTGAACCAAAACGCTGGGAAATATTTACTCATGGTGGCCGTAAAGGTACGGGTATCGATGCCATTGAATGGGCAGATCGCATGCAAAAATATGGCGCAGGAGAAATATTACTAACCAGCATGGATAGAGATGGGACCAGGATTGGTTTTGATCTGGAGCTGACGAAAGCCGTATGTGAAGCAGTAGAAATTCCGGTAATTGCATCAGGCGGTGTCGGTAATCTTCAGCACCTGGCCGATGGCGTGACAAAAGGTAAGGCCGATGCCGTATTAGCTGCAAGTATTTTTCATTTCGCAGAGTACACCGTTGGCGAAGCCAAACAGTTTATGGCAGACCAGGGCATTGAAGTCAGGTTGTAGTAACTTTTCTTATGTAGAAAACGGAATAACAAATGACTGGAATGAATGTTTTAATTAAAAATTTTCTCTACGACCTTTGCGCTTTTGCGCCTTTGCGTTAAAAGGGGTTATGAGTATGACAGAACAATGGCTGGATGAAATCAAGTGGACTGAAGACGGACTCGTGCCCGTTATCTCCCAGGAGGCGGGGACTGGAAAAATTCTTATGTTTGCCTGGATGAACCGGGAATCATTCAAGCTGACAGTGCAAACAGGACATGCCGTATATTGGTCGCGGTCTCGCAAGAAACTCTGGCATAAGGGAGAAGAGTCTGGAAATCAACAGGTTATAAAGGATATACGGATCGATTGTGATAATGATGTAGTGTTAATTTCTGTTGAGCAAAAAGGAGGTATTGCATGTCATACAGGCAGACATAGCTGTTTTTTCAAGAAGTTAGAACAAGATCAATGGGAGCCTGTCGAGCCTGTTATTAAAGATCCGAAAGATATTTATCATAAATAATAAATTAATTAAACGGATATAACTTGTGGACAGAAACATTCTGTATTACCATTCAAATTAATAAGAATAATAAAGAAATACTAATAAAAGAAGAAATATAATATTTAATTTGCGCAACAGGAAGAAGGATTTTAACAAAGAACACTAGCGGGACAACTAAAGGATTATTAATAAAACTGCCCTGCTATTCCCTTCAGATGCCTGTACCCGACGGTAATTATACGGGTCTGCGCGTATATCATTAGTGAGTACATGATTTTTTCATGTTAGCTTGCCTACATGTTTTTTGTAGTTATTGATTTAAATTTATAACAATTGAGTTAAAAATGATTTAAATAAATAAACGTAATTCTTGCGGGATTTTTAAGGAATTACACAGGCAGAAAGGACGCATTATGAAGATTAAAACCAGCAATTTAAAATCGGCTATTTTAGCCATATTTTTATTATCCTTATTTCAAAATACATTAGCGGGTAATATCGCGGGCTCGGCTCATGACTTTTCAGTATTAGGTTGGAGTGGAGGTGAAATTTGTGTGGCCTGTCATACGCCGCATGCTGCAGATACAACCGTTTCTGCACCATTGTGGAACCACACAGTAACAGCAACAAATTTTACGATGTATACCAGCCCAACGCTTGATGCGACCAGCACAGGTCAACCAGGTGGAACATCACGTTTATGCTTGTCATGTCATGATGGCACCGTTGCAATAGATAGTTTTGGCGGTGCAGTTGGCGGTACCTTGATGACGGGTCGGGTGGCAGTAGGTACAGGTGGGAATCTGGGGGATGATCATCCCATTTCAATTACCTATGACTCAGCTTTAGCCGCACTTGATGGTTCATTGCTTGATCCGAGCGTTGCAACTGCGACAGTTGGTCTGGCTGGTGGTAAAACAAAAACAGGTACAATAGCAGCTGTTTTGTTAACCGCGGGAACGGTTCAATGCAGTAGTTGCCATGATGTGCACAATACATTTACGGTAGGTGCACCATTACTGAAAATAACAACAGCAGGTAGCCAGTTATGCTTTACCTGCCATGATAAATAAATCAGTCGTGAAATAAACAAATAGACGCCCTTCATGGGCGTCTATTTGTTTGCGGTAATGGAAAAGTACCTAATAATGAAATCAATTACGTATATTTATAAATTAATTGTTATTGCTTTTGTAATAACAGCCTGCAGTAGCGGAACAAAAACTGCTCAACAAGCGTCAACGTCTATATTTTATCCGCCGTTACCTAATAAGCCACGCATTCAGTACCTATTGACTATTAATGCGGGGAGTATTCAGCGAAGCAAAAGAACTGAATTTAGTGACTTTGTTTTAGGCAAGGATGAAGTTGACAATAGCAGAATCAATAAACCTTATGGTGTTGCATTTGACGGCAATGAGTTTTTGGTGGTGGATACTCGCGGCCCGGGATACATGGTATTAAGTTCGGACGATAAGCTGATTAAGACAGTAAAAGGTTCGGGCGGTGGACGAATGGTTAAGCCCATCAACATAACACTGGATGATAAAGGTAATCGTTATGTTACAGACACAGGCCGGAATCAAGTATTGCTATACGATAAAAATGACGGGTTTGTAAGAGCTTATGGCATAAAAAAACAATTCAAGCCTGCTGATGTGCTGATTGATGGCACTGATCTTTATATCAGTGATTTATTAAATCACGAGATTCATGTGCTGGATCAAAAAACGGGTAAGACACTAAGCAAGATAAGCAGCGTAGGCTCGAAAAAAGATGAAGTGTTTTTTCCAACCAATCTGGCATTGGATCCGAATGGCAATTTACTGATAAGTGATACAGGTAATTACCGCGTTCAGTTATTTAATACCAATGGTAATTACATAAGAAGTTACGGTCATGCGGGTAGTGGTTTAGGGCAGTTTGCGCGGCCCAAGGGCATTGCTGTTGACCGGGACGGCCAGATTTATGTTGTTGATTCAGCATTTGAGAATGTGCAGGTTTTTGCAAGTGATGGTGAGTTGTTATTGTATTTTGGAAAACCGGGTAATGATGTTGACAGTTTAAATTTACCAGCAGACATAACCATTCAATATGCAGGGGTTGAAAAATTCCAGAAGTACGCAGACAAGAATTTTACTTTAGAGTATTTAATAATGGTATCAAACCAGTTTGGGCCAAATAAAATAGGGGTATTTGGTTACGGCAGATACGGGAATGAAGATGGAGGTCCGATAGTTAAAAAATAAAGAAACGTCGATAGCCTTCATGAAGTACGAGGGATAATAATAAATAAAAGAATAGTCAGGATATTATGATTTTAAAAAGATGCGGGTGTAATAAAGCAACGACGTTAGTCCTGTTGTTACTAATCCCGGTAAGTGTATTTGCTGAAAGCATTAAGTCGTTCAAGTTCACAGGCTTGGAAGGTGAGGTCTTTTTGCGTTCATTTTCAGATGAGCAAATTAATACGGAGGCTGGAGTGATTAAGTCACTGGATAGTCGCTCTATCACAGAATTAGGCGTTGATCTGCGCACTCACAGTTACGTTTACCATCCAAAATTCCTGAAAATAGATGCGGGCGGTGGCCCTGTGCTGGTAAGTAATCAGGTAGAAGATCTGACAGGCAGTGGGCAAGTTGATGAGGTTTTATTAAATCTTAATGCACATTTTAATTTTCTTGAGTCGAAGCCTTACCCATTCTCTTTCTATTTTGATCGGCAGAATCCGCTTATCGCACCCAGTGTAAATGAACGTATTTTGCAGGAAAATACAAAAGTTGGGGCAAAGCTATCATTGCGTAAGCCAGTTTCACCTGTGCTCATCACTACAGAAGTTTTTCGTTTAACTTCCAAGGGTGACGGTATCAATTTATTGATTGATGATACTATCGATGAGTTTAGTATCAGGGCATACAGGAATGAGAGTCGCGGTGGCTATAACCAGTTGCAGTTGCAGTCTAACCGGCATCTTTCGAAGACGGGGAGCAAGAGTCTGGCCATCATCCCTACCGAAGTAACGACAGGTTCGCTCAATTTTGATTCAAGATTATTTTTTGGTGAAAAAGATAAATTTTTAATAAAGAATCAGGTTTCCTATATAACGCAAGACTCAACCCCTTCATTGACACAATTAAAAATATCACCGGATTTACGTTGGAATCATACCGAGTCATTGTATTCATTTTATAAATATGATTTTTTGACAAGTGAGCAGCAAGGGATAGAAACCATTAATCATTCTGTGATTGTTGGTTTTTCAAATCAAAAAAAGCAAGGTATTTCGACGTACTCTGATATACATGTAAGGGATCATACGACGACCGGGTTTAATTTATTTTCATCCGGGATATCTTCAAGTGTAGATTATTCGCGTAAATATTCATTAGGGGATCTAAAGCTTCATGCGCGGTTAGCCTATGACACTTTTGATCGTACAACAGATGCGGGGCAATCCACGATACAGGTTTTTGACGAGAGTCATATATTAGCCGGCACGGTTGCAGTAGATTTAAGCAGAGACTTTATTGTTGCGACGAATACGAGTATCGCACTAAATCCAAATATACTGGTGAGAAATAAAACCAGAACGCAAACATACATAGAGAATAGTGACTATCGAGTTATCGTTATCGGTAGCTTAACCCAGATACAACGGTTGCTTGGGGGTTCTATACAGGATGGCGAAGAAGTGCTGGTAAGTTATGAATATCAGACAGGTGGAACATTCTCGCATAATACGATTAATCAGCAATACCAGGCGAATTTCTTGATTGCTAATTACGTAAATGTATTTACAAATATAAGCAGTAAGGATATCAGTCTGGGTAGTGGCACCCCTGGTATTATATTAAATTCAGTGCGAAATATATCTTATGGCGTTACTGCCGATTACCCATTGTTTCAGTATTTAACACTGGGCGGTGAAGTGCGCATAGAAGACCAGCAAGAGGATATTGCTCCATTTGTACGACAGAGTAACAGTGCCTACCTCCAGTTTAATTTACCCAGAGCAACATCCCTGCGCGTTACTGCACAACAAGAGACGATTGATCATGATAGTAGTCTGGAAGACGTTGATCTGGCACGCATAAGTATACGTCTGAGGTCCCGGCCATTTACTAAAACGGTGGTTACATTATCTGCAGTTGACGAAGAGGATGTTGGTGGAACTATCCCGAGGCAATTGCAGGACATTATTTTAAAAGGTGAATGGAATTTCAGAAAATTGTATTTTACGCTGGATATCAGAAGCAATAAAGAAATACAAGGCGATTTCTCCAGAGAACGGAATATATTTCGAGCAAAACTGGAGAGGCGTTTCCGATGACTTGTAAAAAATATTATAGCGTAATTATTTTTACCATTTTAGTTGGGTTTTTAATATTGTCAGGGTGCTCAGGAAATACTAAAACTGATGATATGAAAAATGCAGAAAAAAAAGTTATGGTGTGGCCAGAAAAACCAGCCAAAGCGAGGATTTTATTTAAAAGGTCTTTTCATGAAGCTAAAGATCTGGGAATCAGCAAAGGGTTTTTTAGAAAAATAGTTGATTTCTTTAGCGGAGAAAAAGATATTTATCTGGTTAAACCAATGGATGTGGTTGCGTTGGATAATGGAATAGTCTTTGTTGCTGATCCCGGTGCAGGCGGTATCCATCGGTTTAATCCTGAAGATAATGAACATCATTTATTAAAGCTTGAAGATGACGTGCCATTGGTAACCCCTGTTGGTATGACTATAGGCCCGAACAATGTTGTATACATATCTGATTCAACACTTGGAGTATTTAAAATTGAAAAGGGGGCGGATGTAATTAAACCAGTAAAACTGGAGCTGGATCCGCGTCAGGGAACAGGGATCAGTTATGACAAAAAAAATCATTTGTTATACATAGTTGATACGCTCGAGCATGAAATAAAAATTTATAATGATAGCTTTGAACTTGTAGGGGGTATAGGTAAGCGAGGCTTGGGAGACGGGGAGTTTAACTATCCAACCATGGTGTGGACGGATGCCCGGAGTAATATTTATGTTGCAGATTCATTAAATTTCAGAGTGCAGATATTTTCATCTGATGGTGAGCATATAGGGCAGTTTGGAAAAGCAGGCATGAGCACGGGTAGTCAGTCACGACCAAAAGGCATAGCAACAGATAGTTTTGGTCATATTTATGTTGTCGACTCATTGTTTCATGCGGTTCAGGTTTTTGATCAGCAAGGTAGATATTTACTTACTTTTGGCGAGCAAGGTTCTGAGGATGGTCAGTTTTGGTTGCCAACAGGTATTTTCATAGGTGGTAAGAGAGGGACAACTATCTATGTTTCAGATTCATTTAATAAGCGTGTTCAGGTGTTTGATTACATTGGGGGTGCAAGTTAATGCGCTACTTTATTTTTATTATAATGCTGGTGTCGTCGCAAGGTCTCTATGCCGGCGTGTTGACGACAAAACATAATCTTTCTGTTTCCGGTGTTGGCACGGTAAAAGCTGCGACGGAAGACAAGGTTTGTATTTTTTGTCATGTAGCGCATCAGGCTGCCCCGCAGGGGCCGTTATGGAACCGCAGAAGTACAGGTGCTATATATACGCCATACAGTAGTTCAACTGCAAAGGCTATATTCGGACAACCTACCGGGTCATCATTGTTATGCCTGAGTTGCCATGATGGCACGATCGCATTAGGTGATGTTCTGAATGGTGGGCCGATTACAATGTTGAATGGAGTCACAACGATGCCAATAACGGCCAATGGATCGTTGGGTACCAACCTTTCCGATGATCACCCGTTTTCATTTGTGTTTGATTCTGCGCTGGCAGCACAACGGGGAGAACTGGTTAACCCGTCAACACTGACAGGTCCTGTAAAGCTGGATTCTACAGGTCAATTGCAATGCGTAACATGTCATGACCCTCATAATGATGTATTTGGAAAGTTTCTTGTTATGGACAACAGGGGTACAGCATTATGTGAAACTTGTCACCAGAAAGTAGACTGGGCAGGCTCACCGCATAATACTTCAAATAGTACCTGGAATGGAGTTCCGCCTGATCCATGGCCAAACAGTATTTATACCACGGTTGCTGATAATGGCTGTGAAAATTGTCATAAACCACATAGTGCAGGGTTGGGGCAGCGGTTATTAAATCAAATAACCGAAGAGGACACTTGTACCATTTGCCATAATGGAAATGTTACCAGTAATGTGCTTATCGATTTTAATAAAATCTCCGTGCATCCTATTATGAACACGGTGGGTATTCATGACCCGACAGAACCGGTTATTGTCACAAATCGGCATGTGGAGTGTGTTGATTGTCATAATCCTCATTCAGCCGGAACAGGTCCCGGCACACCGGGAATAAACGGCGTGGATTTTCTTGGTAATATAGTCACCCCGATTACACAGGATTATCAATTGTGTTTCCGTTGCCATGGGGACAGTCCTAATCGAGCACCTCCTCGTTCACCCAGACAAGTGCTTCAGGCTAATATTCGTTTACAGTTTGATATTGCCAATCCGTCATTCCACCCTGTAGCGGGTGTTGGTAAAAATGCGGACGTACCAAGTTTGATTCCTCCATTGACAACGGCCAGCCTGATTACATGTACAGATTGTCATGGTGGTGACGGGGGCACAAATAAACCACATGGTTCTATTTATGCACCTATTTTGAAACTGCAGAACATGACAACGCCAGTTGCAGAAAG
>JAADHQ010000137.1 GCA_013151795.1 Gammaproteobacteria bacterium | reverse complement strand
TTCAAATGATCAAGATCATTAAATACTTTCCAGATACCCCCTCCTGTATAAACACGTTTTTCCCATGCATCAAGGCGTTTACGATAATCCCTGGGGTCAATATTATCACTTCGTAGTTTTGTCACATTCAAGGCAATAACCTTCGTGTCCACAAGTGGTATATCAAAATCACGAACATGTCCCTTGATCAAGTCCTCTTCCAGATCAGAAAATATAATAATATATTTCTGTTTGGCATCCGTCTCTCTAAGGTAATCCGCAGCTTGCAAGACAGCACCTGAGATATCTGTGTGGCGACTGGGTTTGGCAGTAGAAACAAAATCATCCAATTTTCTTTTAAACTGATGTTTTTGTGCTGTTGCCGTACTTGGCCTCAGATCAAAGGTAACTTTAGCCACAATGTCTTTTTCACTAAAACTACCACTATCTATCTTGGCCAACACCAGTGAATCACCGCTGTTCAGGTTGGCTAACAAATAATTGACAATCTTTTGTGCCTTATTAATCTCCTTTTTATAAGTACCGGATACGTCAATCAACATATAGACACCCTTGGTTTTGGGTGCAGAATCACCACAAGCACCCAGAGCTACGGTCAATAAACCTATTAATGAGTATTTTATGATTTTCATTACTTTTTACCTCCTGAAATTTCAATATCACCTGGTTCATCTTCATTCTTCTCACTAGACTGCTTGAACTGACGAGCCTTCTGTTCAAGTGTCAGTGGTAGAAATATAACCATGTCGTAGGCATGAATACTTATCTTCCCGATTTGTTCAGTTATTTGTGTAAGCAAATTTGCGGCATACACAAAGACCCTCACAACACTAACCACGATAAGCCCGATCACTGTTCGGCCTGAATGTATAAATGATTCCAGTGGAATAGCGACAAATGCCAAAGCAAATGGTAAGACAAAACCCATCACCATTTGGCCAATTGATGGGATCCACCTGAACTCGACATTGCCTGCTGCTACACCTGATAATGATTGCATCAATACTTCACGATCCATTGACAACAAATCTCTCATATAAGCCAATGAAGCCTCTACGCTTGCAAGAATCGTCAAGATAGTAAGCGAAACAATCATCATTCGCCTGCGCATTTTATCGTCCATGCTTCCAATTAATGAAAACAGATTGGTTATTCGTAATGACTCAAGTAAAAACAAACCCATCGCAACCTCAATCATAATGATAACCATGGCAGCAATATCTGCGGTTTTCCAACCCGCAATTTCAGTTGTGCCACCAACCATTTCAGACATCGGTAATGCTATTAATTGAAAGTTAATCACACCACCTAAAATTGCAATAACCAATACCAGTGTAGAAATAAAGAACTGTGTTAATGAAGATGAACTTAACAAATTTGCAACCTTATCGTCCTCTACTCTGATTTTTTCATACATGTCCATATGTTTATCTATGTGTTCAGCACGTTCACTCAGATCAGTGATTGATTTACTCATGCCCGTTATCGTCTGAGACAGGTCGCGCCAGGAAGGCAGCATTTTTTTCAGATACTGCAATCGGTTGAGACTGCTCTTGCGATACTCATTCATCGTTTCCTCATGAGACTGTTCAATTGACTCCTGTATATTTATCAGGATTTTATCAACCGCACTATCACCATTACCTTTCACTTTCGAAATAGCATCAACTGCTTCAAGCCAGTCGGGGGGTGATGGTGGCGTCTCATTTGATGACTGATAATCAGCTTCAATTTTATTGATTGTATCTGTGATCTGCCTTTGTACAGCTGGGTAACCACTAAGATCCAGAGACACCAACGTATTAACACGATGAAATTCACGTTCGATCAATCGTTCTGTCGATAGCCTGCCTTCATGTAAAATAACCTGTTTATTACGTTTAACAATATTCTCTTCTAAATTTGTTAACGTGTCTGACGTTACTTTAAATGCAGTATTCAGAAGCCCTGTAATCGCCTCTATAAACCGGTGCCCTGATTGCCTGCCAAGATACATAGCCAATATGATCACGACCGCCCATACCACTACTGAAACAGACGGATTATCTGACCAAAGTAATAACAACTCTGATGTATTCATAAATCACCTCTTTTTTACAATTATTAAATATATAGATCTGCAAACAATGCTGATCCGCTTGTTATATTTATATCAAGCAGTTGTAAAAAAACTGTGAAAAAAAGGCAGGGAAAATAAAATATTTTTTAAGTGATTGATTTAAGTGGCTTAACTGTTGGGTATAAAATTGTGATTGATATCTTATTTATTTAATTTTTGCAACGCAGAGGCGCAAAGTCGCAGAAGACGCAAAATAAGAACATTAATGTTAAATGAATTATTGTTCTACTGTGGGAAGCGACCCATGGTCGCGAAACGTCACTTCGCGCTTAAAGACACAGGTATGCATAATAGAGCGTTTTTTTGTAAAAAATCTTTGCGCCCTCTGCGTCTTTGCGCCTCTGCGTTAAAAAATATTTAATATAAAAAACCTAATAATCATCCTCTAAAAATAAATCTTTCGACTCATCCGAAGATACATCATCATTATGATAATCCGACTCCATGCGCGAGGCAGCAGTTGGTATTTCTACCACAAACTCTACGCCAGTGGTATCCAGTGGTTTAAACGTAATCTCTGCTGATGAAGATTTTTCTCTGACAAAAAGTAACCAGGTGGGTCTGGCTTCTAATTCAGGATCAAGGAATGTGGTTTCACCAGAAGCGTTAAATTTATAAAAGCTATGGGTTTGCTTACTGTTATGTGGCGATATCTCGATGCCTTTAATTGATTCTTTAATGTTGAACCTGAACGATTTATTGATGGCCTCATCATCCATTTTGCATGATAACTTCCCGTTTGGATTCTGGACAACCTCTATTATCTGATTAACCACTGTTCCACTTTTACATTCAACACGTATAATATATTTATTTTCCTTATTGGTAATATTATTAAAATCAATATTACCTTCATAACCGGAAACTATTTGTTTCACAAAATACAAACCAAGGCCTTTACCCTGATTGCCCTTGCTGCGTTTACTCGAAAACCCTAATTGGTAAATCTTGTCCTTTACGTCATCCGGCACCAATGGGCCTGGATTATAAATCTTGATGACCGCAAACTCGCCCTGACTTGTCAGACTTAATGACAACTTGGCGTACTGATTTTTATATTTTTTCTGATCAGAATAATACAGCGCGTTATTCAGCAGGTTTTCCATAACAAGGATGATATAATTCTCGTTGCCAAAAAAATCACCTGCATTTTCAAGACAAGCTCTTATCTGGTTATCATCGTATCGGTAAGTCTCTTCCTTATTATTATCCAGATTAGATAAATACAGTTCATTATCCTGAACAAACCCTTCCAGTGACTTTATTATTACATCCTTAACCGGGAATGACGGTGCAAAGGGTGTCTCATGCTCATCGTCCAAAACTTTTCGATAATACAATTCTTCGCATTCATATAGCTTATTGGCGATATACAAGGCTATGTTATCAGTTGTGGATAAATCCAGAAGATCCCACAAATAAATCATACTATTAAGTGCTTTTTGGTACTTGATCCGTTCGTCAGTATCACCAATTTTTTCCAATGATTCTTTTAATAATGATGTAACGAGGTCATAGCTAATAACCCCGTTATGTCGTACTTCTGAAGCGATATTTTTAAAATGCAGAAATTTCTCATCGTATTCAATGTATTCGAGTAATTTATCACTGATAAATAATTTCAGTTTATCGGCATGGCCTGAATAACGATGCGCTTTATTTTGCAATGCATACTTACTTTTGAATAATTCATCCAGCTGCGCTTCTCTGGATTGAAGGCGCTCGTCAAATTCTTCACCTACTTTTTTACAGCGAAAATAATCCATCGTAAACGCAATTAGAACCACGCCGAACAAGAATAATTTAACAAGGTCCTGGCTTAATAAATCAGTAGTAAACTGCCCTAATATCTCAACACTATGCTGATCAGACAGCATTAGTAGCAACAGGATGTAGGTCAAACTACATACAACGCCATACCAGGGGAATTTGATAATTGTTTTATCCATTACGATACCTGAATATTATTGTTATATTTTTTTCCAACTGTAAGCACCTTTGTCTCCACAATTACTAATACCTGAACCACTTTTGCATGCTTCTATAAATAGCCCTTGTCCGCCGTCTGCTTTATCGATAGATCGTCGAAGTGTTTTTATATGCTGTCTATAGGTTGCATATGAATAGCCGTCTGGTTCAACATCAAGAAACTCTGCTACTTGCCATGTTGTTACTGGCCGGGGCGATCGCTCAACAAGACAACGCAAGATCTTTCTGGGTGTTGGAGCCAGGGGCCTTTTAGGGTTATCCGGGTTCATTAGCCTGACACCATTCCAGTATACCTCCCAGGTATCCAGGTCCATTTTTAAGCCACCGCTAACCAGAATACTGCCTTTTTTTACCGTATTGTTCCCGGCACTGATTGCTTTTTGTCTTATACAGGCTTTTAGACGCCAACATAGTACCTGCTCTATATTCTTTTGATGCTTGGCTATAAAATCGGTTACCTGATATTCCGATATAGCTTCTTTCTCAATTGCTGTTCCACTGTGTTCTGAAAAGAATATAATAGGAAGGTCAGGCCATTTGTCTAACAATGCCTTTGATACTGCAAAACCTGCCTGATCGTTGCCATTCATCTTTGCATCAAGTAAAGCAATGTCTGGCCCTTCATTTTTTTTGGTTAATGCAATCTGCTGGCGAGCCGATTCGCTGTATTTATATATTTGCAGTTCATTTTGAACACCATCAAGATCTGCATTTTTCAACACGTCCTGAAATTTCTCTATCCAATGTAGTTGGTCTTCGACCCAGAATATTTTTGCCATCTCTTTTATCTTTAGAATTATACTGACAAATAGTATGTGAACGACTTCTCAAATTATCAGTTATTCAACCTGAATACGCTGGCCATCAAATTCAACCTGTTGCCCATGTCTGATTTTGCATCGTTTCCTGGTTTCTGTCTTACCATTAACCAATACATTGCCAGACACTATTAATTGATTTGCCCTGCCTCCACTTTCGCATAAACCCGCAACCTTTAAAAGGCTGTTCAACTCAATATAATCATTATTCTCAAGTTTAAACTGCACTATCATTTTCCTTTAATATTAAACAATTCTAATTAACATGCATTTTCAATCGCCAATGCAACATTTTTAATGGCTTATAAACATTCAACTTTATACTCTACTGACATTTCATGTACCTGCCCTGCTGATAGATTAACCGCATTACTGGCAGCATTCGCAGTTTCAACACACACCATCCCCAGGTATCCATCATCGCCCATGTCACCCATTAAATCTGATTTAACTTTCCAGGGATTCCAGACTATGGTAGACAGGCTCTCGCTTTTATTTATTAATATATTCCTTTTATATCCACTATCATAGATACATACCTCGTCGGGCGTGTTGATATATATTCGGTCAACTTCTTCTTTGACCAGTATATTATCTTGCTGCTCTTTTACGGAATAGCCATCTAACTTATCAAGGTACTGACAGCCATTCAGCCCATTTACTGAGATGTTTTTAATATGACTGATATTAAAATAAGTGTGTAGTGCTTCAGTTAATGTAACATCGCCGTCCGAGAGATTTTCTGTTTTTAATACAATCTGAAGTTTTTCACCTATAGTCACATGCAGCTCTATTTTCATCTTATATGGCCAATACGCTTTAAATTCATCGTTCTCAGGAAAAATAAATAGCAGCCGGGTTGAACCATCGGGTAGTGTTTCTGTTTTTTTTAATTCCCAGGTATTATTACGCACATAACCATGCGCAGGAAATGCTGGGTTTGAAACATGGTCTCCAAACCACGGCCAACACACTGGAACACCGCCACGAACAGATTTATTTTTCCTGAACAGAGCATCTGCTGACATCCAGATTACCGGCTTTTGATTTACAGGTGTCCAATCCAGAATTTGAGCACCCTGTAAACAAATACAGGCTTTAGCGTATTTATTATTAACTTCTATATTAATAATTTCATCATTTGTTTCAGAAAATGATATTGCATCGACCTGAAACTCTTTTCGTAACCTGTCTACTGTTTTCATTAAATATCTTCCCTTCTATTATAATGACATCTTTTTAATACAGGACATTGTTTGCAATCAGGGTTTGATTTACAAAAATCTTTCGCATGTTTGACAATCAGTGCATGAAACTCATTCATGTGTTGTGTATTGTTTTCCAATGCATCTTCAACCATCTCTCTCAGTACATCATATTTTTCATTGCCTGTTATAAAATCCAGCCTTGAGAAAAGACGCCTTGTATAGGTATCGATAACAAATACCGGGCGTTTAAATGCATATAACAAAATATCATCTGCAGTTTCCAGGCCAACTCCATGCACTGATAATAATTCATGACGCAAGGTTTCAGTATTTAACTTATCCAGATTTTTAAACCCGCCCTGTTTTTCATACCATTGACAGAGAGCCTTCAGCCTTTTAGTTTTAACATTAAAATACCCCGATGGCCGTATCAGGCTCGCAAGTGTTTCATCACTGAGTTTTAAAATCGCACTTGAATTTAATGCTTTCGCCTGTTTTAAATTAGCAATCGCTTTCTCAACATTAGTCCATGCTGTGTTTTGTGTCAGTATTGCGCCTATCATTACTTCAAATGATGTATTGGCAGGCCACCATGATTGCGGGCCATAATTTTTATACAGGCCAAGATATAACCGGGATATTTTTTTGTTTGAGGCTTGCATCTGACTGGCCTGCTAGTGATGAACACGTCAGACTTAATGACGTTTTTTAGTTTTTTTTCTGCTGTTATTTCGATTGTAAGGAGACGGGGTTCTATTTTTCCCTGGCGCTTTTTCTTGATGTGAAAATTTCTTTTCCTTTACTGTTTCCATGCCCGTAATATCCAGCAAGGTATTAATCTGTTTAATGTTCAGCTCTTCCCATGTTCCCTGTCGCAAGGTTCTGGGCAAGCTAATCGTTCCATACCTGACCCTTTTTAATCGACTGACTTTTATATCCTGAGATTCCCATAAACGCCGGACTTCTCGATAACGCCCCTGATGTAATGTAACGTGATACCAGTGATTTGCACCAGTACCACCAGCATCGGTTATCGTATCAAATTTTAGAATATCATCCTCGCATTCAACGCCTGACAACATGTTATCCAGTGCTTGCTGCGGCACCTCTCCCAGGACACGTGAAGCATATTCTCTTTCTATCTCGAATGAGGGATGCATTAAACGATTGGCAAGCTCACCATCAGTGCTGAATAATAATAAGCCACAGGTATTCAGGTCGAGTCGACCTATTGATATCCAGCGACCATTGTCCAGTTTAGGCAGGTGATCAAAAACAGAGTCTTTATGTTCAGGGTCATTACGACTACATATTTCACCTTCATTTTTGTAGTACATGATAACCCTGCGCTCTACTGAAGCCATATCTTCAAGGTTAATTTTTTTACCGCTTACGTAAACACGGTCTGTTATGTCAATATGATCGCCGAGCTGGGCAGGTTTTTTATTTATCTGTATCTTGCCTTCACGTATCCAGCTTTCTATCTGTCGACGTGAACCCACTCCCAATCGGGAAAGCACTTTTTGAATACGTTCAGACATAATGCGTATCAGGCCTCGGC
The DNA here is from genome assembly GCA_013151795.1 of Gammaproteobacteria bacterium. Classification (GTDB taxonomy): domain Bacteria; phylum Pseudomonadota; class Gammaproteobacteria; order JAADHQ01; family JAADHQ01; genus JAADHQ01. The sequence goes on along the minus strand of JAADHQ010000137.1, from coordinate 1,996 downwards.
TTCTGCCGGAACATCATCTTCTCCATTTATATCCATTTTTTCCGGTGTCACTTCCTGTGTCAGTTCATTATTGGTTTCTTCTGTTGTCTGTTCATTTTCCTGGTTATTCTCGGCAGCAGGTACTGCTGGTATTTCAAAATCGAGTTCGGCATTAATGCTATCAATATCACGCAACTCAGCCAATGTTGGTAAATCATCCAGTGATTTCAGGCCAAAATAATCCAGGAAGATTTTTGTTGTGGCGTACATTGCAGGTTTGCCGGGTACATCACGGTATCCTACAACTTTTATCCACTCTCTCTCCTGTAATGTTTTTACAATAGATGAACTAACACTCACACCCCGTATGTCTTCAATTTCACCACGCGTAATCGGTTGTCGATATGCCATTAATGATAATGTTTCCAGTAATGCACGAGAATATCGGGATGGACGCTCAGACCAGAGACGGGAAACCCATTCAGAATAATCTTCTTTAACCTGTACCCGGTAGCCGCTTGCAACCTGTTTTAGTTCAATTGATCTGTCTTTGTAATCTTCTATCAATTCATCCAGGGCTACGCGTATATCATCACGACCTGGCTGCTCACTATCCAGAAACAAAGCAAGCATTTGATCGATAGACAACGGTCGGCCTGCTGCTAGCAGCGCACCTTCGAGTATGTACTTTAATGACTTTTCACTCATTGACGTAAAATCCTGAAATATTGTTTATGTTTAGCTAGATTCAGCATCTACCAAAACGGGTTTATTTTCACTCGAGGCAACCGCCTTTACGTGAATGGGGCTAAAGGGTTCTGCCTGTACAAGCTCCAGCAATGACTCCTTGATAAGTTCAAGAATAGCCAGAAAAGTGACTACCACACCCATTTTTCCTTCTTCCACATCAAACAATGAAACAAAAGCCGTGAAACTGTCAGCATCTACGCTACTGAGAATTGCTGACATTCTCTCGCGAACAGACAATGGCTCCATTGCTATATGATGATGTGAAAACATTTCTGCGCGATGTAATACATCCTTAAAAGCTATAAGCAGTTCTTTAAGGTCAACATCGGGCTGTATTTTAACCACTGCCTGCTCAACTGTTTCAACATTCACGGGGTGTACTTCACGCCCTAATCGCGACAATCTATCGATATCCACTGCAGCTTGCTTGAAACGTTCATATTCCTGCAAACGCCTGACAAGCTCGGCACGCGGATCATTTTCATCAGCGTCTTCTTCTACAGGCCTGGGCAATAACATTCTTGATTTTATCTCTGCCAACATGGCAGCCATTACCAGATACTCGGCTGCCAGCTCCATACGCATCTCTTCCATCATGCCTATATAGTCCATGTATTGCCTGGTTATTTCAGCGAGTGGAATATCCAGAATATCCAGGTTCTGACGTTTGATTAAATATAAAAGTAAATCCAGTGGCCCTTCAAAAGCCTCAAGAAAAACTTCCAGGGCATCAGGTGGAATATAGAGGTCTTGCGGCAAGTCAGTGACAGCCTCGCCCTGGACAATGGCAAAGGGCATTTCTGACTGCAAAGGTTTATCTGCTTTTTGATCCTCAGCATTTTGAGGTTCATCATTAGATGAAACCAGGGTCAATTTATTTTTTTCTTGCTCTGTCATAAATGTCCAGCTTATTTTTACTTAATAAATAACTTTAATATAATCTATTAACTAGCTAATTTTTATAGGATAATCCCATTGCTTCTCTTACTTCTTCCATCGTCTCGCGAGCCACATCCCTTGCTGCCTCACAACCTTCAGCAATAATACCATGCACCATCGTTGGATCTTCAATAAATTGATTTGCCCTTTCGCGTATTGGTGCCAGCTCCGTTAACACGGCATCAATGACCGGCTGCTTACAATCTACACAACCGATACCTGCAGTTGTACATCCTTCATGCACCCATTTACGCACTTCATCATTTGAGTAGACCTCATGCAACTGCCACACCGGACATTGTGCCGGATTGCCTGGATCTGTACGTCT
>JAADHQ010000049.1 GCA_013151795.1 Gammaproteobacteria bacterium | reverse complement strand
AACTTATTTCATCATTTTTAATCGCATCGACAATATGAGGACGGCCTTCATTTACTTTAAATACCGTTGTAACATCAATGCCTGCTGCCTCGATGACTCTGGCTGTACCGCCTGTTGCCACCAGATCAAAACCCAGTTCATCCAACTGTCTGGCAATATCTATAACTGAATCTTTATCACGTTCACGTACACTGACAAACGCTTTTCCTTTTGTGGGTAAATCGACTCCGGCACCAGCCTGTGCCTTACCAAAGGCTTCTCCAAATGTTCTACCGACACCCATAACCTCACCAGTTGATTTCATCTCCGGCCCCAGCAAAGGATCGACGCCCGGAAACTTAATGAATGGGAAAACGGCTTCTTTAACGGCAAAATAAGGCGGAATAATTTCTTTGGTCATGTTCTGCGATTTCAAGGTCTTTCCAACCATGCAACGGGCAGCGACTTTTGCCAACTGAACGCCTGTCACTTTTGAAACAAATGGAACAGTACGTGATGCACGAGGATTAACCTCAATGATATAAACCTTGCCATCCTGAATCGCAAATTGCGCATTCATCAAACCCACAACTTTCAAGCTATGTGCCATGTCGGTCATTTGTTTGCGAAGTTCATCCTGAATGTCCTGACTTAATGTATACGGCGGCAATGAACACGCCGAATCACCTGAATGAACACCGGCCTGTTCGATATGTTCCATGATGCCACCTATCATGACATCTTCACCATCACAAATAGCATCAACATCAACCTCTACAGCGTTATCAAGGAAATGATCAAGTAATACGGGTGATTCATTGGATACCTGCACGGCCTCACGCATATAACGCGCAAGGTCATCTTCTGAATGGACTATTTCCATTGCGCGACCACCCAGAACATAAGATGGCCTGACCACCAGGGGATAACCAATTTCCCTGGCCAGCACTATCGCTTCTTCTTCAGTACGTGCCGTACGATTTAATGGCTGCAACATGCCTAGTTCCTGCACCATTTTCTGAAAGCGTTCCCTGTCTTCAGCCATGTCGATTGAATCAGGTGTTGTACCTATAATAGGCGCACCTGCCGCTTCAAGTGCACGAGCCAGTTTTAGTGGCGTTTGCCCACCATACTGAACAATGACGCCTTTCGGTTTTTCTTTTTCTATAACTTCAAGCACGTCTTCAAGTGTTAATGGTTCAAAATACAGACGATCTGATGTGTCATAGTCTGTTGAAACTGTTTCCGGGTTACAATTGATCATAATGGTTTCGTAACCATCTTCGCGCATGGCCAAAACGGCATGTACGCAACAATAATCAAACTCAATACCCTGACCAATCCGGTTAGGCCCGCCACCCAATACAATAATCTTGTCACGATCTGAAGGGTTTGCTTCGCATTCCTCTTCATAAGTTGAATATTGATAAGCTGTGCTCGAAGCAAACTCGGCAGCACAGGTATCAACCCGCTTGTAGACTGGACGAATATCCAGCTTATGTCGGATAGCACGAATATCATCTTCGGTTGTTTTCAGTATTGTTGCCAGGCGACGATCAGAAAAACCTTTTTGTTTTAATTGGAAGAGGCGATCTTTCACAAGCGAATTAACACCTTGCTGCCTGATCTCATCTTCCAGCAAAATGAGTTCTTCTATCTGCACAAGAAACCACGGATCAATTTTTGTCAGTTCAAAAATCTTTTCACGTGACATACCAAAACGTATGGCGTCTGCAAGGTACCAGATACGTTCTGCACCCGGGACTTGTAACTCACGACGTAATATTGATTCTGCATCATCAGAAGTAATGTCTATTTTTTCATCAAAACCATCAACACCGACTTCCAGCCCTCGCAAGGCCTTTTGCATGGACTCTTGAAAAGTACGGCCAATCGCCATAACTTCGCCTACTGATTTCATTTGCGTAGTTAAACGGCCATCGGCTTTCGGGAATTTTTCAAACGTGAAACGAGGAATCTTGGTTACGACGTAATCAATACTGGGCTCAAACGATGCCGGTGTTGCCCCACCCGTAATATCATTTTTCAATTCATCCAGTGTAAAACCGACTGCCAGTTTTGCAGCCACTTTTGCGATAGGAAAACCGGTTGCCTTTGATGCCAGTGCAGACGAGCGTGAAACACGCGGATTCATCTCGATGATGATCATTCGTCCACTTTCCGGGTCAATGGCAAACTGCACGTTTGAACCACCGGTTTCAACGCCGATTTCACGTAACACTTTCAACGAGGCGTTACGCATAATCTGGTATTCTTTATCTGTTAGTGTTTGGGCAGGTGCGACGGTAATAGAGTCACCGGTGTGAATTCCCATCGGATCAAGATTTTCAATCGAACAGATAATAATGCAATTATCATTACGATCACGAACCACTTCCATTTCGTACTCTTTCCAGCCGGCTATGGATTCTTCTATCAGTAATTCTTTTGTGGGTGAAAGATCTAACCCACGCTCGCATATTTCAATAAATTCTTCACGGTTATAAGCGATACCACCGCCACTGCCGCCCATGGTAAACGAAGGGCGAATAACTGTCGGAAAGCCTATTTGTGCCTGAACCTGGTGTGCTTCTTCCAGACTATGTGCAATAGATGAACGCGGCATATCAAGACCAATTTTCAACATCGCCTTACGAAAACGATCACGGTCTTCTGCTTTATCGATGGCATCCTTATCGGCACCGATCATTTCAATATTGTATTTTTCCAGCACCCCTTCTCGATCAAGATCAAGCGCACAATTTAATGCAGTTTGACCGCCCATAGTCGGCAATAGAACATCCGGGCGTTCTTTTTCAATTATCTTTGCGACTGTTTGCCAGTTGATCGGTTCTATATAAACCACGTCGGCTGTTTCCGGGTCGGTCATTATCGTCGCCGGGTTTGAATTAACGAGGATAACCTTGTAACCCTCTTCTCGTAGAGACTTGCAGGCTTGCGCGCCGGAGTAATCAAACTCGCAGGCCTGGCCTATAACGATAGGCCCTGCTCCAATAATCAGTACACTCTTTATGTCGGTTCTTTTTGGCATGGCGTTATCTTAAACCTGGTCTTTACGTTTTGATTCTATCAGCTCGATAAAATGGTCAAACAATGGAGCGACATCATGTGGCCCCGGGCTGGCTTCGGGATGCCCCTGAAAACTGAATGCGGGTATATCCGTGCGGTGAACACCCTGCAATGAACCATCAAACAAGGAACGATGTGTTGCCGTCAGGTTATCAGGCAAGCTGTCTTCGTCCACAGCAAAACCATGATTCTGACTACTGATCATGACGACCTTTGTGTCCAGATCCTGTACGGGATGATTAGCACCATGATGGCCGAATTTCATCTTGATGGTTTTGGCTCCACTGGCCAGAGACAATAATTGATGCCCCAGACATATACCAAACATGGGTACACCTGTTTTGCTCAGCTCCTGAATGGATTTAATAGCATAATCACAAGGCTCCGGATCTCCCGGGCCATTGGACAGAAAGATTCCATCCGGTTTTAATTCCATCAGCTCGGCCGCTGGCATTTGTGCTGGCACTACCGTAACGCGGCAACCGCGATCGACCAGCATTCTTAGAATATTTCGCTTAACACCATAGTCATAGGCAACAACGTGATATGGCAATGCCTCATCTATAGGGTGTGGCGCCTCTGGCAAGCCACCCTCCAGCGTCCAGCTACCCTGAACCCATTCATATGGCTTATCTGTAGTGACGTCTTTGGCAAGATCCATTCCCTTCAAACCAGGGAAACCCTTTGCCGTGGCCAATGCTGCATCTGCATCGATATTATCGCCTGCAACAATACAGCCGCCTTGCGCTCCTTTCTTACGCAAAATCCGTGTCAGACGCCGGGTATCAATACCCGCAATACTCACTACATTATTTGCCTTGAGGTATTCTTCCAGTGTTTTTTCACTTCGCCAGTTACTGGCTATCAGCGGAACATCACGCACAACCAGTCCACTGGCAACGATACGTGAAGATTCATCATCATCATCGTTGGTGCCAACATTACCAATATGCGGATAGGTTAATGTAACTATTTGATTACAATAAGAAGGGTCGCTGATAATTTCCTGATAACCCGTTAATGCGGTATTAAACACCACTTCACCAGTCGTCTGCCCGTCAATACCAATAGATTGCCCCCAAAACAGACTACCATCTTCAAGAGCTAACAGGGCTTGCTTTCGCAAAGGAACCTCCAAATAAACAGACGCGCACAAAAAAGGAGGAACCGTTATGGCGCCTCCCCGCATTCGACACTGGCGGCTATTTCGAGCTAACCAGTGTGCAGGTGACTTATTCTACTGAAAAGTGAGGCAGGTTTAAAGGCCGATCGACACAAAAATGTAAATATTTTTTAATAGAGCCTGATAAAGCCATCAGATATACGTACTTACCCAGGCATAATATTTTAACGCAAAGGCGCAAAAACGCAGAGGACGCAAAGTTTTTTGTTTATACTACAAACTTACTGATATACCCGTTAAAAATTCATGGCATGGAAAGGCAGTGCACTCATACTAATTACTACCTTTGCGAACCTCTGCATCTTTGCGCCTTTGCGTTAAAAAAATTAAAATTAGCGCAACCCAAGCACATCCTGCATATCAAACAACCCTGTTTCATTCTCCATAAGAAACGCCACCGCTCGCACTGCACCTTTGGCAAAATTCATACGGCTGCTCGCTTTGTGTGTGATTTCTACGCGTTCGCCCAGATCAGCAAACATAACGGTATGCTCACCAACTATATCGCCGGCGCGAATGGTTTCAAATCCGATGGTTTGACTATCTCTTTCACCCGTTTGGCCTTCTCGCCCATAAACTGCGCATTCTTTTAAATTACGACCCAGTGCATCAGCTACAACCTCACCCATTCGTAATGCGGTTCCAGACGGAGCATCAACTTTATGTCTGTGATGCGCTTCTATGATCTCTATATCAACATCATTTCCCATCACTCGTGCTGCAATATTCAGTAATTTAAAACAAAGATTAACGCCTACGCTCATGTTTGGAGCAAATAATACAGCTGTTTTTTTCGCGGTAACGTCGATGAGAAATTTCTGTTCATCGGTCAGTCCAGTAGTACCAATCACGATTCGTTTGCCTGCTTCAGCACAAAATCTCAGGTTGGCTTCTGTTACCTCAGGACGGGTAAAGTCTATCAGGACATCAAAATCATCAGTGACCTTGGCAAGATCACCTACCAGAGCTACCCCGATGTTACCGATACCAGCCAGCTCTCCAGCGTCTGCTCCCAATAAACTACTACCCGGAAACTCAACGGCTGCCGTTACAGACATTCCGTCTGTATTGTGACAAGCATCAATCAGCGCTCTACCCATACGGCCAGCAGCACCCGCTATTGCGATTTGTATCATTTGGCTCTCACTTTAAATAGTATATGTTTATGTGGGAAGCGACCCATGGTCGTGATTTAAAAATAATCGCGACCATGGGTCGCTTCCCACAATAATTCTATCGTCCTGCTAAAAACTTCTTACTACTATAATATGTTTAAAACTTCACGCCATCAAAGAATTTTTTCACACCACCAAGCCATGACTCGGAGCGTGGATTATGTTTGTCTTGATTTTCAATCAGTGTTTTTTCAAATTCTCTCAGCAAATCCTTTTGTGCTGATGTCAGGTTGACAGGTGTCTCTACTTCCACTCTGCACAATAAATCACCTCTGGGGCCACCCTGAACAGATTTGACGCCTTTACCGCGCAACCTGAACATCTTGCCACTTTGAGTCTCGGCCGGGACTTTAAGTTTCACCTTGCCATCCAGCGTAGGTACTTCCAACTCACCACCCAGGGTTGCGGTAATAAAGCTGATTGGCATTTCACAATACAGATTACTGTCTTCACGGTGAAAGATCGCATGTTCCCGTACATGTGTCTCTACATATAAGTCACCCGGAGGGCCACCGAACTCACCCGCCTCACCTTCACCAGACAAACGAATTCTGTTTCCTGTATCTACTCCCGGGGGAACTTTTACAGATAACGTTTTTGTTTCCTGAACTCTACCGGCACCTTTACACTTGGCACAGGGATCGGAAATCATCTTGCCGTTACCATGACACCGCGGACAGGTTTGCTGTACCGAGAAAAAACCCTGCTGCATTCGCACCTGACCCTGTCCACCGCAGGTAGTACAGGTCTTTGGTGTTGTACCTTTTTTAGCGCCACTACCCCCACAGGTTTCACATGCTGACATAACCGGAACACGAATTTTTACGGTTGTACCTGCAACGGCTTCTTCCAGATCAAGGTCGAGCTTATAACGCAAATCAGCGCCACGATAAGCACGGTTGCCTCCTCGGCCACCACCTCCACCGCCAAAGATATCACTGAATACATCACCAAAAATATCACTGAAATTACCCGCGCCCTGTGCGCCACCACCACCGCCACCCATGGAAGGGTCTACTCCGGCATGCCCGAACTGGTCATAGGCCGCACGTTTTTGTGCATCAGACAACACATCATAAGCCTCTTTGGCTTCCTTGAATTTTTCTTCGGACTGGGCTTTATTATCCTGATTACGATCCGGATGATGTTTCATTGCCATGCGTTTGAATGACTTCTTCAAATCAGCATCACTAACATTTTTGGCAACACCCAGCACTTCGTAATAATCACGTTTAGACATAATATTTTCGCTATTTGTAAAGAGCTCTCACTCTGTATTCTCTACCCTGTTTTTATATTCCATATACGCAGATGGCAGCTTACAGAATAATCTGCAAGCTGCCACTGGATATACCAACTTTAACTCGCTGGCTTATTTGTCGTCTTTAACCTCTTCAAACTCGGCATCAACAACATCATCGCCACCGGCATCTGCTGTTGCTTCTTCAGCTCCAGGCTGATCACCAGACTCAGACTGCTGTGCATATGCACGTTCAGCTAATTTACCAGCTGCTTCTCCCAGTGTTTTTGTTTTGGCTTCAATATCATCTTTATCGTCGCCCTTCATGGCTTCCTGCAATTCGCTAATTGCCGTTTCAATGGTTTCTTTCTCGCCGTCTTCCATCTTATCAGCAAACTCTGTCAAAGACTTGTTCGTTGCATGAATGAGGGTATCGGCCTGATTTCTGACCTCAACCATTTCATGGAACTTTTTATCTTCATCAGCATGCGCTTCTGCATCCTGTACCATACGTTCGACTTCTTCATCAGACAGTCCGCTGGACGCCTTGATGATTATCGATTGTTCTTTACCGGTAGCCTTGTCTTTTGCCGATACATTCAGGATACCATTAGCATCAATGTCCAACGTTACTTCGATCTGGGGAATGCCGCGTGCTGCAGGCGGGATATCTGACAAATCGAAACGACCGAGTGATTTATTCGCTGAAGCCTGATCACGTTCACCTTGCAGTACATGTACCGTAACGGCAGACTGATTATCATCCGCCGTAGAAAATATCTGATTGGCCTTGGTCGGAATCGTTGTATTTTTTTCGATCAACTTGGTCATGACGCCGCCCATGGTTTCGATACCAAGTGATAATGGCGTAACATCAAGCAACAATACATCTTTAACATCTCCGCCTAACACACCACCCTGAATGGCAGCGCCTACTGCAACCGCTTCATCGGGATTAACGTCTTTACGTGGTTCTTTACCAAAGAAATCCTGCACTACCTGTTGCACTAATGGCATACGGGTTTGGCCACCAACAAGAATTACATCATTAATTTCCGAAGTACTTAGCCCCGCATCAGATAATGCTGACTTTAATGGGCCAACCGTACGCTGAACCAGTTCTTCGACAAGTGATTCCAGCTTCGCACGTGTAATCTTGATATTCAGGTGCTTGGGGCCAGAGGCATCGGCAGTAATAAATGGCAAATTGATATCAGTCTGCTGACTGGATGACAATTCGATCTTGGCTTTTTCTGCCCCTTCTTTAAGGCGCTGCAATGCCATTGGGTCATTTTTAAGATTAATACCCTGATCTTTCTTGAACTCGTCAACCAGATAATCAATCAGGCGTTGATCAAAGTCTTCTCCGCCCAGGAATGTATCCCCGTTCGTAGACAGTACTTCAATCTGATGCTCACCATCGATTTCATTGATTTCAATAATAGATATATCAAAGGTACCGCCACCAAGGTCATACACTGCCAGGGTACGATCACCTTCTTTTTTATCCATGCCAAAAGCCAGTGCAGCTGCTGTTGGCTCATTAATGATTCGTTTCACATCCAGACCGGCGATTTTACCTGCGTCTTTAGTTGCCTGGCGCTGGGAGTCATTAAAATAGGCAGGGACAGTAATAACCGCTTCTGTCACCGTTTCACCCAGATAGTCTTCAGCCGTCTTTTTCATTTTCTGCAAAATACGGGCTGCGATTTCAGGTGCTGCCATCTTGTTACCCACCGCTTCTACCCAGGCGTCACCATTTTCTGCCTTGATAATCTTGTAAGGAACCAGATCAATATCTTTCTGTACTTCCTTATCTGTAAATTTACGACCAATAAGCCGTTTAACAGCGTATAAGGTATTTTCAGGGTTTGTGACTGCCTGACGTTTAGCGGACTGACCGACCAACACTTCATCATCACCGGCAAAGGCAACAACAGATGGTGTGGTGCGATCTCCTTCGCTATTTTCTATAACCTTGGAAGTACCGCCGTCCATTACAGCTACACATGAATTTGTGGTCCCCAGGTCAATGCCGATAATTTTACCCATGATAAAAGTCTCCAATAATCAAATACTTAAAAATTTTGTTTAATTTACTTCTCTATTACTGCAAAAGATGGGGCTATTCTTTGAATTTTCAAGCCTGATCATCAATTTTACTTGCGGTATCCTGTTCTTTTTTATCTTGTTCACCCGCCGCCGCTTTGGAAACAACAACCATAGCAGGGCGAATCAACCTGCCGTTCAATCTGTAACCTTTCTGAAAGACATTAATAACCGTATTCGGCGCAACATCTGCTGATTCAAGCATCGACATGGCCTGGTGCATTTCCGGGTCGAATGGCTCGCCTTGCGGATCAATTTCCTCAAGGTTAAATTTCTTCATGGTATCTGACATCATTTTGAGAGTCAGCTCCATGCCTTCAATAACACTCCCGACATTAACATTATCTGCTCTTGCTGCAGTCATGCCCATGGCCAGGCTATCCCAAACGGGAAGCACATCCTGAATAAATTTTTCCATGCCGAATTTATGCGCATTTTCAAGATCTCGCGCATGGCGCTTGCGTTGATTTTCACTTTCTGCCTGTAAACGCAACAACTCGTTCCAGTGCTCGTCCGCCTTGTTACGTGCATCTTCCAGCAAGAGATGTACATCTTCTGGTGCAGTAGCCTCCTCATTTTCTCCAGAAGATTCTGGGGTTATTCCATCATCAGATTGTAATTCTTCATTTTCTTCGGTCTGTTTTTCATTTTCAGACATGTACTTTCTCCACAAACTTAATGTATTTTATTAACTTTTATCCTATCAGTCCAATGCCTGATAAAATTGTAAATTTTTAATGAACACCAAAACAGCGAATCACCACTGAACAGGAATCCTTCATAAATATATGGGTTACGATCTCGAATTCAAGACTGCACCCAGAACTTTTGCTGTCACATCTACTATCGGGATAATTCTGTCGTACTGCATCCGCGTCGGGCCTATCACACCTAATACACCCAGAGACTGTCCATCAATAGAATAAGACGAGCTCACAACGCTACAATCATCAAAGATTTTATAACCGGACTCCTGCCAATAAAAATTTGTACGCCCTCAGTATTCACGCATTGGTCAAGCAAATTCAACACTTCCTGCTTTTGATTAAATGCATCAAATAGCTGTTTCAGCTTATCAACATTGCTGAGTTTGTCAGTTCCCATCAGGTTTGACCGGCCAGCGAGAATATATTCTTCTTCGCCCTGATCATCTTTTAACAAAGTATCAGCCATTTCCATGGCCACATTCATTACCTGATTCATATCATCCTTATCAGAACGCATCTGATTAACCAGCATCTTGCGAACCTGTGCCATCTCTACGCCGGAAAATTGCTCATTAAAATAACCAGATAACAGTTGCAATTCTTCCAGCTTGAAATCACGCTGCATATTAAGGATGCGATTTTGCACTTCATCATCACTGGTGACAAGAATGGCTAATACTTTTCTGTCTGCAAGCGGGATGAACTCTATCTGGCTAAGGGTAATCTGCTGAACCTTAGGCAAGGTAACCACACCTGCAAGCTTGGTAACGCTCGACAGGAACTCAGAGACACTAACAGCCAATTCATGTGCGTTAGTATTGGTTTCCAGTTGCTCCTGCAGCTCATCGAGCAATTTTTGTTGTGCAACCGGCTGAGAGTCCACCAGACTATCAACAAAAAAACGGTAGCCCTGAACGGTAGGAACACGTCCTGCCGAGGTATGAGGCGATTCAATAAACCCCAGATCTTCAAGCTGTGACATGATATTCCGTATGGTCGCAGGGCTGACATCCAGCCGGGCTACCTGAGCAAGTGTTTTAGAGCCCACAGGCAATCCATCATCAATATAATGATTAACCAATACCTTTAACAGGTGTTGCGCCCTGTCATTAAGACCCGTATTTTTTGCTTTTTTTGACATATCTA
>JAADHQ010000110.1 GCA_013151795.1 Gammaproteobacteria bacterium | reverse complement strand
ACATCGGCAACTGTGCCTCGGAGACCGCCTCATTGGTCGCTGCCATCACACCTACATTACCACTTGCCAGCCTGAATTTTACTTTAGGGTTACTTTGCTCTGCCTGATATTTTTTAACCTCATCAACGATAACTGAAATCGTTTCAGCCTTATGATCTTTCGTGAAAATATACACTGCCATCACGCCACAATCTGAATTCAGCAACCCGGTACTGGTATCAAAAGGCGTAACCGATTGAGCCAGTACATATTGGTTTCTGGATAATACGCTCCATTTCAAGCTGCCTTCGTTCCAACCCTGAATTTACTATTTTTGCTACTTGTGGAAGACTGATAACAGACTGCACGCCCTCAACATTCTGCATATGCCATGCAAAACGATCAATCTCTTCCATCACAGAATACTGGGTACAAGCACCGCTTTCAGATTCCGCAATAATGGTCAATGCATCCACACCAATGGCATACTGGCTTGTTATTTTTTCTATATCGCGATTATAACGGGAATCTTTATGAAGCTCAGGTGCGCCCGCCTCAAGATCACCAATTTTTAATGATGAAGCCTGCCATAATCCAGCAAATAATATAACCAAAGCACCAATTACAATTCTAATAGAGTTTTTATACGTAAATACATCTGCCAGTCTTTTCCATATAGCATCATATCGCCCAACACGTGTCTTGGAAAAACAACTAACCGGTGAGTAGGACAGCAATACGGGTAACAATATTAAATTAGTTAAAAGAATAACCGCTATACCAACACTGGCGGCAATTGCCATTTCACGAATGATTCCAATATCTATCAGCAATATAGTCATAAATCCCAGGGTGTCACTGATTAACGCCACCCCACCCGGAACCAGTAATTGCTGAAAAGCAATAATTGCCCCTTTCTTTGAATCATTATGGCGACTTGCTTCGACACGCACCGCGTTAACCATCTGAATGCCATGACTGATTCCTATAGCAAACACCAGGAAAGGAACCAGAATAGACATAGGGTCAATGCCATAACCAATAATAGGCAATAATCCAAGTTGCCATATAACTGCAATCAGCGAGCACGCCATGGGTAATAATGTCAGCTTGAAGGAACGTGTATAAATATAAATCAGCAATGCTGTCAGCAGGAGTGTAATGATAAAAAACAATCCTACATCTGTTAAACCCTCAACCACATCCCCGATTAATTTTGCAAACCCGATCACCTGGATCTCTACATTATCTCTCTGGAATTTTTGTCTTAATTCCTCCAGTCTGTTAGCAAGCCCTATGTAGTCAATTTTTTCTCCTGCCTCTCCACTTGTTGCAAGCAGGTTAGCGCTGATCATGGCGCTTTTAAAATCTGTGGATACTATCCTCCCTAACTTTCCAGACTTTAAAATATTAGCTTTGACTATTTCAAACCATTTATCATTCGCAACAAAGCCGGCTGGTATAATATTACCCCCGGCAAACCCTCCTTCTACCACTTCGACAAAGCGCGTATTGGGTGTAAATAATGAAGTAACCGAGGATCGTTCTATGCCCGGTATGAAAAATACTTCATCCGTTGCTGCTTTAAGAGTATCAAAAAATTCTTTCGTAAATATGCTGCCTTCTTTTACAGAAATAGCAATAATAATTCTGTTTGCTCCACCAAAATCTTTCTGGTATTCAAAGAAGGTTTGCATGTACTCATGTTTGGCGGGTAACAGCTTTTTAAATCCGGCATCAATGCGAACATTTGTTGCCGAGACTATCAGCATTACTGTCAATATAGAGAATATTACCAGCACCCATACACGATGCCGGAAAATTGCTTCAGCTATACGAGCACAGTTTAATTGCTTATCGCTCATTGACTCACCTGTAACACACCTTTTTCTCCAACTGACAGGATTTCCTTATCACATTGAATCGCGGCAACCAGATGGTTTTTATTTGCTTGAGGTATCCTGATAAATGTCTTTCCGTTATCACTGCTTTTCAGTACAACGCCACTTGCGCCAACTACATATATAGTTCCATCAGCCATGACTATTGAGTTTTCCAGTGATGTGTTTACAGTCGAATTTATTTTGATCCAGCTCTGCCCCAGATCATCACTACTATATATGTGGCCACGCATGCCAAACACAATTAATTTTCCATCAGCAAGAAATTGATGACCAAAAAATGTCCCCTCATATGGAGATTTGATTTTTTCCCAGTTTTCTCCTTGATCATTTGACAAATAAACTGAACCAGCCTCACCCGTTACCAATAACTCTTTGTCTTTTGAATAACTGATACTATAGAGATGGAAATCGTCTTCGCCATAAATTGTCGATGCATTCCATGATATGCCACCATCATTCGTTTTTAAAAATGCCCCGTAAGCACCAACAGCAAAACCATTATTTTCGTTAAGAAATAACACATCAAACAGGGGTTGTTCAGCTTTTATGTCTACATATACTTGTCGCCAACTTGTCCCGCTATCCGTTGTTTTTAAAATTACGCTGTCATGTCCTACAGCCCAACCTGTTTTTTCATTAAGAAAAAAAACTGCATTAAGTGTCACTCGAGTAGGCACAATGATCTGTTGCCAGGATGCGCCGCAATCCGGTGATCGAAGAACATGTCCACGCTCACCTACGGCAATCAATGACTGGCCAACCGGGGTTATATCCAGCAATAAACTTTTGGAAGCAAGTTTAAAAGGTTCTGATAATTCTGGTGAAGCCTGACTGAATATCAAGCCTGAACTGGTCAGTAACAACAGGCCCATTAAGCCTGTTGTTACTGTTAAAATATTTTTTCTGAAAACGCGCATATCAGCACGATTTACTATTTTAACGACGCCCAGCCCTTCTTAAGGATGAAGGAGTATAATCGGACTTTTTACGCTTAATACTGAAATCATACATTTTCTCCTGATTATTCAGGCCAAGCACAAGATAGCGTGATGATTGCAGATCATACTGTACTTCAAGTGTTGTCCACAAAAGTGGTTGATCGTAGTAATTTATAACGTGCCCCTCGGCTACTCGCCAGATTTGACCCCTGTTATCGTATTTATCAATCATTAATATTTGCCAGCTATCTTCATCTATATAGAAAACACGTCTGGCATAAATATGGCGTGCGCCTTCTTTCAATTTGGCTTCCACCACCCAAACACGGTGCAGTTCATAACGCGACAGATCAGAGTTTATATGACTTACTTTTAATACATCACTGTATTGATGCTTGTCTGAATTCAGGTTGTAACTATTATACGGAACATAAAATTCCTTCTTGCCTACCAGCTTCCAGCTATAGAGGTCTGGAGCGCCATTAAACATATCGAAATCATCACTGGTTCGTAATCCATCCGATGCAGTTCCGGGATTATCATATGAAATATTGGGAGCTCGTCTAACGCGTCGCTGCCCAGGATTGTAAACCCATGCCCGCCTTGGTTCTTTTACCTGATTAAATGTCTCGTGTACCAGTAAAACGCTACCTGCAAGTCTTGCCGGTGCCTTTATCGCCTGCTTGAAATAAAGCAGTATATTATCAAGATCAGCTAGTGTTACTCCGTCTTTTACATACTGAAATACAAATTCATCAACCAGTTTTACCAGCGCATAATTTCCACTGGAGGTTACTGCTGCCTGGTTTATCCAACGCTGAACGGCATTACCACGGTAACGGACAATGTGATTCCAGATTACCTCTAAACCATTAGCAGGTATCGGGAACGGAACCCCTATGATCGCATCAGCGATACCATTACCATTATCAACCAGCTTTCCTGTTGTCGCGTTAGCCTTGGTAGCGTTATAAATCTTTTCAGGGTAAGAAGCACTTCGATGAGTAGGGTAAATATTAAGTTTGAATGATGAATATTTTTTCATCATGGCCTGCTGGCCTTCACTCAGTTTATCCTTGTATTGATCCATGTTTGCAGCATCAATGGTAAATTTAATTGTATCAGCTGAAAACGGGTCAACGTAATGTTTGCCTGCCTGATAACCCGCTGGTGCCTTTGTTATGCCGCCTGTCCATGCTGGAATGCCACCATCTGCATTGCCTGCCTTGATTGCCCCCATTGGCGTCAGGTCCTTTCCAAGTCTGTCAGCCTGATCTGCAGTAACCGCTGCGTTAACAACTGATGCCCCTAGTATGCAGCCTACTGCGCCGCTTATTATATACGTACTGAATCTCATAAATAAATCCTTAAAAAGAATACTTCGCACTTATAGCAACAAAATCACGGTCACTAATTAAATTAAACAGCCCGCCACCAAAATAATTTGTATAACTTGCATCAAACTGCCACTCATTTAGATAGGTTGCGCCAAGACCGAGTGTTAGTGCCTTACGGCCTTCGATAAAGTTACCCCCTGGCCCCGGTGATGTCCCGCGAACGTCATGTTTGAAAACAATTCGCGGTGATAAATTAACTCCGTTGTTACCCACTGAATTATAATCAAGCCTCGCTACCAGCCTGTAGCCCCAGGATGTTGCATCTGCAAAGCCACCAATAGGAGAAGGGCCGGTTGGAACAAGTGCGCCCGCTATAATAGCATTACCTGGCAACGATGAGCCTGGCCCATCGAATCTCAGTACAGATTTATCCGGCATGTTAAGTACATGTGTTACTCCTGCCTCACCCAATAAAACCAGTTGATCTGCATTAAATGGATTACTCGCACCAAATAACTTTGTTCCTGTCATCTGATATTGCATGATGTCCAGACTACGATAACCTGAAACAATATCACCTGCTGCAAAGCCTCTTAACTGAAATGGCAAGCCGCCTAATCCGGGAGCCTGATCAATTCGTAAAGCACCAAACAGAATTTCAACATCATCTATCTGTACAGGTGCGTCTTTCCGGTACGACAATTCACCCTGCACGGCTACACCGGATTTCTCCAGCATTGTATTAAAACTCACACCGAATAATTGAATGTCTTCAGGGTACTCAATGAAATACCGGCCGGTTACTCCAACACCTATTGTTGAAACTGCAACACCACTGATTATTGGAAGACGACTGTGATAGTTAAGATAGTAGAAACCAAATTCAGTATCGTTTAAATCTTCCGCTAACCATCTTAATGCAACCCCGAACTGCCCACTTTGTTTCGCGTCATTATCTGCCGCACGGGGGATACAGCGTTGGGCATAGGTTGCAGGACTGATGGCAGGGTTAGCGCATATCACATCAGGCACAAAGCCAAAACCCGTTGTAACAAACTGGCCTCCGTCACTGGCAAAATCATTGGTGCTGAAATACGCGCCTTTGGGGTCTATCTCTGTGTGTTCAAAACTTGTCATATAGAGTGCTTCAACTGACAATGTGTCACTTAATTCCTGTGAAGCCCATATCATAGGGATTGGAACCAATGCTTCTCTCAATTCAGCACCGGGAACACGTATTTTTATTGCGTTAATTGGGTTAATGGCATTAATGGAATTTTGAATAAATGTACTCTCACCCCAACTGACCACCTGCTTGCCTAACCGGACGTCGAGTGGTCTGCCCGCTACTTCAAAACTGCCCCTTATATAAGCATCCAGCAATACACCATCGCTACCCACTTTATCTTGAGCTACCGGCGACAGATTCTTTTTATCCCTGTTAAAAAAATCATAGAAATAACTACTACGAACAAAGGCACCAAAATTTTTGTAATCAACATCAATATCATTGGTTACTTTGAATACATTTGATATTAATCCTTTATTATAATTTTTATTACCGTCATCCGTGTTAGCCGAAAAAGATGTCCCTCCGGCTGAATTTGCTATGATTGCAGGGTTTCTGGATTGAATCCGCTGAGCTGCTCCCCAGGACACGGTCGTATCAAAGTTACCAGTAATACCATTGTAGTCGATCTCTATTGCAGTAACGGGTGCTATAGTTGCCAATAGGGATGCAGAGAGTAATGTCTGTAATAAAATCTTTTTTTTCATATTTCTCTTCTTTTCGCTGATAAACACAAGGTTTCACTAAAGTTTTTACATTAAAATACAGATAAATACTATTAGATTCAAACTTAACGCAATAAAAAAATCAAGTTAGTATTTAATGAAATACTGCTATTGATTCAGGACTATATTACTTTATGGCCATTGTGCAACATAACACAAATGAAAACTCATTAAACCCCCTTTCACATCAGGTAAAGGTGAGTAATTGTAAGTCAACCGGTATCCTCGCAGCGGTATTGATAATTATCAATTTATACGTCATTTTCTACAGTGAGAAGTAATGAACCAGCCAGATAAAAATCGAACGTTAAATTCTGACTTGTTTCTGTTAAATGTTGCGCCTCATTTCCCACTGGCGATTATTGCATGGGATACACACCATGTTATCAAATTCTGGAATTCTGCTGCCGAAAAATTATTTGGATATACAGCAGATGAAGCCATTAACCAGAAACTGACAAAAATTCTGTCTCTCGAAAAAAACCACGAATCAGCCTTATTCCCGGTAATCAATAACAGTACAAATATAAAGCAAACAAACTTTTTATCACAGAACAAGCAGGGTGAAAATCTTCACACCCTGTGGCAAATACTGAAACACAATGAGTCATTCGATGATATTACCTATACCACGGCTGTTATTACAGACAAGACAGAGCTCACTCACGTTAACGAAAAAGAAAAGCTGGCGACCCAGTCTTTTCAAAACCTGAGAGAGCATTTAAACGATGTTGTCTACGAACATGATCTTGAAGGAAACTTTACTAAAATAAGCGAGGCTGGCGCTAACAGCATCGGTTATTCCCAGGCAGAATTTCTGCAACTTAATGTAAATGATCTTATAGAGCCTCATTTTATCCCCGCTATTCAAAAAAATATTCAGCAAAAAATAAATGGTGACAAAAAGAACAGCACTTACGAGATCCAGATACATAATAAAAATAATATCAAAATGTGGATAGAGATCACCAGTCACATAATTTTTGTTGATAAAAAACCAACATCAATTCAAGGTATTATTCGCAATATAGATAACCAGAAGCAATCTGAATTTGATACACTCCAAAGTGAAAATAAATTTCGTAAAATTTTCGATACAATTGATGACATCTATTACCATCTTGACGTTGAAGGTAATATTGATTTAATCAGCCCATCTTTATATAAACATTTAGGCTATAAAGAAATTGAATTAATTGGCACGAAAATTATTGGCCTGTTTGTCTATCCAAAACAACGCAATGAACTCATGCATATTATGGTCACCAATGGACACGTAAATGATCATGAAATAATACTGCAACATAAGAACAATACTCATATACCATTCTCGGTATCTGCGAATATATTAGTTGATGACAACGGAAAAATGTCCGGCATCGAAGGGATCGCACGAAACATACGTTCTCGCAAGGAACATGAAAAAATACTTAAAACCAATGAACAACGTTTCAGACGTATTTTTGAATCTATCCAGGATGTTTATTTTCGCGCTGAAGACAACATTATCAAATTCATCAGCCCTTCATGTCATAAAATGTTAGGTTACGCCCCGGAGGAAATGATCGGCCACAACGCTGAAGAATTTTATCTCAACTCTGACACAAGCCAACTCATGCTTGAAAAATTTTCCAACGATGGTTATCTTGCAGATTATGAAATAGATTATAAGCATAAAGATGAATCAACAGTAACTTGCTCACTAAACCTTAATGCCATTAAAGATGACAATAACCATATTACTGCTATAGAAGGTACGCTGCGTGATATTACAACACGTAAATCTTCTGAAAAAGCATTAATATCCAGCGAGCAAAGATTCCGACGTATATTTGAATCTTTTCAGGACACATATTACGAAGCAGATATGAATGGCAACATAACACTTCTTAGCCCATCCGTTATAGGCCATTATGGTTACACCCCTGAAGAACTTGTTGGCAAACCTGCTTCGGCAGTTTATGCGGACCCACAGCAGCGGGTAGGACTCGTTGAAGCCTTGCAACAAAATGGTTTTGTAAATGACTATGAAATTATGCTGGTAACCAAAGATGGTGAACTTAAACCAACCTCTTGCAGCACCAAACTGGTCTTTAATGAATCAGGCGAACCTGTTGCTGTACAGGGAATCTTGCGTGATATTGCTGAACGTAAAAAATCTGAACTGGCATTACGGGAAAGTGAAGCAAGTTTCCGTTCTATTTTCAATTCAATCCCCGATGCATTTATTGAAATGAATATTTTTAATACTATTGTTAATGTCAGTCCATCAGTCACCCAGTTTTCATATGATCCAGCAGCACTTATTGGATCAAATATTTCTTTATTCTTCACCAACCCGAATGACTGGAGAAATGTTCACAATATGCTTAATTCCGATATCGAAGTTAAAGGTATTGAAAGCACTTTAATTACCAAGGATGGACATATCACCCCGATTTCAATCACTGCTTATAAAATACAGGATGAGTACAACCACAGCAGTAATATCGTTTGCATAATTCGAGATATTTCTGCTCGTAAACGTTATGAATCAGAACTTGAACTTGCGCGAGATCATGCACTTGAAGCAACACGAGCTAAAAGTGCATTCCTGGCAAACATGAGTCATGAATTACGCACCCCGCTAAATGCCATTATTGGCTACAGTGAGATGTTACATGATGATGCTATGGAAAATAGCAACCATGAAATGGCTACCGATCTTGGCAAGATCCATGACTCGGGAAAACATTTATTATCGCTGATCAGTGACATTCTTGACCTTTCTAAAATTGAAGCCGGGAAAATGGAAATTTGTATAGCGCCTGTAGACTTGTCGCAGCTAATTGATGAAATAATGGTTACCATTGCGCCACTTGCAAAACAAAATAATAATGAGCTGTCACAAGTAAGCACCAACGATATCTTAACTATTTCAGCAGACAAAATTCGCCTGAAACAAGCAATCTATAATCTGTTAAGTAATGCATGCAAATTTACCAATAACGGCAAGGTCAAACTGGAAATTTATCAAGAGGAGGATCACGGTAAGCTGTGGAACCACTTCAAGGTCACTGATACAGGCATCGGCATCACTGACGAACAGATCCCGCAACTCTTTAGTGAATTTTCTCAGGCTGACTCTACCACGACCAGGGAATTTGGCGGCACCGGTCTGGGGCTGGTCATCAGCCAACGCTTTTGTCAATTAATGGGGGGAGATATCAGTGTCTCAAGCGTGTATGGTGAGAGTTCAACGTTCATCATAAAATTACCTGCATAGTTCAGTCTCGCAACTCCCAATCATCGCGCACAAAAAAACCCGGAATCCATTAAGGAATCCGGGTTTTTTATTTACAAAATAATACTGCGATTAAAGATCAAAGTCTTTAGACCACGCGACAGAAAAGCGAGGGTCATCTGAACCTGCTCCCCATACCGTTGTATCAGTATTATTTTTATCCAGCGCCAGGGTGAAATCACCTTTACTTAAGCTAATCTGGAAATGGGTATAATCTGAAGCACTGCCAGCATCAAAATCATAATCACCGATAAGTACACCAATCGTTACATCTTTCTTCACTTCAAAGTCTGCGCCTGCATAGATATATAAATCATTATCAGGCCCCGCAGCATCTTTGCTCACTGTATAGGCAAAACCTGCTTTAAAGTTGTTCATACTGGCATTCAGATATACCTCTGTAAGATCACCTGAGATATTTCGAACAGGATAGGTGTACTTAATCACACCTGCATCCAGATCTATACCACCAGCCTTGAATCCGTAACCCGCATACCAGTCTTGCTCATACTGATTAGCTGGCGCACCAAAATCGACATTTGATATCCATGTACCTGCATAAAAACCTGAGGCATTTGAATAATCCACACCACCCGATACGGCTGCTGCATCGTTAGTCTGTGTTACACCACGGAAGATGTAGTTTGAGGTAGCAGCAACATTAGCTGAAAAGTCAGCCTGTGCCACCATCGGGGCGGTCAGGGCAACAGCTGTAGCTAAAACGATTGGTCGTAACATTGTTTTCATATTTTATTCTCCAGTAGCAAAAACAGATAAAAAAATCCTGATGTTCTATTTAATGTGCCGTAAAACACACTTACCTGACATCATATGTTATGTGTATTTGCATTAGGCGTGCCAAAATTAATATATTCAATAAAAACAATACTATAAGCCTGTTTATTGCGCTTTTGTTATATTAATTCATTATCTTATGCACCATAATTGTGCAGTAGTGCGCTGGATATGTGTAAAATTAGTGCGCTGGAAAACAACTGAATCATCGCATTATAATTGCCAGTTAATCCTCCATAATCAATATAAGTTATCATTACTGTCCCGTTAACTACTTAAAAGACACGACAATGTGAGGACATGAACCCGGCATAGCCAAATATAAAGACCGTCTGACGCAGGGATGCGGCAGCCGAGCGGCCATGGATGGCATCTTTTGCGTGTCTTGATTTGGCTATGCCGGGTTCATGTCCAGGTTAACCGCTAACGTTCACAACACTTATGATAACGAGCTTTCAATAGTAACCGGTATTATTAAACGGGACAGCAATGATAAGTTATGATTCCTTTTAAATGGACTAACTCATCCTTTTCTCTCCAGATGATCAGAAACTATTACGATAACGGCTATCACATAACATATGAACAATTTAACGACCCTGAACAATGGCATAACGGTCATTACGCATCATAATCCCGACTTATTAACAGCATCAATCGGCGTGTGGCTTTCAAACGGAACTCGTTATGAGTCAGATAATGAGCATGGTTATGCACATTTTCTCGAACATCTGGTTTTTAAACAGACCAGGTCCCATACCGGCCATCAGCTTTCATCTCGGTTTGAGGTTATGGGCGGTCACGTCAACGCCGAAACGGGTCGTGAAATAACCGCATTCCATGGCCTGGTTCCACATCATCACACTATAAATCTACTATCACTTCTAATAGAAATGTTATTTGATTCAGATTTTAATCAAGATGACTTTGAAACTGAACGTGACGTGGTTCTACAGGAACTCGCCATGCTGGGTGATGACCCCGAGGAAGCTTTGGAGGATTTTGGAACTGAACAGGTATGGTTTAACGATAATATTGGCAGACAGATCTTGGGTAGTGGACAATCCTTACAAGGAGCCAGCTCCAGAATAATGCACGACTATCTGCTCCAGATATCGGGCAATAGTCAATTGTGTGTAGTTGCAACGGGTAATATTAATCATGAAGAGATATGCAACATATGTGATGGCATCTCGAAACCTGTAACACCCCCTTCGTCTGACCACCCCGCACCTGAATATACCCAGACAACAAAACACCTCGATATATCGACAGAACAAAAACACCTGTTATGGATTATGCCAGCAGTAGCTTATAACGACAGGTTACAACCTGCATTTGAAATTGCTAATCATATTCTTGTGGGTGGTTATGATTCGAGACTCTATCAGGTATTACGTGAACAAATGGG
>JAADHQ010000118.1 GCA_013151795.1 Gammaproteobacteria bacterium | reverse complement strand
GGAGTGATAAACATGAGCAACCAAGACAAACTCATTATTTTTGATACGACTTTACGTGATGGAGAGCAAAGCCCCGGCGCTTCCATGACAAGTGATGAAAAGGTGCGTATCGCCAAGGCACTTGAACGCATGAAAGTTGATGTTATTGAGGCTGGCTTCCCGATTGCCAGTCCGGGTGATTTCGAAGCCGTACACAGTGTGGCAGAAACCATCAAGGACAGCATAATCTGTGGACTGGCTCGTGCGCTGGATAAGGATATAGATCGTGCAGGTGAGGCTTTAAAGCCTGCAAATGCTTCACGGATTCATACGTTTATTGCTACATCGCCTATTCACATGAAAATGAAATTGCGAATGGAACCTGATCAGGTTGTCGAACAGGCTGTCAGGGCAGTAAAACGCGCCAGACAGTATACCGATGATGTTGAATTTTCACCTGAAGATGCAGGTCGGTCTGATATTGATTTTTTATGCAGGGTATTGGAAGCCGTCATTGATGCAGGTGCGACAACGGTGAATATTCCGGATACGGTGGGTTATAACCTCCCTCATCAGTTTGGCGATTTGATCAAACAATTAATAGAGAGAGTACCTAATTCTGACAAGGCAGTTTTTTCTGTGCATTGCCATAATGACCTTGGTTTGGCCGTTTCTAATTCCTTGTTGGCCGTATTGAATGGCGCGCGGCAGGTAGAGTGTACTATTAATGGTTTAGGAGAACGTGCAGGTAACGCGGCTTTGGAAGAAGTCGTCATGGCGATACGTACCCGTCAGGATATGTTTAGTTGTGACACAGATCTGGATGCGACCCAGATTGTAACCTGCTCGCGTCTGGTATCGAATATTACCGGTTTTCCTGTTCAGCCTAATAAATCGATTGTTGGTATTAATGCATTTGCACATGAGTCGGGCATTCATCAGGATGGCGTACTCAAGAGTCGTGAGACCTATGAAATTATGCGAGCTGAAGATGTAGGCTGGTCAGCTAATCGCATGGTAATGGGTAAACATTCAGGACGTAATGCGTTTAAAACACGTATGGCCGAATTAGGCGTAGAGTTTTCTTCTGAAGAAGATCTTAATGACGCCTTTGCCCGATTCAAGGCATTGGCAGATAAAAAACATGAAATCTTTGATGAAGATCTGCAGGCATTGGTGACAGAGAGCAGGCTTGAGTCGGAAAATGAAGTTTACAAGCTGGTTGCATTGAAGGTTTGTTCCGAGACAGGCGAAACGCCCTCGTCTACTATTACCTTAAGCATGGAAGGCAAGGAACACAGCAGTTCCGCAACAGGTGGTGGCCCGGTTGATGCTTCTTATAAAGCAATTGAGGCGATCGTCAAGAGTCAGACTGAATTACAATTGTACTCGGTAAACAGTATCACCAGTGGAACGGATTCCCAGGGTGAAGTGACTGTCAGGCTCGAACAAGCGGGTCATATTGTTAATGGCCAGGGTTCGGACACAGATATTGTTGTGGCATCTGTTAAGGCTTATATTAACGCACTGAACAAAATTACACGGCCGCGTGATCGGGAACACCCTCAATCCGGTGATGTTTAGCAAAGGCAATAGAATGCAGGAATCGACACGACAACAATATCTTCAGGCCATGGGTATCCAGTTATGGGAGAGTCGCTGGTTGCCTGAGATTGATGAAGCTGGTTCTGTTGCAGTAAAAACAGGTGATATAGAGCCAGAATCGTTGATGGGCGAAGAACCTGTAGTAGATATCAAGCATGATTATTCAGGGCTTGGCTGGTCGGAATTACAATCAAAGGTTGAGTCTTGTGAAAATTGCCATTTGCATGAAAGTCGTATCTATCCTGTATTTGGTGCTGGTGACCAGAATGCAAAAGTGATGTTGATTGGTGAGGCGCCAGGGGCTGAAGAAGACAGGCAGGGAGAGCCTTTCATAGGTCAGGCTGGCCAGTTATTGAATCAGATGCTATTAGCAATCGGTTTCAAGCGAGAGCATGTTTATATAACCAATATTCTTAAATGCAGACCTCCAAATAATCGAGATCCTGAAACAAAAGAAATAAACAGCTGTGAATCCTATTTGCACAGGCAAATAACGCTAGTTGCGCCTGAGCTGGTTGTTGCGTTGGGGCGAGTGGCCGCGCAAAGTTTATTGAAGTCTTCAACTAAATTAGGTGATCTGAGAGGTCAGTTGCATCAGGTGCAGGGGTTAAGTATCCCTGTATTGGTCACGTATCATCCTGCTTATCTTCTAAAGAACCCATTAGAAAAACGCAAGGCGTGGGAAGATCTGAAATTCGTATTGGCGAATGTAAGCAAAGGCAAAAACGAATGAGCGCCATACTTGAATCAGGGCAGATGGCATTAAGGTTAATGAAAGACGGTGATCTTGCAGAAATTCTGCGCATAGAAAAAAATGCATATACACACCCCTGGACCATCGGTATTTTCAAAGACTGTCTCCGCGTTGGATATTATTGCCATGTACTTGAACAGGATGATGTTGTTCAGGGTTACGCTGTGATGTCAGAAGCAGTAGGTGAAGCGCATATTTTAAATATTTGTGTTCATCCTGACTCACAAGGCGAAGGATGGGGTCGAATGCTTGTTGATCATTTAATTTCATCTGCAAGAAGATTAGGAGCAGAGATTATTTTGCTTGAAGTCAGGCCATCCAATAAGGTTGCAATAGGTTTATATCATGATATTGGTTTTTGTGAAGTAGGTACGCGTATAAATTATTATCCAGGTAAGAATGGCAGGGAAGATGCATTGATCTTGGCTTTGAATTTGTAAGTATGAAATTTAGTGTGCATGGCCACATTTGCGTATCTGAGCAACATCAAGAGATTCAACGCAAAGACGCAAAGGACGCAAAGTTATAAATATTTTTAATCCATCTTTATATAATACCACTGCACTATATTGCCTGGAATGATCAGCTTACAATAAAAAAGACCTTTGCGTTCTTTGCGTCTTCGCGCCTTTGCGTTAAAAAATAATTTAAGTCTGAAATATAACGTTATCTGCTGTAAGATACGCTATTTATTTACCAAGAATCATTGATTATGTCCATGCTCGAAGCCATAGAAAATCGCCGTACGTTTGCGATTATTTCTCACCCCGATGCGGGTAAAACTACCCTGACAGAAAAGCTGTTATTGTTTGGGCGTGCCATTCAGCAGTCGGGGACAGTTAAAGGCCGTAAATCTGACAGACATGCCACGTCTGACTGGATGCAGATGGAAAAAGATCGTGGTATTTCTATTACATCATCGGTCATGCAGTTTCCGTTTAATGGAAAAATCATGAACCTGCTGGACACCCCTGGTCACGAAGATTTCTCGGAAGATACTTATCGTACGTTAACAGCAGTGGATTCAGCGCTGATGGTTATTGATTGTGCAAAAGGAGTAGAAGACCGAACAATTAAATTAATGGGAGTGTGCCGTTTACGTACAACGCCTATTATTACTTTTATCAATAAACTGGATCGTGAAGGTCGGGATCCAATTGAGTTACTTGATGAAGTTGAAGAT
The DNA here is from genome assembly GCA_013151795.1 of Gammaproteobacteria bacterium. Taxonomy (GTDB): domain Bacteria; phylum Pseudomonadota; class Gammaproteobacteria; order JAADHQ01; family JAADHQ01; genus JAADHQ01. Next base: position 12,023 of record JAADHQ010000118.1, on the reverse strand, counting down.
ATTTTAAAAATTAAATGTGCACCGATCACCTGGCCTATCGGCATGGGTAAGAATTTCAAGGGAGTATTTAATCTTAAGGAAAATAAGGTACATTTATATACTGCGACTCATGGAGGCAAGATTCAGGAAGGGGAGATAATAGAAGGCCTTGAAAATCCGCGCCTTGATGAAATCTTCGGGCAGCAGGAAGCGCAGGATTTACGTGATGAGATAGAACTTGTTCAGGGTGCCAGCTATGAATTTAACAAGGAAGATTATCTCGCTGGTGAATTAACACCGGTTTTTTTTGGATCGGCGATCAATAATTTTGGTGTACAGGAATTACTCGAAGCATTTGCAGACTATGCTCCGGCTCCCCAGAGCAGACAGACCATTAATCGAGAAGTGTTGGCAAATGAAAATGAGATGAGCGGTTTTGTATTCAAGATACAGGCTAATATGGACCCGCAACATAGAGATCGTATTGCTTTTATGCGTATTTGTTCTGGCACGTTTACCAATGGCATGAAATTACGACATGTCAGAATCGCAAAAGATATTAAAATCAGTAATGCAATTACATTTCTTGCTGATGAGCGCGGTCAACTGGATGAGGCCTATGCGGGTGATATTATTGGTTTGCATAATCATGGCACAATTCAGATTGGAGATACCTTTACCCAGGGGGAAGAACTGCAGTTTAAAGGTATCCCTAATTTTGCACCGGAGCTATTTCGACGTGTGATTCTAAAAGATCCACTAAGGATGAAAGCGCTGAAAAAAGGCTTGATTGAATTATGTGAAGAAGGAGCGTCTCAACTATTCAGGCCCATCAATAAAAATGATTTAATTATCGGGGCGGTGGGAGTGTTGCAGTTTGATGTTGTTGCATTCAGGCTAAAGCAGGAATATAACGTTGAATGTGTATTTGAAAACGTTAATGTTGTCACTGCACGCTGGGTGACATCTGATGATGAGAAAAAACTACTCGAATTTCGTAATAAAGTAACTGAAAACCTTTCAATTGATAGCGGGGGCAGTCTGGCTTATATTGCCCCGTCAAGAGTCAATCTTGATTTAATAATTGAACGGTGGCCAGAAATAGAATTTCATGCAACTCGTGAGCATGGAATCCAATCGTAGATTCGGCATTTTTTGCACAAAAAAATCCTTAGATTGTTAAATAGTGTTAATTCTAAAATACCCTTATAAAACATAAAGATATAGCTAATATTATTTCGTTTTTTTTCAATAAAAAAATGATTTTAAAATACCCCTGATTTTTTTAATTTTCCGCTAAAGTAAAGTCTTTAAACGGCCGAACAGAATACAAAGTAAGCAACATAAAGTCTGCTGGAACAGGTAGTAATTAACTACAACCAGTAAGGTTATTTCTGCGCACATTGTAGAGTTTGGGGTATATTGAACATGAGTAAAGGACATCAGGATAATAAGAATGCCAGTGAGGACGGCTACGACTGGATCAAACCATATTTCTCATCCATTGGTTTTTTAATACTACTAACGGCTTATTCTTTATGGTTGGGCGAGTACATCATTGTATCCCTTATTGTTGTGGCGGCAGCGTGGTTATACCCTGCATATCAGGGTAAGCGAAAACAAGATGATTTGTTGCAGGTCAGGAGTGAGAAAGATGCTGCTGCAATTTCTGAAGTGCAAAATATTACAATAGGAATCAATTCAGACCTGCAAGAGCAATTTCAGCATTTTCAGACAGAGCTGGATCAGGTCAGGACAATGATTGTTGATGCAGCAGAAACCCTAATGTCCAGTTTTAATGGCCTTGAGAATAATACACGCAGGGAAGAAGAGATTCTACGGGATATGATTTTACGTGTTGCGCAATCATCAATGGATAACGATGGGAATAGCACTGCGACAAACGAAGCTGTGGAGTCTTCAGAGTATGACAGATAGTTTAAAATCAACCAGTGATGGCAGTATGAAAATGGTTGGTTCAATGAATAGTATACGCCATAACATTTCTACAGTTGAAGGTTTGCTGGGTGAAATTGAAGGTATCAGTGGGCAAACGAATTTACTGGCACTTAATGCTGCAATAGAAGCGGCACGTGCAGGTGAAGCTGGTCGAGGTTTCGCGGTAGTGGCTGATGAGGTAAGAAACCTGTCCAAAAGAAGTAACCAGTTTAGTGAAGAGATCAGAGCTGAGTACCAGGCAATAGAAACATCTATAGGTGAAGCCAGCGCTATTGTGGGTAGTCTGGCATCGGGTGATATAGCGTTAAATCTTAATTCCAAAGACAGATTTGCGGAAATACTGGGTGGGTATGAAGACATTAACAAGTTTGTCACTAAAACATTAAAAGAAGTAACAGAAATATCAAGTGTTGTTAATAATGACGTTAATATGGCTGTACGCGCATTGCAGTTTGAGGATATGGTAAAGCAACTTGTTGCACAGATGGAAGATCGCATTGGCGCGATTGGTACTTCTGTTGCGGGTATGTCTGATTTTATAAGTTATTGTGTTTCCGGTGAAGCAGTGAATGCAGAAGCTTTATCAATAAAGGCAAAGGAACTGAATAGCAATATTTCGTCTCAAATACGAACAAAGTCTTTCCAGAGTGATAAAACAGTTGAACAAGGTTCGATAGATGAAGGAGATATTGAGCTGTTTTAAATGCTCAAATGATATTATGAATTCAATACTAGTAGTAGATGATGAGCAGCCCGTATGCGATATGATCAAGGATATGCTTGAGTCGGAGGGTTATGAAATAACTTCGAGTTTATCGGCAGATAAGGCGTTATCTTTTTTTAAAGAATCACCTCATGATCTTGTTATTACTGATATGGTAATGCCTGAAACGACAGGAATAGATTTAATAATGAGGGTTAGGGAAATTGCCCCCAAGACTAAAATACTGGCTATATCGGGTGGTGGTGGTATTAATGGCAGGTTTGATTATCTTGCTGTTGCAGAATTGTTAGGTGCGCAGTCTATACTCAAAAAACCTTTTACAATGTCGGATCTGAGGTCAAGGGTAAAAGATATACTGGCTGCATAGGATTATTTTCATCCGCTTGGTTTTTGTGAAAATTTTTCAAATTAATCTTCAATTAACTGGTCGCAATCTGGAATCACCATGAGCGCACATATGGATGAAATCATGAGTTTTGATAACAAGGTTATAACGGCCTTGAAGCGTATAATGGAAAATAAATTACACGCTACAGCGGATGCAGGTGATTTTTATCATGTGGCTTTAGATGAAATTCTTACATTAACCCAGAGCCAATACGGATTTATTGGTGAAGTGTTGTTTGAGGATATGGCATTTCCTTATCTTCATGTGCATGCCATTGAGGACAGATCCTGGGATCTGAGAGAAAGGAATCGTTTTAGTGAGCTGTTGAAGCAAGGTATTAACTTTAGAAAACCGGATAGTTTATTCGGGTTGGTGCGATTAAAGGGAATACGACGCCTTGAAATAATTGATTCATCCAGTCCTGAGATCTCAGGCTGGCCTATTGATCATCCTGAACTAAAAAATATGATAGCCATCCCGCTGAAGGGAAAACAGGGTATGGCAGGAATGATATTACTTGCCAATACAAATACGGCGTACGCAGCTGATCTGGATCAGGATTTGCAAGTTGTTTTGCAGATGATTACACATTATATAGAAGATAGAAAGAATGATAATGAAGGCTCGGTATTAAATAAAAATGAAGATTATTATTGTAACCTGATTGATAGCATGCCTGGGGCTGTGTGCAGAATGCAGATGAGTAATGATTTGTACGTGTTGGATGCAAGTCACCAGATAGAGGGTATTACCGGGTACAGTAGAGATGATTACCTCTATGGAGACCGGGTATCCTATGGGGCGCAGATAGTTGCTTCGGACAGAGACCGCGTAATAACCGCTATTAAAGATGCAATAGAAAAGGGCTGCCCTTATGACCTTGAATACCAGATAGTCAACCAGAACGGTGAAATTTATTGGGTTTCTGACAAAGGTTATGGCTTGTATCATTCGGATGGAGACTTATGTTACCTGTCGAATTATCTGTTAGATATTACCGAGCGGGTTATTGCATCAAATAATGAGAAGGTTATTCATGAAAGGATGATGCAGGCACAGCAAATGCAGGCTATTAGTAAAATGGCTGGCGGTATGGCGCATGACCTGAATAACATGTTGGCCAGTATGATGGGTTATTCAGAGTTATGTATGGAAATGATAGAAGACAATGAATATGACAAGATAGGCTCATACCTTAAGAATATTCTGCTCTCTGGTGAGCGAGCCAGAGATGTTGTTGCCAGTATGGAAGCATTCAGTAAATCGGATAAAACGGGTGATTCATCTCAATTATTGTCTGTTCAGTATTTATTTGGTGAATTGCAAAAAATACTTTTTTCCGCACTCCCGAAAACAGTTAGTATGGATTTTGACTGCGCCGATGGCTTGTCTGATATTAGCTATGATGCCGTGGAATTTCAGAAAATTATCGTGAGTTTATGTATGAATTCCAGTGAAGCGATGGATGGGCGTGGAGATTTGATCTTAAGTGCCAGAATGCATGATTGTGAAAATATCGAATGTGCATCTTGTCATGAGCTTTTTTCAGGTCATTATATTGAACTTGATATAAAAGATAACGGCAAAGGTATGTCTAAAGATGTTATATCAAAGATTTTTGATCCTTTCTTTACTACAGGCGCAATAGGTAATGGCGCAGGTATGGGGCTGGCAGTTGTACATGGCTCGATTCACGCAAATGGTGGGCATATAGCGGTGAATTCCGAAGAAGGCGAAGGTAGCACCGTCAGCTTGTATTTCTCTACTGAGATCAAGTAGACCATCCTCGGGTAAGCTGGTTATTCAGGTGTTTTCAAAAGGCATTTATCTTGCTAGTCTAGGCATTAAATCAAAATAATCATAATGTTGTCATAGGGACTTCTCAAGCAGAAGTCATACAAATATATGCTTAAGTTATTAATACGCGGATTATTAAAACTGCTTTTCAGAGTAGAAGTTCGAGGGTTGTCGAATTTTCATGCGGCGGGTGAGAAAGTCCTGATTATTGCTAACCATGTATCCTTGCTGGATTCACTGGTGATCAAGTTATTTTTGCCCGATGATATTTGTTATGCGATAGATAAAAAAAATGCAGGCCGGTGGTGGGCAAAGCCATTTGTAAGGATATTACAATATTTTCCTGTTGAATATTCTAATCCTTTGTCATTGAAAACACTTATTGATTATCTTGGGAAAAATAAGAAAGTACTGATGTTTCCTGAAGCAAGGATGACTAATACTAATTCCATAATGAAAATCTATCCATCCTCAGGGTTCGTAGCGGAGAAATCAGGGGCCACAATATTACCTGTTTATATTGATGGCACTCAATACAGTTTTTTTACGAACCTTAAGGGAATGTTACGTCGGAAATTATTCCCTAAAATAAAATTAACCGTATTTGAGCCACGTCACATGGAGTTGCCGTCAGGCATTAAAGGTCAGGCCAGAAGAGATGCGGGGGTTGAATATATAACTGAATTAATGAGAGAGATTAAATTTCAATCGTATGACTGTGATTTAACCTTGTTTCAATCATTATTGAAGGCGACAAAAGATTTTGGCCGGAAAAGAAAAATCATTGAAGACCATCGGCGTAATCCACTTGGTTATGGGCAGATTGTAATGCGCTCGATTCTGTTAGGCAGGCATTTGAAAAAAGAGACTATTTCTGATCAGCCTGTGGGCCTGTTTTTACCTACGAGTATTATTGCAACGATTATGATTTATGCATTACAGGTTGTTGGTCGATGCCCGGCGATGCTGAATTATGGGGCAGGTAAGAAAGCATTATTGAGTTGTATTCACAGTGCCGATATTCAATGCGTGTATACTTCGCACGCATTTATTGAAGAAGGTGGTTTCGATGAATTAATTACAGAAATCAGTAAAACAAAAGATATCAGATATGTAGAAGATATTGCAGAAAAATTAACCTGGAGTAATAAGCTGGTTGCTTATTTTTTATCAAGGATTGCAGCAACCTTTTACCATTCTCAGGTTGCCTGTCCTTGTGCAGATGATACTGCAGTAATTATTTTTACATCAGGAACGGAAGGTTTACCCAAAGGTGTTGCTTTAAGCCATAAAAACTTCTTGTCAAATACCATTCAGGTTGCAAGCACTCTCGACTTTAGTGCGAAAGATGTTTTGCTTAACTTTCTCCCTATTTTTCATTCATTTGGGTTGACAGCAGGTACGTTGTTGCCACTTATTCTGGGGATTCGTTTATTTCAGTATCCGTCACCGTTGCATTATAAAGTAATACCCGAGTTAGCCTATGAAATTAATGCAACTATTATTTTTGCAACAAATACATTTCTTGCAGGTTATGCGCAGCAGGCACACCCATATGATTTTCATAAAATAAGACTGGCTTTTGCGGGTGCTGAGCCGTTAACCGAGCAAGTGGAAAAAGTATGGCTTGAGAAATTCGGGGTCAGAATTTTACAAGGTTATGGCGTTACTGAAACTTCACCCGTTTTAGCAGCCAATACCTTGTTGACCTATAAAAGAGGAACAGTGGGTCATTTTATGCCGGGTATGGAATATCAATTAATTGATGTAGAAGGCATATCGTTTGGAAAACGATTGCAGGTCAAAGGCCCGAATATTATGAAAGGTTATATTCTACCTGATAATCCTGGTGTTGTTGTTCCGCCTTCTACTGAGGAATGTGGTGATGGTTGGTATGATACTGGCGATATAGTCAGTATAGATGATCAAGGTTATATCACTATCTGTGGTCGCGCAAAAAGATTTGCCAAGATAGGTGGTGAAATGATATCGCTGGCAGCGATCGAGAGTATGGTAGCAAATACCTGGCCTGATTACTTACACGCAGTGTTAACCAGACCAGACCCTAAAAAGGGTGAGCAGGTTATTTTGTTTAGTGAAAAAGAAGATGCCAGACGCAAAGACCTGCAAAAGCGGGCTAAACACGAAGGTTTGAGCGAGTTGTATGTTCCTAAGAAAATACAGGTTATAGATAAGATACCTATACTGGCAAGCGGTAAAGTTAATTATGTTGCGTTGCAGTCTATCCTGAACTCTTCCAGTGCATGATAAATCAAGCAAGAAACAAATAATATCCTGGGCCTTGTATGACTGGGCCAACTCTGCCTATGCAACCGTTATTATGGCAGGTTTTTTCCCTGTGTATTTCAGGCAATACTGGGCCACAACGTTAACGTCACAAGAAAGTACATATCAGCTTGGCCTTGCCAATTCGATAGCAAGCCTTGTGATTGTTCTTATTGCTCCAATTATTGGTTCTATTGCTGATCAGTCAGGTAATAAAAAACGTTTTCTATTGTTTTTTACTTACCTTGGATTAGTGATGTGTGCGGCTTTATTTTTTGTTGTACAAGATGATTGGCAGCTGGCAATTATTTTTTATATTGTTGCGACGATAGGGTTTTCCGGAGGGGTATTTGTTTCTGATTCATTATTATTAACAGTGACTGATAAAAAAAATCTTGATCGGGTATCAGCGTTTGGTTATGCCATGGGGTATATTGGTGGCGGCATATTATTCGCAATCAGTATTTGGCTGGTTAGGTCACCCGAATTAATTGGCTTAACAAGTCCACTCGATGCTATCCGGTTTTCATTTTTACTGGTTGCAATATGGTGGGCTGTATTTTCAATACCTGTTTTTCTGTTTGTTCATGAGCCCGATAAATTATCGGTTAATTTGAGCAGTAGTTCTGTTCTTTTTTCGGGTTTTATCAGGTTAATTAAAACCTTTAAAAGTATCAGGCAGTATAAAATTATTGTTACTTTTTTATTGGCTTACTGGTTGTACATCGACGGGGTTGACACAATTGTTCGTATGGCAGTGGACTATGGGCTTGCACTGGGTCTTGATAGTTCTGATTTAATTATGGCTTTGTTGTTAACCCAGTTTATAGGCTTCCCTTCGGCAATTGCATTTGGTTATCTGGGTGAATGGTTAGGTGCAAAAACCGGCATTCAAATAGCATTAGTGATATATGTAATTGTTGTTCTGTTAGCGTACCAGTTGAGTGAGGTTTGGGAGTTTTATATGCTCGCGATCATGATTGGTCTTGTTCAGGGAGGAATACAGTCTTTGAGTCGCTCACTTTATGCCAGCATTATTCCTGCAGACCGTTCGGCTGAATTTTTTGGTTTTTATAATATGCTTGGAAAATTTTCGGCAGTGATTGGCCCTGTAATGATCGGATTGATTGTTGTTTTAACGGGCAGTCACCGTGTTGCTATGTTATCAATTATTATATTATTTGTTGCAGGCAGTTTATTTTTGTATCGGGTTGATGTAGAGAAAGGCAGACAATTGGTTGATGAAACAAAATTGTCATAGCGAACAAGATTTTATTTCATTATTGTTGTCAGGTTTTTTATCAAAAAGTACAAGATATGTTTTCGGGTAATTTAAAGCTGTCTGATCAGGCGGAGTCTGATTGATATATTTCTGTGTATACCATGTCAGCTTGTTATCCTGTAAAATCGGGTTAATTTATTAGTTTCCAGGATATGTCAGTATGAGCAAGTCTGATGATGTTAGTTTATTTAAAGTCGTATTAAGTGTTATGTCGGCGATGATTGGCGTGCAGAGTAGCAAGAATCATGAACGTGATTTCGCTAAAGGTCGTCCGGCAGCTTATATTATTGTTGGCATCATTATGACGGTATTATTTATTCTGACTATCTGGACAGTGGTGAACATTGTAATGAGTTTTGCAGGTGTTTAGGAATGCACGTTGATTTTTTCTGACCCCTTTTTTTTGCTTGTATTGAAATATACCAGGCATAAAAAATGGGGGCTTGTGAGCCCCCAAGGGAGAGAGGCCATGCGCTACGGCCTCTGAAAACGGATATTTATTTGTTCAAAAAGAAAGGAAAAATCAAAAATACAAGTCAGAAATGATCTTGCTTTAACCCTGCTTATTTAACTAATTGCGTATTCTATTGCAAACTGCAGAAAAATGATAAGTTTTTTTGCATGTCTGGTCAAATTTATTTTTGTTTATTAGCATAAAACAATGACGTTTATTTTATTATACAATAAAATCAAATGCTTATACTGATATTAGGGACAGAATGTTATAATACAGATGCATAATGCACTATTATGCATGATTGCTATCTGCATATTGCACTGATCGTTATGCAGTCTTTAGTAAGACCCGATCTGGATATGCATTCCTACAACTATCATCCAGGGTATCGGGTGTTTTGACTGTGTTTGTTTTACATGTCCTCGATGCGTTGCAGTTGTTCTTTCAAACTGTGTAACGTGCTATTGGCATCATTTAGTTTTGCCCGTTCCTTCTCAACAACGGCATCAGGTGCGCGACTGATGAAATTATCATTGGCAAGTTTACCCGATAGCCTCGCTACCTCTTTTTCAGTTTTGTCTATTTCTTTGTTGAGTCGTGCTTTTTCTTCCTCGACATCAATCAGACCAGCCATGGGTATCAGTACTTTCATTTCCCCGACCAGGGCGGTGGCTGATTCAGGAGCTTGCTCATCGGTCAGGATAGTTATTGATTCAACGCGTGCCAATGATTTGAGATAGGCTTGTGTTGTATTCAGGCGTTGCTCATCAGTGCTTGATGCATTTTGTATTAACACAGGCAATGGTTTGCCAGGTTTGATATTCATTCCACTACGTATTTTACGAATACCCAGGATAAAATCCATGACCCATTGAATATCTTCAGTCGCATTTGCATCAATCTTGCTTTCATCTTTTTCAGGGAAGGCTTGCAGCATAATGGTGTCGCCGGTTACATTGGCCAGGCTGGATACACGTTGCCATATTTCTTCTGTGATGAAGGGCATGATGGGGTGTGCAAGCCTTAATAGTGACTCCAGTACATAAATCAAAGTCTGGCGTGTACCGCGCAGTTGGGCTTCTGTACTTTTTTCATTGTTTAATACCGGTTTGGATAATTCCAGATACCAGTCGCAATACTCATTCCAGGTGAACTCATAAATAGATTGTGCAGCATGGTCAAATCGATAGCTGTCGATTGATTTTCTGACAGAGTGACTGGTGTGTTGCAGACGACTGATGATCCATTTGTCAGCAATATTTAATTCAGTGTCACCGCCTTTCTGGCCACAATCCTGATCTTCCGTATTCATGAGTACATAACGCGCCGCATTCCATATTTTATTACAGAAATTACGATACCCCTCGATACGATCCATTGACAGAACGATATCCCTGCCAGTGGTTGCGAGTGAGGCAAAAGTAAAACGTAAAGCATCCGTGCCAAATGCAGGTATGCCATCGGGCATGGACTTGCGTGTACTTTTTTCTATGCGTTCGGCAAGGTGTGGTTGCATCATGCCCGTGGTACGTTTTTTGACTAGTGACTCGAGGTCGATGCCGTCGATCATGTCAATCGGGTCAATAACATTGCCTTTGGATTTGGACATTTTCTGCCCTTCGGCATCACGAACCAACCCGTGAATATAGACCTCTTTAAAAGGCACCTGCCCCTTGAATTTGAGGCCCATCATAATCATACGTGCAACCCAGAAGAAAATAATATCAAAACCGGTAACCAGTACACTGGTTGGATAGAAGGTATCAACATCTTTATTGTCTTCAGGCCAGCCGAGGGTAGAGAAGGGCCAGAGTGCGGATGAAAACCAGGTATCCAGAACATCTTCATCCTGTCTGAGGATAACGTCATCGGCCAGCTGGTTTTTTTCACGGACTTCCTGTTCGTTTCTGCCAACATAAATATTATCTTCAAGGTCATACCAGGCCGGGATGCGATGCCCCCACCATATTTGTCGGCTTATGCACCAGTCCTGAATATTATTCATCCATTCGTAATAAGTATTTTTCCAGTTGTCCGGTACAAAACGAATGTCACCATTTTCAACGGCCTTGATCGCCGGTTCTGCCAGTGGTGCAATCTTTACATACCATTGATCTGTCAGAAATGGTTCGACTACAGCACCAGAGCGGTCACCACGGGGAACCATCAGCTTATGGTCATCAATGCGCTCCAGTAAGTCGGCTTCTTTCAGATCATGAATGATCATGTCACGCGCTTCGTAGCGATCCTGTCCGCGATATTTTTCCGGGGCTTCGTCATTGATGCGGGCATCAATGGTAAAAATATTATGCAATGGCAAGTCGTGTCGTTTGCCCATTTCATAGTCATTGAAATCATGTGCAGGGGTAATTTTTACACAGCCGGTGCCAAATTCCATGTCAACATAATCATCGGCAATAATCGGGATTTTACGTCCCACCAGAGGCAGAGTAATGGTTTGTCCAATAAGGTGTTTATAACGTTCATCATCAGGGTGTACAGCCACGGCCGAGTCGCCCAACATAGTCTCGGGGCGTGTTGTGGCAACAATCATAAAACTGCCATCACTAACAGGGTAACGCAGATGCCAGAGATGCCCGCTTTCTTCCTCCGAGATAACTTCCAGATCAGAAACAGCGGTATGAAGCACAGGGTCCCAGTTGACCAGTCGTTTGCCGCGGTAGATAAGCCCTTCTTCATGCAGGCTGACAAAAACCTCTTTAACGGCTTCAGACAGCCCGTCATCCATGGTGAAGCGTTCACGTGACCAGTCGAGAGAAGAACCCATGCGACGTAGTTGTTGTGTGATTTTCCCACCCGACTGCTCTTTCCAGTCCCATATTTTTTTAATAAAGGCTTCACGCCCCACATCATGACGGGTTTTGCCCTCGGCATTCATCAACCGCTCGACGACCATCTGCGTGGCAATGCCGGCATGATCCGTACCCGCTTGCCATAAGGTATTATCGCCGCACATACGGTGGTAACGGATCAAGGTATCCATGATCGTGTCCTGAAAGGCGTGCCCCATATGTAGACTGCCAGTGACATTGGGAGGCGGAATCATCACGCAATAGGGTTTACCTTCTCCGGAAGGACTAAAATAATCGTTGTTTTCCCAGGTTTGGTACCAGCGTTGCTCGATCTCTTG
>JAADHQ010000162.1 GCA_013151795.1 Gammaproteobacteria bacterium | reverse complement strand
TCAGGTGAATGAACAGCCAGCCCTGCACTAATGGTGACATTGGTATTACTCCTGATGGAGTGAAAGATCCGTTGTGCGACTGATTGTAGTTTTTCAATATTGGTATCAGGAACGACGGCTAAAAATTCCTCTCCGCCATAACGAACGACCAGGTCTTCATCACGTGCCTCTTTTTCGATACAGGCAGATACATTAACGAGGGCATCGTCTCCTGCATTGTGTCCATAAGTATCGTTGTACGCTTTAAATTCATCTACATCAATAAGAATAATACCGAAAGATTCCTTGTTGCGAATAGCACGAGGAATAATCTTGTTCAGGTGTAAATATAACCCGCGCCTGTTCCATAACTGGGTAAGCGGGTCCTGCAATGCCTGGTTTTCGCTGTTGATTTTAAGTTGGATGTTTTCGACGAAGTTCTGATTGAGTGAGCGAGCATAGCTGGTGGAGATTGCAAAAAAAAGAAGGTAAAACACACCCAGGACCATTGAGTCCTGATTATCAAGAGTAAAATAACGAATGATGAGTGGTATGTAGATCATAAAAAATGAGACGGCGATGGATTTTATTGAAGTGGCGTAGGCTAAAACACTGCCGGATGCGAGTATGATAAGAAAAGTCGCGACAATATTCAGTTGTGTGTATTCCAGCGGGTAATAAAGCAATGAAGAGAAAGAGGCGAGAACCGGAACAGTAGTGAGTATCCAGTAGCTTTCCCATACCTGTACATTATCAGGAGTGATCAGTTTATTTTTAACTTTTTTATTAAATAGCAGGGTTGCAATATATCTGGGGACATATAATGACAATGTGAGTATTACCCAGAATAAAACCAGATCAGGGTCCAGGTGTTCTTTTATGATAAAACTGAGAAACAATACGAGTAACGCGCCACCGATAAAAATTCTGTTCATGGACGAATAGAGAATTCGCATGCGTTCAAAATCAAGTTGTTGATCGTTGCTTGTCATTAGATATTAATATAGCAGTGTTAAGTGGTATTGTCTGTAATATTAATTAGGGGTTCCTTAGAAAATAACGCTTGGCAGCCATGTAGCCAGCTCCGGCCATATTGCAATAATGGTCATTGCAAAAATCTGGATGCCTATAAATGGAATAACACCTTTGTACATTTGTTCGGTTTTAACTTCGGCGGGGGCCACACCGCGTAAATAAAATAATGAAAAACCAAATGGTGGGGTAAGAAAAGAGGTTTGCAGGTTAATTGCAATCATCACGCCCAGCCAGGTCGGATGTACACCCATGGCAAATAATATGGGTGCAACAATGGGTACCACTACAAATGTTATTTCAATAAAATCGAGAACAAAACCCAGTAGAAACATCAGCGCCATAACAATAAATAATGCCATAAACTGGCTGCCCGGTAAGTCTGTGAGCAGCTCGGTTACCAGTTCTTCGCCACCGTATCCACGAAACACAAGTGAAAAAATAGTAGCGCCAATAAAGATCATAAATACCATGCTGGTGATGGCAACGGTTCGTCGCATCGCATAACGTAATACATCGAGATTAAATTGACCTTGCATGATGGCCAGTAAGATGGCGCCGATTGCACCGATAGATGCTGCTTCTGTAGGGGCGGCTAATCCGCCGATGATAGAACCCAATACCGAAATAATAAGAACCATGGGCGGTAACAGGGCAATCATGACTTTTTTAAATAATTCACTACGTGAAACCAGTTGACGTTCTGCCAGAGGTAATGCGGGCATGGCATCGGGTTTGGTGAACGCGATGAATGCAAGGTATATAAGGTATAAAACCACCAGCCCCAGGCCGGGTATTAATGCACCGGCAAATAATTCACCAACTGATGTTGGGGTAGCTCCCGCTTTGTTAGCGGCATTGGTTAATACATCACCGAGCAGGATAAGCACGATAGAAGGCGGGATGATTTGCCCGAGCGTTCCGGATGCACAGATAGTGCCTGTAGCGATAGCCGGGTCATAACCGCGCCGCAACATGGAGGGCAGAGACAGTAACCCCATTGTTACAACGGTTGCACCGACAATGCCGGTGCTGGCGGCCATGAGCGTGCCGACGATAATAACTGAAAACCCCATGCCTCCACGCAAAGGCCCGAACAGGGCCGCCATGGTTTCAAGCAGGTTTTCTGCAACTTTTGATCGTTCCAGTATGAGCCCCATAAAAACAAACAGGGGTACGGCGATTAATGATTCGTTTAACATGATGCCAAAAATGCGGCTGCTGCTTGCATTCATAAATGCTGATTGAAATGCGACCAGGTCGAATGAGTCGAGTACACTGCCAATAAAAGCAAAAGCCAAAGCTGTGCCCGCAAGTGTAAAAGCAACCGGGAAACCGGCCATAAGGATCAGGCAAACAACGACAAACATCACCAGAGCCATGTTTAGTTTGCTCCCGCTTCGGGTGTTTGCTTACGCAGTATTTGAATGTTGCGTAATAACAATGCGCTGCCTTGCAAGATCATCATGGCGGGCATTATCAGCAGGAATGTTTTTAGCACGAAGATAAATTGCAAACCACCGGGTCGCGATGATGATTCAAAAATGCTCCATGAATTAAGTACATATTGCCAGCTCATCACCCAGATAAAGATAAATGTTGGATAGAACAGCAGTAACATGCCAAGAATGTTTACCCAGGCTTTTGAGCGAGCAGATAAATTGCGGTAAATAATATCGATTTGAACATGATCGTCGGATTTCATTGCATAACTGATGCCGACCATAAAGATAGTGGCGTGAAGAAATTGAATGCCGTCACTCATGGCATTGACATTGCTACTGTATAACAATCGAATGTCTTCCCAGTTTAGCCAGAACAGATTAAGCTGCATAAATGATTCATTACTGAGCAGATAGCGAGGGAGAGCGACAAGCAAGGTAAGCAGTGCCAGCAATAATACGAACCATGCGACAGTCCGGCCGGCGTATTCCGAGATCATGTCCAGTTTGTGGGTTATTTTATCGATAGTGCTCATGAGCTGTGTATGTTGTTATTTTTAATTCAGCTGATTATAGGGGATTAAGCCATGGCATGCATGAAGAATTAGTCCTCATGAGGTAGGCCATATATTAAAGTAAGTGTTTATCGGATTTATGTGGGAAGCGAGCCATGCTCGCGATGGTAAATGTTCGCGGGTGTAATGTATTTTCCAGACACGACTACCCGGAATAGAAAGGTAATCGGGTCGTTATTCCCGCGCAGGCTGGAATGACGAGTCAGGTTTATTCTGAAAGCAGTTTATCAAGATCAGGAATACGGTGGCCACGATATTTGACTGTTCCATCGGGTGCAACCAGCTGAATAGTTGGTGTGCCGACCAGGCGATAGTCTTCTCCAATCTGTGCTTTTTTGTCATCCTCATTGAGAACAAGGTAATTCAGTTTAAATTCAAAGACATAATCATCTACTTCGTCCTTGTCTTCAAAGCCGACATTGACAGCAACGAGTGTCAGACCTTTTTTGCTGTATTTTTCATGTATTTCTTTAAAACGAGGGATCATGGCATGACAGATATGGCATTTAGTTGACCAGAATACCAACAGGACGGGGCCTTTTTTGCGTAGCGATTCCAGGCTATGGGGCTTGTCATTCAGGTCAGTGAGGGTAAAAGGCGGTGCAGTCTGGCCGACTTTCGGGCCTATGGAAGCGATAGAAGCCGCACTTATAACGGCAATGAAGCATAGGGTTACTAGTTGTAAGGCGACTTTGGGCATACGGTTTCCTGAAGCGGTTATGATGACATATGAAAATTAAGACAGGGTCAGACCCTGAAAAGTTCAGTTGAAATAAAAGATTAAAATTCGTGGTATTGCCAATTGCTCTTGAGCCAGCCTTGAATAAGCAGGAAAAAGACCTACCATTCAAATAATTTCCAGAACGGGGTTTGAATACTTTCGAGCTCACTGCGAATAGCCGGGCCGTTTTCGCCCTCTGGAAATTTTAAGTAATAGGGTTTGCCAATAGTAGGAATAATACGCACCATATAAAGGGCGCCGTTAATTCTGTATTCCTCAATCACCTTGTTTTTCCCTTTGCGAATGGTGACATCGGCCTTGATGTTGGATTGTTCTTCAAATTCGTCTGGGATAACAGGCGGTGGCGGAACCTCTGCAGAGGGCGTGGCTGCATACAAGCCAGAACTCATGAGTGAGAGACCTGAAATAGTGATCAATAATAATTGTTTATAGTTTGGCATGGTTACAACTCCAGCATGATTTCCTGTTCTTCGGCAGACAACTCAAAATCACGGTTTTCGTAATGGTCAAAAATGGCATTCACCACATCTTTCGGGTCGTCGAGGATGGTGATAAGGTTCATGTCTTCCGGACTGATAGTGCCTGCATCAACCAGCGTGGTTTCAAACCAGTCTATCAGTTTGCTCCAGAATGATGAAGCCACAAGGATGATCGGGATTTTCCGGCTCTTGCCAGTTTGTACCAGGGTTAGAATTTCGGCTAACTCGTCAAGGGTGCCAAAACCGCCGGGCAAAACCACATAAGCAGATGCGTATTTAACGAACATGACCTTGCGTGAGAAAAAGTGACGAAAGGTCAGGCCAATATCCTGATAGCCGTTACCAGATTGCTCATGTGGTAGTTGAATGTTCAATCCAACACTGGGGGACTTCCCCTCATAGGCTCCTTTGTTAGCGGCTTCCATAATGCCTGGCCCGCCACCACTAACAACGGAAAAACCGGCGTTGGATAATTCCAGTGCGATATCTTCCGCCAGCTTGTAATAAGGGTCGTCTTTTTTAGTGCGCGCTGATCCGAAGATGCTCACCGAAGGGCTGATTTTTGCAAGACGTTCAAAACCCTCAACAAATTCAGCCATAATCTGAAAAATTTTCCATGATTCACGGGACAAATGTTTGTCATCAATCGGACTAAGGCCAGGGTGGTTTGATGGTCTATCTTTATCCATAATCACGATCCTTTGATGTAAAATTCTGGTATATATAAATAATAACACCAATATTAACATCTGGCAGAAGATATAATCGAATTGTGGGATACAATATCGGCGTATTTTTAACATTCAGGAAATAAAATGTCCAAGCAAGTTCAAAAGCCCTTGATCCTCGTTGATGGCTCTTCCTATTTATATCGCGCCTACCATGCAATGCCTTCATTGAGTAACGTAGATGGAGAGCCAACCGGAACTATTTACGGCGTGCTGAATATGTTACGAAAATTATTACAGGAGTATGAGCCTGAGCAAATGGTAGTTGTGTTTGATGCCAAAGGAAAAACGTTTCGTGATGACATGTACCCTGAATATAAGGCTAACCGGCCACCTATGCCGGAGGATTTGCGCCAACAGGTTGAGCCGATACTGGAGATAGTTCAAGCCATGGGTTTGCCTATGTTGCAAATTAGCGGCGTTGAAGCCGATGATGTAATCGGAACGCTGGCAAAACAGGCTACAGCTAATAAGCAGCCCGTGATAATTTCCACCGGCGATAAAGACATGGCTCAATTGGTTAACCCATATGTGAGCTTGATTAATACCATGAACAACTCAACCATGGATGAGGCCGGCGTAAAAGAAAAGTTTGGTGTAACGCCCGAGCAGATTATTGACTACCTCGCATTGATTGGTGACACCTCTGATAACGTTCCCGGTGTGAATAAAGTAGGGCCGAAAACAGCTGTAAAATGGCTGGATAAATATCAAACCGTAGAAGGCATCGTGGCAGATGCAGAAAATATAAAAGGCAAGGTTGGTGAATATCTTCGTGATGGCCTGGAACAGTTACCCTTATCACAAAAACTGGTCACCATTAAATGTGATGTTGAGCTGGATCAGGATGCAGATAGCCTGAAAATAAAGAAGGCCGACCGTGAAGCCCTGATTGAATGGTATAAACGGTTTGAATTTAAAACATGGCTGTCGGAATTGTTGGGTGCTACCGCTGCCGCCGAAGAAAATTCTTTTCCTGAAAAAACAGACGTTGAATATGAAACAGTATTAACACAATCGTCACTGGATAAATGGATTGACCAATTAAATAAATCTGACTTGTTTGCGTTTGATACAGAAACGACAAGTCTGGATTATATGCAAGCTGAAATTGTAGGTGTGTCTTTTTCAGTTGAGCAGGGTAAGGCTGCGTATGTACCGCTGGCGCATGATTATATTGGTGCGCCGGAACAGCTGTCACGCGAACAGGTGTTGCAACAACTTAAACCATTGCTGGAAGATGAAAAGCCGAAAATTATTGGGCAACATATTAAATACGATATGAATATATTGACGCGATACGGTATTCACTTAAGGGGTATCGCATTTGATACCATGCTTGAATCCTATGTATTAAATAGTACGGCAAGTCGACATGATATGGATTCGCTCGCATTAAAATACCTGGGTGTTAAAACGGTTCATTTCGAGGACGTTGCTGGCAAGGGCAAAAAACAACTAACCTTTAATCAGATAGATCTTGAGCAGGCATCACCCTATGCCGCTGAGGATGCAGACATTACCCTGCAGTTACATAATGTTCTGTGGGAAAAATTAAAAAAAGAAAAATTACCCTGCAAGGTTTTCGAAGACATAGAAAGGCCTTTAATTACAGTGCTTTCAGAAATAGAATGTAACGGAGTGCTGGTTGATGTTGATATGTTGCATAAACAAAGTATCGAACTAACCGATAAAATGGCAGCGATACAAAAACAGGTATTTGAACTGGCCGGCGAAGAGTTTAATCTGGGTTCGCCAAAACAATTACAGGTTATCCTGTTTGAAAAAATGGAATTGCCCATATTAAAGAAAACACCAAAAGGCCAGCCTTCAACTGCAGAAGAGGTGTTGCAGCAGTTGGCAGAAGACTATGAATTGCCTGCATTGATTCTTCAGTATCGCAGCATGAATAAATTAAAAAATACCTATACTGATCGGTTGCCCGAACAGGTAGACCCGGATACTGGCCGAGTGCATACGTCCTATCATCAGGCGGTGGCGGCTACCGGCCGCTTGTCTTCATCAAACCCGAACCTGCAAAATATACCGGTACGATCTTCCGAAGGTCGGCGTATACGCCAGGCCTTTATTGCCCCCAAAGGATACGAAGTCGTTGCAGCAGATTATTCGCAGATCGAGTTACGCATCATGGCGCACTTATCCGGGGACGAGGGTTTATTGAAAGCTTTTTCAGAAGGCGTTGATGTGCATCGGGCAACAGCTGCAGAAGTGTTTGGTGTTGATCGTGATGATGTTACCAATGATCAGCGACGTTCAGCCAAGGCAATTAATTTTGGTTTGATTTATGGCATGTCGGCATTTGGTCTGGCGAAACAATTAGGTGTAGAAAGATACGTAGCACAGGAATATGTTGAACTGTATTTCAATCGTTATCAGGGCGTAAAAAAATACATGGACGAAACGCGCGAGCGCGCACGTGAACAAGGTTATGTCGAAACAGTATTTGGCCGACGATTGTACTTGCCGGATATAAATTCCCGCAATGCACAAGTTCGGCAATATGCAGAACGGACCGCTATTAATGCACCCATGCAAGGCACAGCGGCAGACATTATCAAGCTCGCCATGATTAATGTTTATGACTGGATGAAAGAAAAAACCCCTGACATGAAAATGATCATGCAAGTGCATGATGAGCTGGTGTTTGAAATGAATATAGCAGACGCTGATGAATTGATAGAAGAAGTAAAAAGCTGTATGAATAATGCAGCCAGTCTGGATGTTCCGCTTGTTGTTGATGTGGGCCGAGGCAAGAACTGGGATGAGGCACATTAAATACGATTTTTTTAATATGGCATTTTGCCTGTTATTTTGCAGGGTGTTGTACAGGATAAAAAATATTTTTTACTAGCGATTAAATAAAGAAAGGGTTGTTGATAACCCGTGCCGTGTAAATTCTGAATATTGACGTGGATCATGTTGATTTGTAAATAATTGTAAATAATCATCAGAATACTTGCCATTTTCTGTTAATTACTTACAATGACCACTTGAACTTTTTGGGACGGGATTTGTCTTAATTAGTTCAGATGCCTTAATTGGCATCCTCGCTCACCTCCCTGAGCGAGAAGCATCCTGGCTACCCCAAGCCAGGAAATTTTGACCCTTGTTTCCTCCCCCCAATCGGAAACAAGGGTTTTTTAATGTCCTTCTTTTATGTATACCCAAGCCATTCATCAAGTACAGTGTGTACATCTTCGACGCCGGTTTTATTATGAGATGAAAAGATCTGCAGGCTTGCCGTTACCCCCATTTCTTCAAGTTCATTTGCAACCTTGTACAAAGTAGCGTTTGCAGGCCCTTTTTTTACTTTGTCGGATTTGGTTAACAGGATATGTAATTGTCGACCGGCAGAATGGCATAAGGAAATCATGCTTTTATCATAGTCCGTCATGGGGTGACGGATATCCATGACGAGAACAAGGCCATGCAGGCATTGGCGTTTGAGTAAGTAATCAGTCATGTAGCGCTGCCATTTCTTTTTTACGCTTTCAGAGACCTTGGCATAACCATAACCGGGTAAATCAACCAGACGATGCTCATCATCCAGGGTAAAAAACATAAGCTGCTGTGTGCGGCCAGGGGTTTTACTGGTACGGGCGAGTGACTTTATGTCAGTAAGCGTATTGATGGCGCTGGACTTGCCCGCGTTCGAGCGCCCTGCAAAAGCGACTTCAAAGCCAGTGTCTGGTGGTGCATGGGCCAGACTGGGTGCACTTAGCAAAAATGTAGCACGACGGTATTTACTCATAATAATGGTCTTGGGTTAATATATTCTGATAAAGCCTAAGGATAACGCAACTGATTGTTTTTAAAAAGAGTATAGTGGAAATGAGTGTGTTTTTTTAAGGTTTGGGCCGATGATTAGATAGGCGTAATAGTTGACCAATAGCCGCAGCACTGGTATATAAGGCACTCATTTTTTACTGGGCCAGAGCCCGGTGCTATATAAATAGTATGTAATAGCCCTCAAGGGCGTGGGAGATTAGCCAAGATGAAGAAGATGTTTGTGACATTAGTAGCAATGTCGGCCCTGGCGGTAGTTGGATCAGTTAACGCAGCAGGTAATAAAGACGCAGGTAAAGCCAAATCGGCCGCTTGTGCAGCTTGTCATGGTGCAGATGGTAATAGTGCAGCCGCGATTAATCCTAACCTTGCTGGCCAAAGTGCAGCCTATATGGTTAAACAATTAAAAGAATTTAAATCAAAGAAGCGTGATAACCCTACCATGTTCGGTATGGCATCCGGCCTGAGTGATCAGGATATGGAAGATCTGGCAGCTTATTTCGCCAGCCAGAAAGCCAAAGGCGGAAGCGCTGATGAAAAACTGGTTAAGAAAGGCCAGTTAATTTATCGCTCAGGTGATGATGGAAAAGGCTTGCCTGCTTGTATCGGTTGTCATGGCCCTGCAGGCAAAGGTATTCCTTCTGCAAAATTTCCGTCTTTGGCAGGACAATATGCAGACTACACAGTTACTCAGTTAAAAGCATTTAGCCTGGGTAAACGTGATAACGATGCGGGTAAAATGATGCAGACTGTTGCTGGCAAAATGAATTCAGCAGACATGAAAGCAGTGGCTTCATATATCCAGGGTTTGAAATAAAGTCTGATTTTATTTTGATAAGGATAGTAATAGAGGGGGTGGTCATTGACCACCCCTTTTTTTTATAAGCTAGTCTATAAACCAGGATCAGGAAATGAATCGGCAAAATAAAAAAAACAGGCTTAGCGTAATCTGGCTCGAATTTTTTGGTTCGATGTACCTTGCAATTACCTTGTTAATGACCCTGGCTATCGCCTCGGTTATCGGCACAGTGTTGTTACAAAATCAGCCTTACAATGAATACCGTCAGCGGTTTGGTGATTTCTGGTTTGAAATGTTTGAAATGATGGGATTGTATGATGTTTATACGGCGGCCTGGTTTTTATTAATTCTTGTTTTTCTGGTTATATCTACAAGTGTTTGTGTATACCGTAATACCCCTAATATGTTGCGCGAGATGAAAAGTTTTCGTTTGCATGCAAAAAGAAAATCCTTGCTGGCATTTCATCACAAGGAAGAATTTACCACGAAAGCCGACATATCAGCAGTTGAACAAAAAATTTCATTGTTACTTGTTTTTAATAAATATCAATACCGTCGAAAAGAAAATACAGTTCATACCCTTATAGCTTCTGTAAAAGGCCGATATAATAAAATTGGTTATGTGCTTACCCACCTGTCAATCATATTGATTTGCATTGGTGGATTAATTGATGGCAACGTGGGCTTGAAGTGGAAGGTCATGAATAATCAGGTTGTGCCATTGGTGGATGATATGGTTGTGAGTGATGTGCCTGATAACAGTAGACTGAAACCGGGTGATTCATTGTCTTTTCGGGGTAACCGCTCTATTCCTGAAGGCAGTACAGTCAATGCTGTTGTGCTGGATTACAAGGATGGTTATGTATTACAGGAATTACCTTTTGCAAT
>JAADHQ010000019.1 GCA_013151795.1 Gammaproteobacteria bacterium | reverse complement strand
CACATAACTCAAAGTCTTCAAATTTAAAATCAAACAAATCTTTTATATCTGAATTAATTTTCATGACAGGTAACGAGAAAGGCTCACGACTTAACTGTAATTCTACTTGTTCCATATGATTACTATATAAATGAGCATCGCCCAGGGTATGCACAAAGTCACCCGGCTGTAAGCCGGTAACCTGTGCCATCATCATCGTCAATAAAGCATACGAAGCAATATTAAATGGCACACCTAAAAATACATCTGCACTTCTTTGATACAACTGACAGGATAACTTTCCATCAGCGACGTAAAATTGAAAAAATGCATGACAAGGCGGCAGCGCCATATTTTCAATTTCGCCTACGTTCCAGGCACTGACAATAATTCTTCTTGAATCAGGATTGTTTTTTAGCTGATCAATAACCTGCGTAATCTGATCTATATGTTTTCCATTAGCCGCTGGCCATGAACGCCATTGATAACCATATACAGGCCCCAGGTTGCCTTCTTCATCTGCCCATTCGTCCCAGATTTTCACACCATTATCTTTCAGGTACTGAATATTGGTATCACCTTTCAGAAACCACAGAAGCTCATGAATAATTGATCGTAAGTGACATTTTTTAGTTGTCACCATTGGAAAACCTTGCGATAAATCAAACCGCATCTGGTAACCAAAAACACTAACCGTACCCGTACCCGTTCTATCATCTTTCAGAACACCGACATCACGCACATGTCGCATTAGATCAAGGTACTGTTTCATGCATTATTCTCATTTTGTTTTCGTGCCCAACTGATTAGCCACAGCCCACCAGCAATCATCGGTATCGTTAAAATCTGCCCCATGGTTACCCAACCCAGCGCCAGATAACCCAGGTCTGCATCCGGCATTCGTACAAATTCTACCGTAAACCGGAAGATGCCATAAAAAAGCAGAAAAAGACCCGATATCACTCCGGCCGGACGTGTCTTGGCTGATACTGTCCAGAGTATGATAAATAACACCAGACCCTCAAGAAAGGCTTCATATAACTGTGAGGGGTGATAGGACGGGCCAAACGGGACTAGCATTATTCCCCATGGGAGATCTGTTGGCTTACCCCATAATTCATTATTAATAAAGTTGCCAATACGTCCAAAAAACAAGCCTAATGGAACCAGCGGCGACACAAAATCAGTAACGGATAAAAAAGATTTTTTATATCGTCTGGAAAATAATAATAAGGCAATCGCAACGCCGATCAAGCCGCCATGAAAAGACATACCGCCTTCCCATACACGGAACAACATGACAGGGTCTTGCAGGAAACGATCAAAATTATAAAATAATACCGAACCCAGCCGCCCGCCCAATATCACACCAAGCGCACCATAAAAAATAACATCGCTGACTTCTTCTCTTGTCCATCCGCTACCTTCTTTCTGTGCGCGTCTGCCCGCTAACCACCATGCAAGGCCAAAGCCGATAAGGTACATCAAGCCATACCAGCGGAACGTTAATGGACCAAGTGAAAAAGCAACAGGATCAAATTGAGGATAAGCAATCATATGAGAACAGAACCAGTATAATTAATTATTTTATTATACTAATATCTTAGCATGTCATGCCAGGTAGCGGAAAAGATTCGTCAGCAAGTATCCACAGGCACAATAACACCCTGTGGATTTAATTCTTTAATATAATCAGGCGATTACTTTTTGATTAATTCCCAGGTTACAGAATATTTTTCAGCTATTTTTTCATCCAGTCGGTCGTAAACAAATAATTCTTCCAGATCAGCTTCTGTGCAGTCCACACCTTTCTGTGACCACTCATTATTCTCGACCAGCTTGCACAAGGTATGCATCAAGTCATCAAAACGAATCCGGTGAACTTTACCCATTTGTTTAAAATCTGCAAGGTCAAGCGCATGCCCTAATGTCTTAAATTCTTCATTGGCCAGATTCTCCAATGCTATATCCCATTTAGGTATATCATTCATAACAAAATCATTCATCGTCATTTAAAGCCTCATTGTGCCATACTTGGCAAGATATTAGTTGATCTTCAACTAAACTATCGACCGAATTTGAATAAAATTAACCCTTACATTAAAAAAAATATCTTTAATTTTATCAAATGCTTACAAAAATACTCTTAGCACCCGACTTGAATACGATACAATAATAACCCGGCTATTTACTCTGATATTTTCCTTATGATCAAACAAAACAGACTTCAGCATGAAACAAGCCCCTATCTGCTGCAACATGCCAACAATCCCGTTGACTGGCATCCGTGGGGGCCTGAGGCAATATCAATTGCCAAAGAACAAAACAAACCCATATTACTTTCCATCGGTTATTCCGCCTGCCACTGGTGCCATGTCATGGCGCACGAATCATTTGAAGATGCAAATACCGCCAGAGTGATGAACGAATTATTTATAAATATAAAAGTTGATCGCGAAGAACGGCCCGATCTCGACAAAATATACCAGCGCGCTCACCAGATAATGACACAACGGCCAGGGGGCTGGCCACTGACTGTCTTTCTCATGCCTGATGACCATATACCCTTCTTTGCCGGTACCTATTTCCCGAAAGAAGCTCGCTACCAACTACCCGCTTTTACTGATCTGCTCACCAGAATTGCCGATTTTTTTAAACATAACCGCAAGCAATTAGATGAACAAAACCATGCGGTACAACAGGCAATGGGTACATTACAAAACACAAAAAAATCAGACGAAGACATCAGCCCCGCCCCACTGGATATGTCGCGCAAACAGCTTGAAAACAATATCGACTGGAAACATGGCGGTTTTGGTAAGCCCCCTAAGTTCCCGCACCCTGCAAATCTGGAACGGCTGTTACGACATTGGGCTGCTGCACCTGATGATACACAGTCGCTAAAAATGGCTTGCCACAATCTTGTACACATGGCCAATGGTGGTATTAATGATCAACTGGGAGGCGGGTTCTGTCGCTATTCAGTTGATGAGTACTGGATGATTCCTCATTTTGAAAAAATGCTTTATGACAATGGCCCGCTGCTTACCCTGTACAGCGAAGCCTGGAGTGCAACGGGTGACCCATTATTTCTTGAAGTTACAGAAACCACCAGCCAATGGGTAATAAGAGAAATGCAAGCAAATGAAGGTGGTTATTATTCAAGCATAGATGCAGACTCGGAAGGAAAAGAAGGTACATTTTACGCATGGACTAAAGATGAAATAACACAACAGATTAGTACAGGTGAATTTAAATACTTTTCCCAGCGTTACGGCATCGACAAACAACCTAACTTTGAAGGAAAATATTACCCCCATGTTACAACCCAATGGGATGATATAAACAAACAGGGGGACCACACAGTTAACGACATTCAGAGTCTTGTTAACTCCGCCCGAAATAAATTATTCAACTATAGAAAAAACCGCATTCACCCGACACGGGACGATAAAATCCTGACATCATGGAATGCCCTCATGATAAAAGGTATGGCCAGTGCCGGTCGCCACCTTGGGCGTGAAGACCTTATTGACTCGGCTTTCAGATCACTTGATTTTATCAAACAAACATTATGGAAAAACAATCGTCTACTCGCAACCTGCAAGGACGGCAAGGCACACCTGAATGCCTATCTGGATGACTATGCTTTTTTAATCGATGCCGTACTGGAACTGTTGCAAGCACGCTGGCGTGACGGGGATTTATCTTTTGCTCTGGATCTGGCCAATGTATTACTGGAACAATTTGAAGACCAGGACAAGGGTGGTTTTTTCTTTACCTCACATGACCATGAAAAATTAATCGAACGTCCAAAACATTATGGTGATGATGCCACACCATCCGGTAACGGTATAGCTGCCTATGTACTACAACGATTGGGACACATAACAGGAAATAAACACTATACAAAAGCTGCCGAAAGAACACTGCAGTCTGCCTGGGAAACTATTAAACAAATCCCCTATGCCCACAACACACTGTTACTGGCATTAGAAGAACAACTCTACCCGCCACAAATCATTATATTACGCGGTCAGAAAAAAGACCTTCGCGAATGGCATAAACTCTGCGTGCAACCCTACGCCCCCCGACGTATCTGCTTTGCGATTGATAAAGATTGCACCGAATTGCCCGGCCTGCTTGCTTCACGTAAATCAGAAAATAAGACTCTTGCCTATGTGTGCAATGGCACGCAATGTCTGCCAGCAATTGATACTCTTGAAGAACTAAACAACACTCTTACACCAACCAACGCACACGTAGGAGCGACATTCAGTCGCGATGTATGGAATCGCGACTGAATGTCGCTCCTACGTGAAAATAACAACCATTGCGAATGGCGTAAGCTCTGAGTACGACCCTATGCCCCAAGACGAATCTGCTTTGCGATTGATAAAGATTGCACGAAATTACCCGGCCTGCTTACATCATGTAAATCAGAAAATAAGACTCTTGCCTATGTGTGCAATGGCACGCAATGTCTGCCAGCAATTGATACGCTTGAAGAACTAAACAACACTCTCACACCAACCAACGCACACGTAGGAGCGACATTCAGTCGCGATGTATGGGATCGCGACTGAATGTCGCTCCTACATGAAAATAACAACCATTGCGAATGGCGTAAGCTCTGAGTACGACCCTATGCCCCAAGACGAACCTGCTTTGCGATTGATAAAGATTGCACGAAATTACCCGGCCTGCTTGCATCACGTAAATCAGAAAATAAGACTCTTGCCTATGTGTGCAATGGCACGCAATGTCTGCCAGCAATTGATACGCTTGAAGAACTAAACAACGCTCTCACACCAACCAACGCACACGTAGGAGCGACATTCAGTCGCGATGTATGGAATCGCGACTGAATGTCGCTCCTACATGAAAATAACAACCGTCTGTCTCAAACAGAATCATCAATAAACAGTACTGTTGAAACTATTCAACTCTACTTCCTGGCTGAACGTTTATCCCTGATTTTTATAATCACATCCAGTATCTGTTCTTCGCTCATTGCACCAGGGTACAATACATCATCAATAACAAAGGCTGGCGTTCCATTTATTCCTAATTTTTGACCTAACGCCCGATTTTTTTGAATCTGCTGAGCATACTCCGGCTTCATCATTTCGGTCAATAATGCCGCGCCATCAATACCTGCAGCCTTCGCTATTTCAAGAAACTCTTTTTCACTGCCCAGTGGCTTTTGAAAGAGCAACAGGTTAAATGCAGCGTATTTAGTTTTATCCATTTGAAATACTGCGAGTGCAGCTTTAGCTGCAATAACCGATGCCTGGCCCAACACAGGATATTCTTTCATAATTAATTTCAGGCCAGTGTCTTTTTTCAGCATCTTCGTGAAAATTGGCGCCATTCTTTTACAAAAGCCACATCGGTAATCTGAAAACATCACGATTTTGATGTCACCCTCTTCATTACCTAAGTAGGGTGTTTTCGGATCATTTTCCAACTCTTGTTTATGTTCAATAACCACCAGTTTTTTCTTTTCATCTTCAAGCTTTTTTTGTTGTTCCAGTCCTTTGATAACTGATATATAAAGCTCATTCGGGCTTTGATTTACATATTCATCAAAATAGACTTTTAAATCCTCTTTTTTTACATATTGATCAGATAATCCGCCAGAATTGGATTGCGTTATCTCGTGAGTAATAAAAGCAGTTGCCGCTATCGATAAAACCATTAAAACCAATGCAAATTTATTCATAAAACCATTCCTGAAAAATACGTTGACTAATCATACACAAAAAATTCAATAAATAATGGTTAATTTATCTACCTATTTGTTAACCTGAACTATAATCAGGGATATATCTACTTAAACCCGGGAACATAAAGCTGTTATGAAATATATTCGATTTTTTTCTGACATCAGCATTGAACAAGTTGCTGAAGTTGGCGGTAAAAATGCATCCCTTGGTGAGATGTATCAGACACTTGCTTCCAGCGGAGTCAATGTACCTAATGGATTCGCAACCACATCAAAAGCCTATTGGCTTTTTATCGAACACAATAATCTGACAGATCCTATCTACAATGCGCTTGATAATCTGGATATCTCTGATATCACTGCACTAACGACAACCGGTGCAAATATCCGGCAACTAATTATGCACGGGACTGTACCTGAAGAACTCAGGGATCAAATAACCCTGGCATATAAAAAACTTGAGCAAGAATACGGTCATAATGTCGATGTTGCCGTCAGATCATCAGCAACTGCAGAAGACTTGCCCAACGCATCCTTTGCCGGTCAACAGGAAACGTATCTGAATATCAGCGGTATTGATAGTGTTTTACTGGCATGCAAACGCGTCCTCGCATCTTTATTTACTGACCGCGCCATTGCCTATCGTGTACATCAGGGATTCAGTCATCGAGAAGTTGCACTTTCTATTGGCATACAAAAAATGATTCGTTCTGACATGGGTTCATCTGGCGTTATGTTTACTATTGATACCGAATCCGGTTTTCGTGATGTTGTTTTTATTACTTCTGCGTATGGTCTTGGTGAAAACATTGTTCAGGGCAAGGTCAACCCTGATGAGTTTTATATTCATAAACCCACACTGGAAAAAGACTTTCGACCTGTTATAAAGCGACAACTGGGTGACAAGGCAATCAAGATGATTTATACCGGCGACTCTCTCGCTGGAATATCGACAAAAAACGTTCGGGTTAAACGAGAACAACGTGAACAATTTTCTATTTCAGATGACGATGCACTTGAGTTGGCACAATACGCAATCACGATAGAAAAACATTACTCATCCCGTGCTGGCCATTTTCAACCCATGGATATCGAGTGGGCTAAAGATGGTGTCAACAACAAGCTCTACATTTTACAGGCAAGGCCGGAAACTGTTCACGCAGGCAAAGATATCACTATCCAGGAAACGTATTCATTAAAATCCAGTGGGGAGATCATTCTTAGCGGGAAAAGTATTGGCAATAAAATCGCATCCGGAAAAACACGTGTGATACTGGAAGCTGCACAAATGGATGAACTGGAAGACGGCGAGATTCTGGTAACGGATATCACTGATCCTGATTGGGAGCCTGTGATGAAGCGCGCAGCCGCTATTATTACCAATCGCGGGGGCAGAACCTGTCATGCTGCTATCATTGCCCGTGAACTTGGCATCCCTGCTGTTGTTGGTTGCGAACAGGCAACTCACACCCTGTCGTCAAATCAGTCGGTTACTGTGTCCTGCGCTGAAGGTGATACAGGCTTTATTTATGATGGCATTCTCGATTTTGATAAAACTATCAATAACCTTGTTCTTAAGGGAACTCCTCAAACAAAAATGATGCTTAATGTTGGCAACCCGGAGAGTGCCTTTACTGCGGCACAATTCCCCTGTGCCGGTGTCGGGCTGGCGCGACTGGAATTCATTATCAGCAGCACTATTAAAATTCACCCTATGGCTATTCTTAAACATGGTTCATTACCCATGGATGAACAAAATCGAATTGATTCAATCTGTGCGGGCTACGCTGACCCCCAACATTTTTATATCAATCGGTTGGCCGAAGGTGTCGGCACCATCGCTGCGGCATTTTACCCTCGTCCTGTCATCGTGCGTATGAGCGATTTCAAATCTAACGAATATGCATCATTGATTGGCGGCTCACATTTTGAACCTGAAGAAGAAAACCCGATGATTGGCTTCCGGGGAGCCGGGCGTTACTCTTCGGATAAATTTAACGAAGCCTTCAAGATGGAATGCAAAGCAATCAAACAGGTACGCGAAACAATGGGGCTCGATAACGTATCCATAATGCTGCCTTTTGTCCGTACAATTAAAGAAGCTACATCAACACTGGACATCATGGTAAAACAAGGTTTACAGCGTGGCAAAAATGGCCTGAAGATATACCTGATGTGCGAAATACCTGCCAATGCCTTGCTGGCCGATGACTTTCTTAAATATTTTGACGGGTTTTCAATCGGGTCAAACGATCTTACACAATTAACATTAGGAGTAGATCGGGATTCGGGCACGATAAAGGGCTTTGATGAACGTAACCCTGCTGTCTTGCAACTGATGAAGCTGGCTATTGATGCCTGTCATCGACAAAATAAATACATTGGAATATGCGGGCAAGCGCCTTCCGATTACCCCGAGATTACTCGCTGGCTTGTTCAAAACAAAATCAGCAGTATTTCACTCAATCTTGACAGCCTGCTGGAAATGACCCAGGTTGTGCTTGATATGGAAGCCGACCTTTCTACTCAAACAAGCGCATAGAATTTCTATGCAATAATTTTAAAACTTAAAAGCACTGATCAAATTCAGTCTTATATCTGTCTGCAAACTCCTGAGTTGTAAACTGATAGTTCTGGGTGCCATGCGTTTCAATTTTTATTGCACCCATCAAAGCTGCAATACGCCCTGTGGTCTCCCAGTCTTTTTCATTCATCAGACCGTATAACAAGCCCCCACGAAAGGCGTCACCGCAACCGGTTGGGTCAAGAAGCTCCCCGGCTTTTGCTGGCGGGATTTCAATGCGTTTTTCTCCAGTATAGATATGCGAGCCTTCACCACCACGGGTTATAATCAATGCCTTTACACGCTCGGCAATTTCATGTGGCGATAATCCTGTACGCTCTTGCAATAACTGGGATTCATAATCATTAACAGTAATCCAGGTTGCCTGTTCAACAAATTTCAGCAGATCATCACCATCGAACATAGGCATGCCCTGACCCGGATCAAATATAAAAGGAATATTGGCGTCTGCAAACTGGGTGGCGTGTTCTATCATGCCTTCACGTCCATCTGGAGAAACGATACCGATCGTTGCACCATCTGAATCCTCAACACGATTGTCGTGTGAAAAACCCATTGCCCCCGGGTGGAATGCGGTGATCTGGTTATCATCCATATCGGTGGTGATATAGGCCTGAGCGGTATAGCTATTATCTACTACCTTGACATGTTTGCGATCAATATTACATTGATCCATCCAGTCTGCATAAGGTGCAAAATCAGTACCGACCGTTCCCATGGGCTGAGCCTTGCCACCCAGCATGTTCAGGCCATAAGCAATGTTCCCGGCGCAACCACCAAACTCTCGACGCATTTCAGGCACCATAAAAGATACATTAAGCATATGAACCTTGTCAGGCAAAATATGATTTTTGAATTTATCGGGAAAAACCATAATGGTATCGTATGCGAAGGAACCGCAGATCAGTGCTGACATTGTATTCTCCTACCTAATCTATCCAGATCTAGCGATTATAGAACACTAGAGATTATTAAAAATAATTTTCCCAGGCTATTAAGCCCCAAACAGTAAAAATCAATATTATTGCAAGCATAACTGCAGCGGAGCCCACGTCTTTGGCTACCCCGGACAACTCATGCCATTCTTCACCAAACCGATCAACAACGGCCTCTATCGCCGTATTAATTAACTCGACAATCAGCAACAACAACACGCTCGCGATTAATAACGATACTTCAACTGCATTATTGCCCACCCAGAAAGCAGCAGGAATCAAAATAACTGCAAAAAAAAGTTCTTGCCGGAAGGCTGCCTCTGTTTTAAATGCTGCACGAAACCCTTGCCAGGAATATTTGGCCGCATAAACAACCCGTGTAAATCCTGTTCTTTGCGGAATCATCTTAACCCTGTATCAGCATTCTATTCAGACTTCCATACCAGATCCAGCTCACGTGCTGCACGAACATCATCAAGCCTGCGTACCGGCTGGGTATAAGGTGCGCCTTTTACATATTCCGGATCGTCGCGTGCTTCTTGTTCTATTTTCGCCATCACATCCATAAAGGCATCCAGTGTTTCCTTGTCTTCGGTCTCGGTTGGCTCAACGAGCAAACATTCAGGAATCAGTAACGGGAAATACGTTGTTGGCGCATGAAAACCATAATCCAGTAGCCGCTTGGCAAAATCCATTGTATTTACACCAAGGTCTTTTGCCTGACGCTTGAGCGTGATAATAAATTCATGTGTCGCACGACGATCAGGGAATGCCAGGTCAAAACCTTTCTGTTTACTCAACGCCAGCATGTAATTGGCATTTAAAGTTGAATATTCCGATACGCGAACCATTCCTTCACGGCCGAGTAATCGTGCGTAGATGTAAGCACGCAATAACACACCGGCATTACCCATAAAACCGGATAGACGCCCTATCGTTTGCGGATTTTCTTTTTCTGTCACCCACGAATAATGATCACCATCATACGCGACCATGGGCACAGGTAAAAATGGTTTTAGTCGTTCATTAACACCAACAGGCCCGGCACCCGGCCCACCACCACCATGTGGCGTTGAAAAGGTTTTATGTAAATTCATATGGATAACATCAAAACCCATATCACCCGGGCGCACCTTACCGAGTATGGCATTCAGATTGGCACCATCATAATACAGCAGGCCACCTGCTTCGTGTACAACACCCGCAATAGCTTCAATTTGTCGTTCAAACACACCGAGTGTAGACGGGTTTGTAAGCATGAGTCCGGCGGTCTGCGGGCCCACAACCTGTTTCAACGCTTCCAGGTCAACATCACCCTGATCATTGGTTGGTATTTCGCGTACCTTGTAACCACACATAACGGCAGTAGCGGGGTTGGTACCATGAGCCGCATCGGGAACAAGCACTTCTGTGCGTTGGTCGTCATTACGTGAATCATGATAAGCACGAATCATGGCCATACCAGCAAATTCACCCTGCGCGCCTGCCGCCGGTGTTAATGAGACTTCTTTCATGCCCGTTACATCTTTCAGCATTTCCTGTAATTCATACATACAAGACAAATACCCCTGACTCATACTGTCTGGTGCATAGGGGTGACGTGAAAGAAACCCCGGCAACATAGACAGGCTGTTACAGGCACGGGGATTATATTTCATCGTGCAAGAGCCAAGCGGATAAAAATGCGTATCGATTGAAAAGTTCTTTTTCGATAATCGCGTGTAATGACGTACAGTTTGCATCTCTGACGTTTCTGCCATCACAACACGTTTTTTACGCTGCAATGACTCAGGTATGCCCGTTAATTCAGGCCGTTCAAACGGTGCCTGTGACGGATTGGTACGGCCTTTTCTGGATTGTTCAAAAATTAACATATTTATACCACTACTCACTGCTGCTCTATTATTTCTGATTGATCAGATTAACGGAGCCTGTTGTTATTTAATTTTATATTTTACGATACTTCCCACCTGGGCTGTATCGAACACTTTCCTGTTTCATTTGCCCATGACGCGCTGCAAATGACTAGCATAGGTTTCAATATCACTATCTGTCCGCATTTCGGTTGCACAGACGAGCAAACAATTTTCCAGCTCAGGATAATCGTCTTGTATTGCGTAACCCGGCAAAATATTCTGTGCATACAATGCGCGCATTACCTCTGGTACGGGCGCTGATAAACGAATCAGAACTTCATGAAAATAAGCACCGCTAAATACCACTTCCACACCATCAATTGATGTTAGTTTTTCAATTAATTTTCGCGTATTGTCATGGCAAGATAGTGCAACCCGTTCCAGTCCTTCTGCACCCAGTAATGCCATATGAATGGTTGAAGCTGTAATCATCAAACCCTGATTTGTGCAAATATTAGACGTGGCCTTTGAACGACGGATATGTTGCTCACGCGCCTGCAAGGTCAATGTGTATCCAGGTTTACCATCCAGATCAACAGTACGACCAATAATCCTGCCTGGCATTTGTCTGACATAGGCTTGTTTACAACACATAAAACCATAAAATGGCCCACCTGACGACATCGGGATACCTAAAGGCTGACCTTCTCCACAGGCGATATCGGCACCTGATTCGCCCCATTCACCGGGTGGTACTAAAACGGCAAGTGCAATCGGATTAACAACGCCTACAACCAGTGCTTTATGTTTATGTGCCCAGTCGGTCAACACATTCACATCTTCCAGAGTTCCAAAAAAATTAGGCTGCGGAATAATCAGCGCTGCAAAATCACCAGGTTCAGTCGGTAAACTGGCCGGGTCAATGCAACCACTGGTGTGATCATAATCAATCAACTCAAAAGTGATACCCTGATTCGTAACAATCGCTTCTGCCGTTTTACGGTAAGCAGGATGGACGTTAGCAGGCATAAGTATACGTTTCGATTTTGATTTTCGATTGGCACGCACAGCCATGAGTATGGCTTCTGCCATTGCAGAAGCACCGTCATACAAGGATGCGTTGGAAACGTCCAGAGCGTTCAGGTTAGCCATCATGGTTTGGTATTCATATAACAGCTGCAAGGTGCCCTGACTGGCCTCGGCCTGATAAGGGGTATACGCTGTATAAAATTCACCCCGCGTGGTGATTTGCCATACTGCCGCCGGAATATGATGATCGTAAGCTCCCGCACCCATAAAACACAATGGCTGACCATCCAATGCTGCGCGTTCGTGCATCAAACGCGTCACTTCCATTTCGGTTGCCTGTGTCGGAACACCATCCAGACTTTTATGGCGCAAGGATGCCGGGATTTCATCAAACAAATCTTCAATACTATCAACACCGATGGTATCCAGCATTTGTCCAACTTCTTCCTCAGTATGGGGAATGTATGGCATGCACTACCTCTTTAATTATTACTATTAGTGATCTTCAGATTCAACATGCTCGGCATAGGCCGTTGCATCCATCAACTGATCAAGGTCGGCACGATCAGCAAGTTTGATACGCATGATCCAGCCTTCACCGAAAGGATCACTATTAACCAGTTCAGGGGAATCGGTTAATGCTTCATTACTCGCAGTTATTGTTCCGCTCACCGGGCTGTAAATATCCGATGCCGCTTTTACAGATTCCACTACAGCACAAGCCTCTTCCACTTCTATTTCACTATCTACTTCCGGCACCTCAACATAAACCATGTCGCCCAGAAGATCCTGCGCATGTTCGGTAATACCTACCAGAACAGTACCGTCATCTTCTATCTGAACCCACTCATGGGATTTGCTGTATTTTAATTCTCCTGGTATCTCACTCATAACTCTCTCCAGTTTTTATTTAAATTTTTTCTTCAACCAAACCACTAAACATCTTCAGGCAAGCATGATTTGCCATTTCTGACGAATGGCACTTTTACCACACGTGCAGGTAATAAGCGTCCACGCATGTCAACCGAACATTCCGACCCGGTGTCAGCTGGCACACGCGCAAAGGCAATCGCCTTATCAAGCGTTGGTGAAAAGCTACCACTGGTAATTTCACCCTCACCCACACCAGCCACCACAATTTTTTGGTGGTTTCGAAATACACCTTTACCTTCCAGTACAAGGCCAACCAGTTTTCGTGCTGGCTTTTTCTCACGTAAATCTTCCAGGCTTTTTCTGCCGATAAAATCCCTGTCTGCGGGCTCCCAGGCTACGGTCCAGCTTAAACCTGCCTCTAATGGGCCAATCTCTTCATCCATATCAGCGCCATATAAATTCATACCCGCTTCCAGTCGTAATGTATCGCGTGCACCCAGACCAATAGGCTCTACTCCCACTTCACTCAAATCATTCCATAATTTTTCTGCACTGGCTTCAGGTAGAATAATTTCATAACCATCTTCACCTGTATAACCGGTTCGACCAACAAAATAGTCTCCAGCTTCAACAGCAAAAAACACACCTAAACTATCCAGTAAAGCCGCGACCGACGCATCCATTACCTGCTTTACTTTTGCAATGGCATTCGGCCCTTGCACAGCGATCATGGCCAGCTCGGGTCGCTCACTGATCTGCACATCAAAATCCACAACCTGTTTTTTGATCCAGTCCAGGTCTTTCTCACGCGTGGACGAGTTCACCACCATACGGAACCACTTACTATTCATATAATAAACAATCAGGTCATCTATAACACCACCTTCATTGTTCAACATGCAGCTGTATATTGCCTTGCCTTCCTGTTTAAGGCGCGCCACATCATTTGCCAGCAGCTTACGCAGAAAATCAACAACACCGGGGCCATTAAGATCGACTACCGTCATATGCGAAACATCAAACATGCCTGCATCCTCGCGAACCTGATGATGTTCCTCAATTTGCGAGCCATAATTAATCGGCATATCCCATCCGGCAAAATCAACTATTTTTGCACCCATTTCGATATGCATATTATATAAAGGTGTTCTGTTACCCATAATCCTGATTTCCTAAACTAACTCTCTAAACGAAAAAAGGGGCGGCAACAGACATCTGGTATCTGTTGCCGCCCCTCTGTCCCGTAACCTGAAAGATTGAGACCCAGCTAAACACTGTACCTCTGCCCCGTCGGTGGATCACTGTGGTGATCACTCTCCAGAATCAACATAACTTAATGGTCCTTTTGCCTGAGCGTTTCCGAGCGGTGTTGCGCCTTCGGCTTTCAGCCTGATTTCAGCTGA
>JAADHQ010000022.1 GCA_013151795.1 Gammaproteobacteria bacterium | reverse complement strand
CTAACGACTTCCCATCATCTGATTTTTTTATGTCAATACTCATCTGTTACTCCTTATCTATATCTACTAAAACAGTTCTATTTCACCTGTATCCATTGATTCTTGCGATACTGCTTTTGCCGCCCTGGAATTATTCACATTATCCAGGAACGATTTTTTTAAATCCAGCAGCACATCTTTTTTACCCTTTAGATCAACATCATTAAACTCTGCACTATTAAGAAACCCCGTTATTTCACCGAATTTATTTGAAAGTAATTCAGATTGTGAACGAATATGTTCAAGAAGCTGCGTTGCCATATCTTCAAATTGAAGTGACTGAACTGCAACTGAAATATTCTGATTTATTTCATCTGTGCTTGCGTTAACCTTAAGCAAATTTTGACCCACACTTACGTTTAAGTCTGATATTTGTTTTAACATTATTTCAACATTTTCTTTTGAATGAATAGCAATATTCATATCTTTTGATGCCATTACTGATGCTGTTTCTTTTGCCCGATCAATATTTTCCCGGGCATTAGTAACCACATCTCGAATCTGGTCACTAAAACGATTTGAATGTTTCGACAGGGCACGTACTTCATCAGCTACAACAGCAAAACCACGACCCGCCTCTCCTGCCCGTGCTGCTTCAATTGCGGCATTTAATGCAAGCAAATTAGTTTGATCAGCTATGGATTTTACATCACCTAGCAATACAACCACCTCGTCCATTTCTGATATCACATCATCAATATTATGTGCCATTTTAATACTTTCCTTGCTCACAGACACAACCTGATCAACCATATACTGTAATACTTTTTGAGTCTCTATCGCAAACTCTTCATAACCTATTTGCCCGTTGGTCTCTTCTGACTCTTCATCTGCCCCTGCATTCTGAATATTTCCAATTACATCCTGTACCACCTCACCCTGAATACCAATCTGATCATGAACATTTGTAAAACTGCCATGCAACGATATGATTGCATCACTGATCATGCTGCGAACCTGTCCTGCATCATTTTCCATGTTAGTGAATTCAGTTTTAGCATCAGAAATAATGCCGCCTATTAATTGGTACACTTCAGATGATGCATCATCTGCTTCCTCAGGCATGCTTTGCTCTACAGTACTTGATCTGTAACTAAAAATGATCCAAACAGACAAAGCAATAATAGTGGACACCAGATTGGCTACCAAACTGATAGAAAAAAACAAAATAACCAGATTTGCGACATTAACAAAAACGGGGATCCAGAAACGCGATAGAAGTATTTTTAGCATTATTTATTCCAATAATTCACTGATACACAGGTTATCGGTTATATCGTTGGAATCTTAAGGTATTAATTAGCCTAATTGTATATATTAATCATATACTTATTAAATAAGCTCGCAAACAAGGCAGGGGGTTTTAAAATAGTATTAAGAATAACATCACAGGGGCAATGCCCCTGTGATTAAAATTTGGTGGAGCTAGGCGGGATCGAACCGCCGACCCCTTGCATGCCATGCAAGTGCTCTCCCAGCTGAGCTATAGCCCCAAAAGTTGAGCAAATTTACGCGACTGGGGTGATTGTGTCAAGTCGTAACCGTTTCAAAATAACAATCTGAAACTGTTTACCCGCAACCCTGTTGACCACACGCTGACAAATAAAAAAATTATTCCTCTACCAATAACACTCACTGACATAAACAAACAACAGCCTCAAATTCCCTGTCAACCCTCACCAAAAGATGCGTCTGTTTTATTCTCTGTAGCTGCATGATATAGTTTCATTATTATAATGAACAAGCATACTATTCAATAAACGATATATAATTTAATAACTTAAATGATAATCGATGTATTTTAACAAAGGCATTCTAACTCTCCTCTCTATAACCAACACAACATAAGGTTTCTTTTTATGAATTACCAGGAACTCCAGCAACACCTGAAAAATAATCAGTACACCTGGCTAATAACCGGCATCGCAGGCTTTATTGGCTCAAACTTGCTCGAAACTTTATTAAAACTGAACCAGAAAGTGGTCGGCCTGGATAATTTTGTTACCGGTCATCGACACAATCTTGAAAGAGCTGTAGAAGATGCAGGTTTAAACCCGAATAATTGCGATCTGTTTACCTTTATTGAAGGCGATATCTGTGATATTGACACATGCCATAAAGCTTGCACCGGTGTTGACTATGTTTTACATGAGGCTGCACTCGGCTCGGTTCCTCGCTCCATAGAGGACCCTATCACTACTAATCAGAATAATACGGATGGTTATCTCAACATGCTGGTCGCTGCACGTGATGCAAAGGTAAAACGCTTTGTCTATGCTGCATCCAGCTCTACCTATGGTGACCACCCTGATCTTCCTAAAGAAGAAGATAAAATTGGCAATCCTTTAAGCCCTTATGCTGTTACCAAGTACGTAAATGAACTATATGCCAAAGTCTTTGCGCGCACCTATGGATTTAAAACAATTGGCCTGCGATATTTCAATATTTTCGGAAAACGTCAAGACCCAGAGGGTGCCTATGCGGCTGTTATCCCCAAGTGGGTCGCCAGTCTGGTTCATAAAGAAGATGTTTATATTAATGGTGATGGCGAGACCAGCCGGGACTTTTGTTATATCGACAATACCGTTCAAATGAATCTACTCGCTGCAACAACTGAAAACCCGGATGCTGTTGATCAGGTTTACAATGTCGCCCTCAATGATCGCACCAGTCTGAATGATTTATTTAAATTTATACAGGATAGAATTCGTGATCGAATTCCTGAACTTGAAGAAGTTCAGCCATTATACAGGGATTTTCGGGCTGGGGATGTTCGTCATTCACTGGCATCAATAGACAAGGCCATAACATTACTGGAATATGCTCCAAGCCATCGCATCAGTGAAGGTCTGGATGAAGCAATGGACTGGTACGTCAGCAATCTGGGTAGTTAAAACACCCTGTCATAAAACAGGGCAATATATTAATACGATTTCAAGTTTCAAAACCAGCCGTTATCTGACAAGTTGATTAGCCGCTCGTTCTTTTATAAAAACGAGCGCCTTTTCCATTCGCTCCAGGGTTTTATTCTTACCCAGCAATTCCAGGGTAATATCGATACCCGGCGTTGCAGCCTTGCCTGAAATAGCTACCCGTACTGGCTGACCAATTTTACCCAGATTAATTTCAAAATCATTAATCACTGTATCAATTGCAATCTGAATTTCTGCAGCACACCAGGTCTCTATTTTAGAAAAATGCTCGGTTAATGCCTGCATAGGTTCAAGGCTCGACACTTTGAGGTTTTTCTTCGCCGCCTTTGCATTATATTCATCAAAATCTTTATAGAAAAATTCTATATTCTGTGCCATTTCTTTTAACGTGCGCGCCCTGTCCTGCTGGGGTTTTATAACAGCCAGCAAATCAGGTCCATTCGTTGGATCTATATCCAGCTGCTTTAAATGCCAACTCAAATGATGCGCAAGATGCTCAGGACTGGAAGACTTTATATATTCCTGATTTAACCATAACATTTTTTCTTCATTATAGGTTGAGGCCGATTTATTGATATCATTGGCATCAAACAGGCTTACCATTTCATCCAGTGTAAATTCTTCTCTATCTCCATGTGACCAGCCCAGGCGAACCAGATAATTAAGCACTGCTTCTGGCAAAAAACCCTCATCACGATATTGCATAACACTCGTGGCACCATGACGCTTCGACATGCGTTTGCCATCATCACCTAATATCATGGGCACATGTGCATACACAGGAAGTTTCGCCCCCATAGCATTAAGAATATTAATTTGCCTCGGTGTATTATTAAGATGATCATCACCCCTGATAACATGAGTAATACCCATATCAAGATCATCAACAACAACCGTCAGATTATATGTTGGCGTTCCATCACTTCGTGCAATAATCAGATCATCAAGCTCATTATTACTGATGACTACTTTTCCTTTGACCATATCCTCGATTACAACATCACCTTCCCCTGGATTTTTAAACCGAATAACGTATGGTTGATCAGTCGATGGATCTTGTTTTCCTTCAAGACATAAACCATCGTATTTTGGTTTTTGTTTATTGGCCATTTGCTGCTCGCGCAACTGGTCAAGGCGCTCTTTCGTACAATAACAGCGATAGGCTTTACCCTCTTCCAATAATTGATCAATCACCTGACGATAACGATCAAAACGATGCGTCTGGTAAAAAGGGCCTTCATCGTATTCCAGACCTAGCCAGGTCATACCCTCAAGAATCGCATTAACAGATTCGGTTGTAGAGCGTTCCAGATCAGTGTCTTCAATCCTTAAAATAAAAGTTCCGCCATGGCGTCGAGCATGCAGCCATGAGAATAGTGCTGTACGTGCACCACCTATATGTAAATAACCAGTAGGACTGGGAGCAAAACGTGTTTTAATAGACATGATAAATCGTAGACCATATAGAAAGTATTGGAAGGGATTGTAACAAAAACCG
Organism: Gammaproteobacteria bacterium; assembly: GCA_013151795.1. Lineage (GTDB taxonomy): Bacteria > Pseudomonadota > Gammaproteobacteria > JAADHQ01 > JAADHQ01 > JAADHQ01. The sequence goes on along the minus strand of JAADHQ010000022.1, from coordinate 32,971 downwards.
GGGTGTTTGTACTGATTTTGGCAGAATCCGGAAGTTAACACCGAGTCGGACTCAGGCTCTACTCTCTAGTAAAACCAATATAAATCCTACAATATTAATCTACAACTAATCTTTAGGAATATGACGGAGTATTTTCTGTGCAACAAGGTTTAATGGTACAACATGATCTACGCACCCCAATTTCACCGCTTCTCCTGGCATACCCCATACAACACTGGACTTTTCATCCTGAGCAATTGTAGGCGCACCGGTATTATGCATTTCTTCCATGCCTTTAGCCCCATCATCGCCCATGCCAGTTAAAATAATAGCAATGGCATTTTGCCCGGCACATTGCGCAACTGAACGAAATAGAACATCAACTGATGGTTTATGCCGATTAACCCTTGGGCCATCGTTTAACTCACAGATATAACGTGCACCGTTACGTTTCACCATCAAATGTTTATCCCCTGGTGCTATGTAAACGTGCCCCGCCAAAATCTGTTGACCATCTTCAGCTTCGCAAACAACCATTTTGGACAAACTGTTCATGCGCGCAGCAAATGATGCACTAAATGCCTCTGGAATATGCTGTGTTATGACAGTGCCCGGTGTATCCGCAGGCAGCTCAATCAATACATCCTTGATCGCTTCAGTTCCACCCGTTGAAGCACCAATAGCAATTAATTTATCTGTAGTGTTGAAATTTTTTGCAGCATTTTGTTTCTCGAGTATGGCATCAGCTGATAATTTCTTATCAACCTGCATTGACTTAACCTGCTTTTCGATAGCACGAACATTAGCAGTAGCTGCATTTTTAACCTTTCCTATGATTTCTTCTGCATAATCCTGCAAGGCATTTGCAAGATCAATCTTTGGTTTTGAAACAATATCTACTGCCCCTAGCTCCAGTGCATTCAAGGTCAGATCAGCACCTTTTTCTGTAAGGGTCGACACCATAACAACCGGCATTGGACGCAATCTCATCAGATTTTTTAAAAAGGTAATACCATCCATTTTTGGCATTTCAACATCAAGCGTCAATACATCGGGGTTAAGTTCTTTAATTTTATCACGCGCTATTAAAGGGTCAGAAGCAGTACCTACAACCTCAATCCCTGAATCAGAATTCAGTATTTCGGTCAGTAATTGGCGCACTAATGCTGAATCATCAACAACCAGTACTTTAATTTTCGCCATGGTTTACCCTTTTTAAAATAGTTCTACATCACCTGAAACAGGTACTGTTTCAATTTTATTCATATATCGTTCTTCACGTACCACAATGGTACTATTATGCTGTGAACGCATTTTTTTAACTTTCACTTTCCCACTTAACGGATGATATGCCACCTTTCTGGGGTATACATCGCCTACATCTTCACCCAGAATTTCAAATCCTTCCGTTTCAAGATAATGCCTGACAAAATCAACATTCTTTAGCCCTATATTACTCATATTGGCAATAATCCGGCCCCCACCAACAATCTTTACTTCCAGATTCTCACGCCGTCCGCCATTTTTTAAAATATCATTAATCAAATGTTCCATAGCAAAATTACCGTAACGGGCAGCCTCACTCATATCAACCGGCGCATCATCATCCTGATTCATTTTTTTTGGTAACATAAAATGATTCATACCACCTATGCCAAATACCCTATCCCTGATGCAAGCCGAAACACATGAACCTAAAACGGTTACTACGTATTCATCGTCCAGGGTCACGTAATATTCACCCGGTAATATTTTTGCAGCCACCGCATCGCGGGTTTTATCCCAATAACGATTAATATGCCTGAAGCCCCTCACTGAAGGTTTAGGGATATTACTTCGACGATCAAACAACGCGTTCACTGATCTACCTGACCTTGTTATAAATTGTATTACCAACCAGACTAAAACGATCACTAACCTTAAACAAGGTTTCTGAATGGCCTAAAAAAAGCACCCCGTCATCTTTCAACATATCTGCATAACGATCTGCCAAAATTCGTTGGGTATCCTTATTGAAATAAATAACCACGTTTCGACAAAATATCAGATCAAAACCACCTTTAAATGGCCACTCCTGCAAAAGATTCAACTGATTGAAAGTAATTAAGTCCTGCAAATATGGAGAGACTTTAACCTTGCCATCATGATTATTTTTTCCTCTTTTAAACCATTTCTTTTTCAATGCGTTTGACAAGCCTTCGATACGTTCTTCTGCATAAACCCCTGCCTGTGCAGTAGCAACCACATTGGTATCCAGATCGGTTGCGAGTATTTTTACATCCCACTGTTCAAGATCAGGAAAATGCTCCTGTAGCGTTATAGCTATAGTGTATGGCTCTTCTCCTGTAGAACAACCTGCTGACCAGATCCTTATACGCTTTTCATTCTGACGTGTCTTTTTCCAATGAGGTATAAGTGTTTTAGATAAATACTCAAAATGATGTTTTTCACGGAAAAACGAGGTGAGATTGGTTGTGATTGCATTCACAAAATGAACTTGTTCTTCGTGATCTTCTTTTTTTAAAAGGTCACAATAATCAGAAAAATTCTCTATTGACAAAGATCGAAGTCGTCTCGCTAAACGGCTATATACCATACTTCTTTTGGCATCACTTAATACAATGCCAGTATTGGTCGCAATAAGGTTTTTAATGAAATTAAAATCCCTGTCTGTAAATGTAAATTCCTTTGCCTTATCCACAAAAATTACTCCGCTACTACTCCGTCAGCAAGACCTGACAGAGGTGGTTTTAAAAGAGCGACACATCCTTGTGTCATCCAGAATTACTCCATGCTCCCTGATTTGATGTCATGCATCCTTACATATACTTTTACCCTATTCTTTAAAACTCATCCCATTCATCATCAGCCGACACTGAACGTGATGGGCGCGGTTTTGCTGTCGGTACAGCTATTCGAGCCTGACTGCCTGGTACAGACGTCGGCATTGATTTTTCTACTTGCGGTTGATTTTCACCTGTCTTAAAGAACCCCATTAGTTTCGACAGATCAGTAGATTGCTCATCCAGTGACTCACTGGCCGCTGCCGCTTCCTCTACCAGGGCTGCATTTTGTTGTGTCATTTCATCCATCTGAGTAACTGCCTTATTGATCTGTTCAATTCCGGCAGATTGCTCCTGACTGGCTGCAGCAATTTCAGCAATAATATCACTTACTTTTTTAACTGATGTTACAATCTCATCGAGTGACTTACCAGACTCATCAACCAGTCGAGTACCTTCATCAACCTTCTCAACACTGTCTTTTATTAGCGATTTAATTTCCTTCGCAGCCGATGCACTACGCTGTGCCAGATTACGTACCTCTGCAGCCACCACCGCAAAACCTCGTCCCTGCTCTCCAGCTCGGGCGGCTTCAACAGCGGCATTCAGTGCTAATAAGTTTGTCTGGAATGCTATTTCATCAATGACCCCGATGATATCTGCAATCTCTTTACTACTCTTACTGATTGCATTCATCGCTTCGCTGGTTTTAGTCGCCACATCTCCACCACCTTCAGCTTCAGTACGTGCACTGGAAGCCAACTGATTTGCTTGTCTGGCATTGTCTGCATTCTGTCTTACTGTTCCTGTTAATTCTTCCATACTGGAAGCCGTTTCTTCCAGAGACGATGCCTGTTCCTCAGTACGTTGACTTAGATCTGTGTTTCCTTGTGAAATCTCATTTGCTGCAGATGAAATATTACCAGCTGAACTATGAATTTCGCTAACCATGTTCTTCAGATTATTAATAGACCCATTAACTGCATCACTTAATACTTTAAATTCTCCCTGATAATCTTCACTCATGTTATTGGTTAAATCACCATCTGCCAGTCCCTGTATCACCGTAACTGTTTCCTGTATAGGTTCAACCACTGCATCCATTAATGAATTAATACCATCACCCAGGCTTTTCATGAACCCACTGTACTGCTCTGTTTGTATACGACTATCAAGCTGACCTTCAACAGCATTCTCAATCAGCGCCTGTATTTGTCTTTCAGCATCTTTTTCCTCAGTCTGATCTTTCCATTCAACCATATTACCCATGTATTCACCATCAGGCCCGGTAATCATGGTTGCATTAACTTCAAATGCAAGCTCACCGATATTTATTTCAGCCTTGGCAGGTAGTCGTGATGCATCACTTAATAACGCACGTTGGTGCTCAGGACGTTTATGGAATTGATCAATGTTTTGACCTATCATGTTTCTAGTGTCCAGACCAGGCCAGATCTTACGTAACTCTGTTTCCCTATTTGCAAGCATTGCTATAACCGCAGGGTTTGCATAAACAATCTCAAGATTTTCATTACACAACATGAGATTGGAAGCCGCGCCATCAACTGCTGACTGCAAGCGTGCTACCTGGGTTTCCTTAACACGCATCTCCGTAACATCTGACCACTCAAGTGCATTGCCGATATAATTACCCATTGCGTCCATCACCGCAGTAACATTTAAAGCAAACTTCAGTGCGCCAACTTCAATATCAGTCTGGTATGGCAGATTATTTGGATCAGACAATAGTTTTCGTTGGTGATCCGGGTTTTTATGGAATGTATCAATGTTTGTACCCACAATAGCATCTGCCGAAAAACCAGGAAATACTTCACGTAATGAGCTCTCATGATCTTTCAATAATGATAATGTTGCACTGTTTGCATAAGTGATATTAAAATCACGATCAATCATCATCATGGCAGTCATGGCACCATCAACCATTCCCTGCAAACGAACAGAATTATTTTCCTGTGCTCGCAGCTCTGTTACATCAGACCATTCCAGCGCATTACCAACGTATTCACCATTTGAATCGTTCATAGCCGTCACATTAATTCTAAACGTTAATGGACCAACTACAATATCTGTTGAATACGGCAAGTTAGCCGGGTTAGCCAGTAATTGGCGCTGATGTGCAGGGTTACTGTGGAATATATCAATGCAGGTGCCCACAACATGCCCTACTGAAAAGTTTGGATATAGAGACTTAAGTGCATCTTCATGTTCGCCCAATAACGATATTGTTGACTGATTAGCATAAGTAATAACCAGATCACGGTCTATCATCATGATCGCAGTCATGGCATTATCCAGCACACTCTGCAGCATGTCATTGCCATTGTTTACTTCTACTTCATTATTAACTTTGTTTGTTGCAGCCATGGCAGCATCCTCTGATTGGTAAGCACTTAACATAATTTCAGCAACGGTATTTAACGCGTCTTCCCAGGCCTTGCCTACTTCATCTGTCCACAAGTCGCCCGCAATTCCTGACATAACATCTAACAAGGTACCGGATACGGCACCGTAATGATCCACTACTGCACCATAGCCCTGATGTCTTTCTCCCAAACTAACTAAAGCCTTTTTTAACACCGCAGGCTTTCGTAAGCTTTTAACGACCAGCTGTAAAGCAGCCAGTAATTTTTTTTGTTGTTCCTCAGGCGTTGTATTCTCAAATAGAGGTATCACACCTGGGAAACGCTTAAATAATTCTGCATAAAACCTTGCAACCAGCAGCTCTCCTTTTGGAGCTAATGCCGCAAAACTACTTTCCAGAAGATCAACATTCAACCCCGGCTTGGCCACGGCTTCTTTTTTTAGTGCTGCAGGTTTTTTTGCCACACCCTTTTTTACAGCCGGCTTCTTTGCCACGGATTGTGATGCCTTTTCCTCGTCTTCATTCATCCATGCCAAAGGATCAAAACCCATCTTTTTCTTGGTAGCCATTTAATCGCTCCTGTTTAATATCTCAACCGTTCCAGGCAATACCTGCCAGAACACTTTCTGTTAATACCCACCAGTATTTCTGTTTCTCTTTCCTTTGACTTTGCCTGGCTTCCATATCCAATTCATCATGCTGAATATCATGTTTATATCTAGTCAACTTGTCAGTTTTTTGCATTACATTACCCTCTCATATAACAGGTCTTCGGCCAGTTGCCGATAATCTTCAGCCCCATTACTTTTTGGCTGATAATCAAATATCGACTGTCCATAACTCGGACTCTCTGCCAATGCTACTGACTCTCTAACGGGTGTTGCCAGCACCTCACTTTTAAAATATTCCATTAATTTTTCTTTTACTTCTTGTGATAATTTTCTTCGCCCGTGATAACGTGTTATCACAAACCATTTTTTCGATTTTTGCTTCATACTTTCATCTATATAATCTATTATCCCTACCATTCTTGATGCTCCATGTAGTGATAAAAAATCACTCGACACAGGTATCAATAATTCATCTGCTGCAAACAAGGCATTCATTCCCAGTAACCCTGCTGATGGAGGACAATCCATTAAAACAAAATCACTTTTCTGGCACTGTTCCGATTCGCTGATAGCATTTTTAACCAACCAACCTCTCTCTGCACCACCCTTTAATCCTGCTTCAACTTCACCCAGCCTTTCGCCTGCTACAACAAGACTCAGTTTATTTAAACCCAATCTGTCCTCTACCGGTAATACGACATCATCCAGGGCAGCAGCATTAAAAAAAATAGTATCGAGCCCTTCTTTTGCTGTAGCATTAAACCCCATACCCAATCCAAGATGTGACTGCGGATCCAGATCAATCACGACAACCTTGTATCCCTGCTCGGCCAATGCGTGCGATAAATTTATAGTTGTCGTTGTTTTACCAACGCCCCCTTTCTGATTCATTATCGCCAAACATCGCATTATTTAATCCTTAATCCAGAATATTTAATTCACCAGAATTCAATAATTTATCAATATCAAGCAATATCAACATTTTTTCATTTACAGTTGCGAGTCCTTTTACAAAAGCAACTTCTATTTTATCTCCAAAATCAGGGGCTGGTTTAATACTGTCTTCTGGTACATCGTAAGTATCAGATACTGTATCAACCACAATACCCATTACCCTTTCACGATTATCACCTATCACTTTAAGAACAATCACTACGGTAATAGGACCATACTCAAGATTATCCATACCAAAACGCATTCGCAGATCAACAATAGGTACTATCGTGCCTCTGATATTTATAACGCCTTTCAAATATTCTGGAGCATTAGGTACAGATGTTACTGATTCCCATCCCCTGATTTCCTGTACACGCAAGATATCAACGCCATATTCCTCGTCGTTAAGAATAAATGTCAGATACTGATTCTCGACATCGGCACTAACACCGTAGTCTGTTTGCAGATCAACTGCTTGAGCTGTTGTTGTCATATTTCCTCCTACGCAACCTTATCTTCATTAACGCTCGATTTTGCACGTGACATCACCACCAACCCCGGCACGTCCAGGATCATAGCGACTGTTCCATCGCCCAATATGGTCGCACCAGATACGCCTTCTATGCGACGATAATTTGTTTCCAGACTTTTAATAACAACTTGTTGCTGACCTAACAATTCATCTACAAAAAGACCTATCTTGCTTCCTTCGCCCTCAACCATAACAAGTAATCCATTAGTTACATCTGTGGTTTCCGGTTGCAAATCAAATATTTCATATAAGCGAACAATATTTATATATTCATCACGTAATTTATAAACTTCAGCCTGATCAACGATTTTATTAATACTCTCTTTTTTAGCTTGAAGTGATTCAATGATAGATACAATCGGGATGATATAAGTCTCATTTCCTACCCTGACCAGCTGACCATCCATAATCGCCAGTGTTAACGGTAACCTGATAGTAATTTTCGAACCTTCACCTTCCTTTGAAACAATATCAACAGCTCCACCTAACTCACGAATATTTCTACGAACCACGTCCATTCCAACACCCCGTCCAGAAAGGTCACTAACTGCTTCAGCAGTTGAGAATCCTGGTTGGAATATCAGGTCATATATTTTTTCATCCGTTAAAATTTCATCTTCAGCAATTAACCCACTACTGACCGCCTTGCTTCTGATTTTTTCTTTATTCAGTCCTGCTCCATCATCACTGATTTCAATAATAATACTTCCGCCTTTATGGTATGCATTCAGATGTAACACACCTGTTTCAGGTTTACCTGCTGCTTTACGTATATCCGGCGTCTCCAGACCATGATCAAGAGAGTTCCTGACAAGGTGAACCAATGGGTCCCCTATCTTTTCCATCACTGTCTTATCCAGTTCGGTGGCCTCTCCAGAAAGTTTTAACTCTATTTTCTTACCTAATTTGCTGCTAAGGTCGTGTACAAGTCTAGGGAACCGGTTAAATGCAAAACTGATGGGCAACATACGAATACGCATAACACTTTCCTGCAATTCACGCGTATGTCTTTCCAGCTGTGCAAGTCCGTCCATCATTTTTTCAATATTTGACGGATCGAAATTCCGACCCATTTCACCCAACATCGATTGCGTAATTACCAACTCACCTACTAGATTAATCAGCTCATCTACTTTATCTATACCAACACGTATAGACGCATTTTCCCCAACAGGTTTTGTACGTTTTTTTACTGCTTTTTTTATTTCGGGTTCAACAACAGGTTCTGGATTTTGCTGAGTTTGAACAGGAGCAACTTCTGTTGCCGTTAACATCTCTTCAACCGGGCTTGTTTCTTCTGTTTTTATTTCAGATGACAAGGGACTAATCACCAAATCACATTCATCTTCTACCCATTCAAAAATTTCTCTTACAACACTTTCATCTACATCACTATATAATTCAATTTCCCACGATAAATAACAATCTTCGGCATTCATTTCCGAAAGGTCAGGCAATTTATCAAAACTGGTTTTAACCTCCAGGAGGCCAAGCGACTTTATTTCCCTTATAATTCTGACAGGATCATTCCCTGTCTGAATCATATTTAAATGAGGTTTGAAATCTATCAACCAGCCTTCTGAATTATTTGTACTGCCTGAGCTAACAACTTCGTCAACAGTTTCTTCTGCTACTGAGCCGCTATTGCCGAGTATTGCCTCAAGACGATCCTGAACTGATTTCACCTGAGCTTCATCATAATCACTCTCATCACGCTGTGCTTCAAGCATGCTTCTCACACAATCAACCGATTCCAGCAATGCATTCACAATGGATTGCGTTACTTCTCTTTCCTCTGACCGTACTTCATCAAGCAGCGTTTCAAGTACATGTGTGAATTTTGCGACATTATCAAAACCAAAGGTAGCACTACCACCTTTTATAGAATGTGCAGACCTGAAAATAGTATTAACTGTTTCTGAATCGGAATCTCCAGCATCGAGATTCAATAAACTGGATTCCATAACATCCAGCCCTTCAAAACTTTCTTCCAGAAATGTTGCGTGAAACTGCGAAAGATCGATTCCCATATGATGTTATCCCAACACTTTTTTGATCGTAGACAATAATTGATCCGGGTTAAATGGCTTTACTAACCAACCCGTTGCGCCTGCTTCCTTACCTTCTTTTTTCTTGTCCATACCTGCTTCTGTTGTTAATAATAATATGGGGGCGAATTTATAAGCCGGTAATGCACGTAATTCTCTTACGAGCGTTATACCGTCCATTTTCGGCATATTGACATCCGTTATAATAAGGTTGAATTTCCCGGACTTGGCCTTTTGTAATCCTTCTGCACCATCAGCCGCTTCAACCACATCAAACCCGGACTGCTTAAGGGTAAATGAAACCATTTGACGCATCGATGTTGAATCATCCACAGTTAATATTGTTGCCATACCTTTATCCTCTAGTCCCGACCTATACTCTTGAATTCAAATTAATTATTTAATTACTTTCCAGCTTCATGAAATCTTCCAGACCCAGTAACTGTACAGACTGACAAACTGACTCTGATGCATTTTTCCACTCTGCATCAATACCTTCCTTTTCAGCGTCACGCATAAATGCACAGGATATTTGCCCGATTGACGTATCAAGTATTTCTACACTTGCCACATCAAACGTAATTTTTTCAGGTTTTTCATTTAACAGGTTTATGAGTGTTTGTTGAAATTCAGATGCAACTGAAATATCGAAATATTCCGGACATATAACCATTTTCCCGCCATCAGTATCTGTTACTTGTATTTGATCGTCTGACACTATTCAATCTCCAATTACAATGATTTCTCTAGTTGTTTCCTTGCGTATCGTCATCAATCTGAAAAGCTTTAGTGCTGAACGATCTTTTTATAATTTAATTACAAAACAGGAGGATACTACTAGAAATTACGGGGTTATTTGACAAAATTTTACATTTCAAAACATTATTGTGAACACTGTAATCTTCTTATCGGGAAAGACAAAGGAAAGTACGAAATCAAGGATATACAGTAATAAGTGGATCTGAAGAGAAGTGGTTTATTCTTAGTATTCAACGCTCACAAGAATCTGGCTAGCTAACAGAACAATCAATATATGGAATGCTCAACAACACTATTAAAGCCCGTCAGAGACAAGCATTTATATTCTGTCAGGTCAGAGAAGGGTCAGGACTTCCATACACATTGACCTCCATTGGATTTAGCGATCATTTCAAGGTATTTTTCATGTGCATCCAGCTCGACTGATGTTGCTTCCAGTATGGGTAACGGTACTCTTTTGCTATCTAACCTGACTATCAACTCATCGCTTTGAGGCTGGTTTTGATCCTGCTGTCCTCCCAGGCTTAAACTCACCTGCCCGCCTGTCATCATCAAATAAACGTCAGCCAGTATCTCGGCATCCAGTAATGCCCCATGTTTTTCACGTTGTGAATTATCAATATCATAACGCTTGCAAAGTGCATCCAGACTGTTTCGCTGTCCGGGGTGCATTTGCCTTGCCATAGTCAGAGTATCTAATACTGTGCAGATATCTGTCACATTACCCGTATCAGATTTAAGCATTCTGAATTCATTATCAATAAAACCGACATCAAATGGAGCATTGTGTATGACGAGCTCGGCGCCTTTTATAAAGGTAATAAAATCAGTAACTATATCTTTAAAGCGTGGTTTGTCATCCAGAAACTCATTAGTGATACCGTGTACCTCAATGGCACCTTCATCTATTTCACGATCAGGCTGGATATATTGATGGTAATGATTTCCGGTCAATTTCCGGTTTACGACTTCAACACAACCAATCTCGATAATACGGTGACCCTGTTTTGGTTCAAGTCCGGTGGTTTCAGTATCCAATACTATTTGGCGCATGGTTTAACCCTTGATTAAATTATTATCAGGCCTGCATTTCATCAATTGCCTGATTTGCCAATTGGTCAGCCCGTTCATTTTCTACATGGCCAGTATGCCCCCTGACCCATTCCCATTTTATCTTATGCTGTTGAACAGCCTGATCAAGCCGCTGCCATAGATCTACATTTTTAACCGGTTTTCGTGCCGCTGTTTTCCAGTTACGTTTCTTCCAGCCATCTATCCATTCTGTCATGCCTTTTTTTACATATTGGGAGTCGGTTGTTAATGTAACATCGCATTCGCGCGTTAATGTTTCAAGGGCAACAATGGCAGCCATTAGTTCCATACGGTTATTCGTGGTTTCTCGCTCTGCCCCGTATAGTGTTTTTTCCGTGCCGTTATACCTTAACAGTGCGCCCCAGCCTCCGGGGCCAGGATTACCTCGGCAAGCACCATCGGTAAATATCTCAACGTGCATTTCGTTTATAACTCCTTGATGCCGCATCACCGAGACTTGATACAACACTCCTTTTAGGTCGCCATCTCGGTTTTATCGGTGTCATTGTTGATACTTTTTTACGTGCGATCAGTATATATGCGCCTCCCACAACAGGACAACATCGACTCCCCCATGATTCCATAAGATCCAGTCGACTTAATAAACTCGTATTGTTTACTGGAGGCCTGAAAAAATAATGTTGCGTCATACGGATTTCAAAACCCAACAATTCCAGCCAGTCTTTTAGACGATTAACACTTAAAAAACTTCCGTTCCAGGGAGCCGTGGGGCTTCTGCTTAAAATACGCCTTATTCCCCACATGCTCACAGGATTAAAACCCATAATGACCACACTGCCTTCGGGCACCAGTACTCTTTCTGTTTCTCGTAAAACCTGCCGCGGATCATTTGCAAACTCAAGAGAATGGTAATGTAATACGGCATCAATACAATCAGGTTGCACAGGTAAATTTTCTGCCAGCCCACTAATATCACAATTTGGTCTGGCCGGGTTTTCGTAACTCATGATGATTTTATGCAACATCCGGCTTGCAGATAACAAGGATGGAACAATGGATCCAACCTGAAGTAAATGATATCCGAATAAATCCGGCAACACCTCATCCAGTATTTTTTGCTCACAATGGGCCAGTTTCTTGCCCAGTGAACAACTATACCAATCGGCTAGTTGTTGCTCCGATATTGGCTTTTGCTCAATCTTTTCCTTAACATTCATTATGCATACAGCATATCATATAAAAACTGATCGGCTGCCGTCAGGATTCATAAACCAGTCCAGCCAGAACAGGCTTTCAGGCTGCTACAACGCGGGATATCTTGACCTGGGATGCCAGATAAGCCACGATAGCTTTATGATATTTGCAAGCTACATACCGGCATTCAATGACAATTATATATGGTTGATTCATAAGGAAAATAATAAAAATATTGTCATTGTAGACCCTGGAGATGCAAAACCTGTATTAGAGACAATAAGGCAACACCAATACCAGCCAGTCGCTATATTAATTACCCATCACCACTCTGATCATGTTGGTGGCATAAACCAGTTGAAGGCACGGTACGATATCCCTGTTTACGGCCCTGCAAATGAAAACATTGCTGCCATCACACACCCTCTAAAAGAGGGTGACAATGTAACAATTACTGAACTGGATCTGACTTTACAGGTGCTGGATGTTCCCGGACATACCCGTGGTCATATTGCCTACTACTCAAATAACATGTTATTTTGTGGCGATACGCTATTTACAGGTGGCTGTGGCGGTTTATTTGAAGGTACCGCTGAACAAATGCATCATTCTCTTAACAAAATTGCCGCCTTGCCAGATGAAACGCAAATATATTGCGCGCATGAATACACCCTCGACAACCTGAATTTTGCAAGGGTTGTCGAACCGGAAAACAAGGCGTTGTTACAAAGAATTAAAGACACGCAAGCAAAAAGAAAGTTGAACAAAGCCACTGTCCCTGCCAAACTTGCATTAGAAAAGGATACCAACCCCTTTTTGCGCTGTGATGTTCCTGATGTGATCCAGGCAGCAGAACAATTTGCACTAAAACGATTAAAATCGGGTACCGAGACATTTGCAACGGTCAGGCACTGGAAAGACACACTGGATTAACAATTAAAAATAAAGACATGCAGTACATACCTAATAAAATCATCATATTTTCCCTTGCGCTATTCTTGTCAATTGGCATAACAGTTACCCCTGTCAAGGTTGCGGCAAATTTATCGTCTATCGATCAGGATTCATTCTTTTCTCCATCTTATGGAGACGAAACTGATTTATGGACAAGAATTGAACAAGGCATGAGTCTGGCTGACAATACGCACCGCCCTCGTGTAATTTCTCAAATTAACTGGTACAGCAAACACCCTGACTACATTAACCGGGTAGCCGAGCGCGCCTTGCCTTTTCTATACCTGATCATGGAAGAAATAGAAAAACGAAATATGCCGGCAGAGATTGCCTTATTACCCGTTGTTGAAAGTGCATTTCAACCATTCGCCTATTCCCACGGCAGAGCTGCTGGCATCTGGCAGTTTATTCCAAGCACCGGGCGCCTGTTCGGCTTAAAACAAAACTGGTGGTATGACGGAAGACGCGACATCATCGCATCAACAAAAGCAGCACTTGATTACCTTCAGGCATCACATAGACGGCTCAACAATGACTGGCTGCTGGCTCTGGCAGCATATAACTCAGGTGAAGGTACCGTTCGCAAAGCCATAAGAAAGAATAGAAAAAAAGGCAAACCCACAGACTTCTGGAACCTCGACCTACCCAAAGAAACACGCGCCTATGTACCCAAATTACTGGCTATCAGTTCCGTTATCGTCAATGCGCTTGATTACAATATCATCCTGTTCCCTATTGCAAATGAGCCCCGCCTGGTTGAAGTAGACATCAATACTCAAATTGATCTCGCCCTTGTGGCTCAACTTGCAGACATAACTCTCGAAGATGTTTATCGCCTTAATCCTGCTTATAACCGATGGGCAACTGAACCCGGTGTAAAACGTAAAATCCTGATCCCTCTTGAAAAAGAACAGCAATTCAAGGCACAACTTGCAAACATACCCAAAAGCCAACATATACAATGGAAACGTCATAAAGTAAAAAATGGAGAAACACTTAGCCATATTGCAAAAAAATACCACACAACGGTAAAATTACTTAAACAAGTCAACAGCATACGTCGCCACCACATTCGCAAGGGCAAACACCTGCTTATTCCCCTGGCCACTCGCTCACTTAAACAGTATTCGCTGACGCAACCACAGCGTACATCTTCCAAACTCAAAGCCAACCGTCAGGGTCACAAAATCATTATCACTATCAAAAATGGTGATACCTTCTGGGATCTGTCCCGAAAATATAAAGTTTCCGTAAGAAAAATAGCAAAATGGAATGGCATGGCTCCCCGTGACACGCTTAAGCCTGGCACGCGCCTGGTATTATGGTTATCCCGAAAAAACACGAGCAATCATTTAATTAATAGCAGATTACCAGCCAATACAGTTCGAAAAATACATTATACTGTCAGGCAAGGTGATTCACTTGCACGAATATCCACAAAATTTCGCGTTACTATCCGTCAATTACGCAAGTGGAATCATTTACCTAAAGGGAAATACCTTCAACCCGGACAGCGGCTCAAATTATATGTTGATGTCACAAAACAAACCTGATCCAGCCAATATAAGTTACGAGCCTGCTCATCTTTTTTTACACATTTCACTAAATATATTCCAGAAAAGGTCGATATACTTATAAATAATCATTTGTAAAAAAGAATCAATAAATATGTCTGAAACTATTCTTTCTGATGACCAAATAGCCAGCGTCATGCGCGGCATGAACCTCCCTGTCCAACCACAGATCATGGTTGATCTACAGATGGAACAAGTCATGCCCGATCCCGATTTAAATGAAATTGCTCGTCTTATCAGTCGTGATGTAGCAATCTCCGGTCGGGTCTTAAAAGCGGTTAACTCGCCTTTCTTTGGACTTCGCAATACCATTACATCGATTCAAAAAGCGGTCATACTTCTGGGTATAAACAGCGTCATCAATATTGTGAATGCCATTGCAGTCAGACATGAACTGTCGCAAAGAACTGACCTGACAGAACAGGAAATCGATGACATGAACCGGTTTTGGGATACGGCACAGGAAGTGGCATTAGTCTGCACCGCCATAGCAAAACAAATCGGTTTTCAGTCTCCTGATGAAGCCTATACCCTGGGCTTGTTTCATAATGCTGGCATACCCCTGTTAAGAGAAAAATTCAGCAACTACCATGAAGTACTGGTTGAGTCATACAACGGTAAAGAAAAGCGCGTTGTTGATGCTGAAAATAATCTGATTAATACCAATCATGCTGTTGTTGGATTCTATATTGCCAAATCATGGCGATTATCATCGAATATTTGTGAAGCCATCCAGCAACACCACAATATAATAGAATTATTTGGACAATCAAATAATCAGGGAAGTGATATTTTAAACCTGCTTTCAATTTTAAAAATGGCCGAGCATATAGTAGGCAATCATAAAATAATTGGTGAAAATGATACGGATATCGAATGGAATGAATCCAGAGATGTTATTTTCCATTACCTTGGTATCAACGAAGAAGATTTCGAGGAGATTTCTGTTATTTGTCAGGATATGGGGATCTAGATTAAAGCGGAACTAGAAAGATTACAGAATTACGCAAAGATATTACTGTTAAATATTATCTGATAATATAAATTTCTCTGCGTAACCCTGCGACCTCCGCGGTAAATATTTTGACCTGTTACTACTTGCTATAATAATCAGTAGCCGCCCTGACCGCGACACCACTTTCAATCTTCCCACCCATTGATGTTAATACTGCATCAAGCGCACCCAGGCAAAATAACACATTGGTTTTATTACTTGCATAACCCATTAAGCCGATACGCCAAACCTTACCGCCAAGAGCACCCAGGCCTGCACCAATTTCAAGATTATAATCCTGCAACAATTTGCCTCTTACTGCCGCATCATCAACACCATCAGGAATAGTAACGGCATTTAACTGAGGAAGACGGTCAGCTTCATTTACTATAAATCCAAGCCCCATTGCTTCAACACCGGCGCGTAATGCCAAATGATTATCCATGTGTCTTTTCCACGAGTTTTCCAGACCTTCTTCTTGCAAAATCACTAAAGACTCATGCAGGGCATACAGGGAATTAATCGGAGCAGTATGGTGATAAGCTCGCTTGGCACCACTACCCCAGTAACCCATCACCAGATTCAGATCCATAAACCAGCTTTGTACTGGATGAGTTCGATTGGCAATACGCTCTTGAGCTGCTTCACTAAAACTTACTGGTGATAAACCAGGCGTACAGGACAAACATTTCTGTGTACCTGAATAAATAGCATCAATGTTCCATTCATCCACCAGAACCGGACTGCCTCCTAAAGAAGTCACCGCATCAACAATGGTCAGACAATCATATTTATGTGCCAGTTCTACCAGCGTTTTAGCATCAGAGATTGCACCGGTTGAGGTTTCTGCATGTACGAATGCAACAGTACTCGCATCGGGATTGGCTTTTAACGCCTCTTCCAGTTTATTCGCGTCAACGGCATCACCCCAGGCATCCTCCACCATAATGGCTGTTGCACCACTACGTTCGACGTTCTCTTTCATTCTGCCACCAAATACACCATTCTGGCAGACAATGACCTTGTCTCCTGGAGAAACAAGATTGACAAAACAGGTTTCCATGCCCGCAGAACCCGGGGCGGATACTGGCATGGTCAACGCATTTTTGGTCTTGAATGCGTATTGAAGTAATTCCTTCATTTCTTCCATCATTTGCACAAAAGAAGGATCAAGATGACCTATAGTGGGTCGTGACATTGCCTCCAGGATACGTGGATTAACATCAGAAGGGCCTGGGCCCATTAAAGTCCGCTCTGGCGGATGAAAGGATGAAATACTCATAAAAAAAACCTGCTAATAAAATTAATTCATAATTGATTGGAATTCGCGCTATATCATAGCAAAAGACTTGGTTATTGTGAATAATTTAATAGGAAATCAAACTTGCCATTCAACCATAAGAAAGCTTCACTAATACAAAAAACATCGCACATAATGATCCCCCCCTGTTTTTTCCGGGTAAGAATCACGGCACTGCGGCATTACATCAGGACACCGAGGGTGAAAATGGCAACCATTGGGGGGGTTGATAGGGGACGGTATATCCCCCTCCAGGCGTAAAACATCTGACTGGCTATCCGGGTCTAGTTTTGGCACGGCCGATAACAATGCCCGTGTATAAGGATGCAGCGGATTCTTTAATACATCATTAACTGACCCCTGTTCTACAATACGTCCCAGGTACATAACAGCAACCTTATGTGCCAGATAGGCAACAACAGAAAGATCGTGCGTCACAAATAAATATGACAGGCCCAGTCTTTTCTGTAAATCATTCAGCAGATTTAATATTTGCGCCTGTACAGAAACGTCTAACGCGCTGGTCGGTTCGTCACAAACAATAAGCTTAGGATTAACCGCTAACGCTCGTGCAATACAAATCCTTTGTCGCTGCCCGCCGGAAAACTCATGCGGATAACGGTATTTCATGTCTACTGTTAATCCAACCTGCATCAATAACTCATCAATGCGGGCTTCCCGTTCAACATAATCGGGTAAAATACCCTGTGCCAACATGCCTTCTTCAACAATATCAAACACACGCATTCGGGGATTCATGGAAGAATACGGGTCTTGAAAAATAATCTGGATATCACTGCGTTTTTTCCTTAACAACTCTCCAGATAGTTCATTCAGCGACTGCCCTTCAAATGAAACATCACCACTGGTAAATTGCCGTAACAATTGAAGAATGCCTTTACCCACTGTGGTTTTTCCACACCCGGATTCACCTACCAACGCCAGTGTCTTACCTTTATCAAGACTTAGATTTACATCATCAACTGCGTGAACGTGGCCAACGGTTTTTCTTAAAATACCTTTATGCACCGGAAAATACACCTTTAGGTTTTTAACCTCAAGTAATGGAGACTCTCCGGTTAAGACAGAATCTTCTAATTCAGTATCAACAGACTCATGAATGTCTGTACTCTTCTCGACAGATACATCCAACAAGTGACACTTGCCACCTTGTTTGTCTGATAAATTTTTCCACTCAGGTTCTTCAGTCAAACATTTATCAATTTTAATCTCACATCTTGGCGCAAAACGACAGCCTGTAAATTTTTGAGATAATGACGGAACCGTTCCCTCGATCACCTCAAGTAATGTTGAGCGCTTGTCCATATCCGGCAATGCTTTAAATAATTTTTTACTATAAGGATGGCCAGGATGATCGAAGAAATTTTTCCTGGATGCCATCTCAACCATCTGACCGGCATACATTACCCCTATACGATCAGCCATTTGTGCAGCAACACCCAGATCATGTGTAATTAGCAACATGGCCATGCCTGTGTCTTGCTGTAACTTTTTAAGCAAAGTCAGTACCTGTAACTGAATTGTCACATCCAATGCTGTTGTAGGCTCATCAGCAATAAGTAATTCAGGTTCACCCGCTAATGCAATAGAAATCATGACACGCTGCTTCATTCCACCTGATAGTTGATGCGGATACTCGTTAATACGATTTTCCGGATCAGGGATACCTACCGCATTTAATAGTTCAATTGTTCGTTCTCGCGAAGCACGGCCTTTTAATCCTTTATGACAAACAAGCACCTCGGAGATTTGCTGACCTACCGTAAGCACAGGATTTAAGGATGTCATGGGCTCCTGAAATATCATAGCAATACGATTGCCACGCACACGTCGCATAGAAATCTCTGAAAATTCCGTCAGGTCATCATTCTCAAATAAAATACTGCCGTCAACTATTTGCCCACCCGGTGTAGGTAACAACCCCATAATCGCAAGAGCTGTCATCGATTTTCCACAACCAGACTCACCTAGTAATGCAAACGTTTCACCTTTATTAATTGACAGTGTAACGCCATCAACTGCCCGTACTGCAGATTCGCCTTCGCCAATCCACGCTTTTAAATTATCAAGTTTTAACAAAGGGGCTGTCATGCGAGTTCGTTAACTTCTGCGGCCAATTCAAAAATAACTTTTTTTAGTGCTACTCTTTGCTCTTCGGGCAGTTTCATCCAGACCAGCGCCAATTCAAATGCATCTTTATCTAGCTGAGGTATCTTTGTGACTTCTATTTCTTCGACGACACCTTTATTTGATACTATTTCTTTTTTAACTTTTGCACCTACTTTTTCTTTTTCTTTTTTACTGGCAACCAGACTAAGTGATGGATTTTTCTTTGAGTACTTCGAACCCACCCCGGAAAGTAACCAGTTTGAACGCACATTCAAAAATTGTGAAACCTTCACCAACTGTGATGTCTTGGGATACTCTTCACCCTTCAACCATTTGCCAATCAACTGGGGGGACAGTTTCAACTCCTTTGACAAGGCGGACTGTCGTCCATGTCCCATTCTGGGGTAATTCATATCATCCAATGCTTCATGAAGGCGCTCCGCAAATTTCTGTTTTTCATTGTTCATTTTTTTACCTCATTCCATCAATAACATTAATGATATATTCCTTGTGAAAAATAAACGCTTGCTCAGCCATCACGCTGAGCCCTGGGATCAAATGCATCCCTGACTGCATCGGAAAACAAATTGGCCGCCAACACTAATACAAACATAAAACTAAACGCCGCAACCAGCGACCACCAAACGAGTGGCTCTCTCGCCATTTCCAGTCGTGCGCCATTAATCATGTTACCCCAACTATTGGTGGAGGGGTCTACTCCTACACCCACATAGGATAACACAGCTTCTGCCAGCACTAATCCACTAAAGTCCAGTACAACAACAATTAAAACAATGTGCATTATATTAGGCAGAATATGCCGGCTGATGATGCGAAAATGGCTCACTCCAAAAGCCTGCGCAGCCTGAATATACTCCAGCTCACGAATTTTGAATGCTTCACCGCGTAATAGTCGACACAACCCTGTCCAGCTTGTTATTCCCAATATAAAACACAGGGCCAATAAACGCAGATCAGCTCGCTCAATTGATGTTGCAAACAATTCAGGGTGATTGGAGATATAAACCTGTATCGACAAAATAGCCGCGGCTATCAACAATACTCCAGGAATAGAATTCAGGGTTGTATAAATATATTGAATAACATCGTCTATCCACCCCTGAAAATAACCCGCTGCAATACCCATCATAATAGCAAACGGCAGCATCACCATAGTTGTAAGGCTACCAATAACCAACCCGGTACGAATGCTTTTCAGGCTTAGATATAATACATCTTGCCCGACTTTATCTGTGCCAAATATATGGTAAAACGTACTTGTATTTACCAGAAATACTATAATAAATAATATAAGCCACATAACCAGAATTGCTGTTCGCCATGACAGTCGAGTATTATTCTGCAAAACTCCTCTGACAACTTCAGCAAAACTTTTTTTCAGTTTTATGGAAGCAATAAATATTAGAGCTGCAAAAAAAATAACCCCTGACGCGATTGTTTGCCACAAGCTCTTTATTATCCTGAATGTAATATCATCAGCAATCTGTTTATCCGGGTCATCCAGATGAGACCCTGCATATTTTAATCTTGGATAAATCCGTTCACTCCCACCTCCTGGCAAATCTACACTTTCTTTCACAAAAGAATATGCAGCAAAGGGAGCCGAATATGTTTTCTCATCCCGCGTGTGTAATTCGCTGGTTAAAACATCCAGAACACTACTAACATCAACTGAATAATGCACTGTCTCATTATGTTCTGATGGCAGCGGCATTCTGAAGTGAATAGAATCCATCAGACCAATAACAATAAAAACCAGTAACACTACAACTGATGCCATGGGTAGTTTACGTTCAAAGACTTTTGCCCATGGTCTGCTTAAATGTTCTTTACTGCGTATATACGCCACAAATATGACGACCATAACCAGTAAAATAAAAATAAAAATATCCGTCCAAAGATACGTCGCTTTGACTGCAAAAACCGAGGGCAAGACATTTAATAATAATAAAAGAATACTCAGGCCTGATATTGGAAAAAACCACCAACCATGAATGATGCGATGCATTAATTCAACCTCACTCGAGGATCAACCATCGTATATGAAATATCTGTGAGTAATAATCCGAAGATATAAAGCACTGAACCTAAAAAAACCATGGATCGTACGATGGCAAAGTCCTGGCTTTGAATCGCATCTATCGTATAGCTACCCAGACCCGGCACACCAAAAAATGATTCCAGTAAAAGACTACCCATAAATAACAATGGGATAATAACAACTACGCCGGTCAGTATCGGTATCATTGCATTTTTTAAAACGTGCCTGAATAAAACGGTTAGCTCCGACAACCCTTTTGCTCTTGCGGTGCGCACATAGTCTTTACCAATCTCTTCCAGAAAGATAGTTCGATACCATCGCGTACTCGAACCTATACCACCAACTACGCCAATCAACACGGGTAAAACCAGAAACTTGAATCCGCTCAAGCCTGAATCGTATCCGGATATAGGCACCAGCTGCATAATTTTACCAATAAGATACTGGCCACCTATAATATAAAACAATGTAGAAATTGACATCAATACGACGGTAAATATTACACCCCAAACATCAATATAGGTCGAACGAAAAAAAACAAGTAATAATGCAAAACTGATATTTACCAATATGCCAACTAAAAACACCGGTATAGCAATTGCAAGACTGGGCCACATGCGTTCAAGGATATCCTTTCCGATTGACCGGCCATCATCGGCATAACCAAAATCGAATACAAATAAACGAACTGATTTTTTGTAAAAAATAGTTTCAGTAATTGAGCTTAAACCAGATTGACTTTCATTATAAAACAAAGGCTTGTCATAACCCCGCTCATGCTTCCATTTCTCTATTGCTTCTTCAGTTACATGTTTCTGGCCCAAATGCATGCGGGCTATATCATCTGTTGGATTAACAATAAAAAACAACGAAAAGGTTAGGACATTAACTCCAATCAAAATAGGTATTGCATAAAAAAAACGCCTTATAACATATGCAAACATCTCAACCAGCCTCTTTCATTGATTGACGTTCTTTCTTTCGAAAAGTCATGACTGCTGGCACTACAACCAACACCACCGATATTACGATTAACCAGAATGGCCACAAGATCGGCTTATTCCATTTTTGTCTGTTTATCTTGCGCGACAAAGGGTCAATTCTCAGGTATTTCAAGCCATTATGAGCCATAAGATTTAATTTACGATTTTTATACCAGTCATGCTGTAAAACAAATTGTTTTGGATGAAACCCCCACAACCAGGGTGAGTCATAACGTGCGATATCTACCATGCGTTCAATCAATCTCAATCTTTCCGGCCCATCCTGCATATTTTTCATTTTATCAAACAACCGATTAAATTCTTTATTGTCATAATTCGCAGCATTTTCTCCCTGATACTTCACCTTTCCATTAGGCCCATACAACAAAAACATAAAATTCTCAGGATCAGGATAATCAGCATTCCATCCCCAACTGAATATTTGCGCATTGCCATCACGCATTTTCCCCTGGAAACGATTGTAATCTGTATTACGAATAATTAATTGAATGTTAATTTTTTTAAATTGCTTTTTATACCAATCCCATACTGATTTTTGATCCGGGCCGGAACCTGTACTATCGTAATACAATAATAAAGGTTTGCCCGTTTTTTCATCGCGCCCATTTGGATAACCGGCGGACACCATTAATTTTTTAGCTTCGACTATAGAACGGCGTTTTATTTTTCCGTTTACTTGTGTGTAAACAAATGGATTATAACCTGCCACACCTTCGCTATAGCCAAATAAACCCGGCGGGATCGGGCCTTGTGAAGCAATTCCTCTACCATTCCTGAAAATTGAAATATAATCATCAAAATCTATTGCAATTGCAATTGCCTGGCGTAATTTTCGTGCTCGATCACCACTCCCGCCTACTACAGGATCTTGCATATTAAAACCCATATAATATGTTGACGTTTCTGTGGTTGTTAATAATTTTATTTTTTTATTTTTCATCTCTTCAGTTAATGCCACATCGCCTGTTGCACCAAACTGGATGGCCTGATCAAAACTGTCTGATGACAAACCGGACACATCGTAATAGCCCTGCAAGAATTTATTCCAGTTAGGTATGCTTTCTTTTTCAAGGATATAAACTACTTTGTCTATAAAGGGCATTTGCTTACCCGCATCTTTCAATAATCCTGCTTCAATATCCCCTTTTTCACCTTCTGACGGATAAAGATCCATATGGAAATTCGGATTTCTTTCAAGGGTCATTCTTCTATTCGGATTATTCTCGGTTAACATATAGGCACCTGTACCGACCGGATACCAGTCCATCACGAGATTTCGTTCTTTCATTCCCGGCTGTGAATAAAATTTATCGACTTCGACAGCCACTGGCGCAAAAAATGGCATTGCCAGCCAATACAGTATCTGTGGGTATTTACCTTTTATTTTTATCTGATATGTATATCGATCAACCAGCTTGACACCCGATAACGGGTATTTATTCAGATCCAGGTATAACGTTTGATTATTGTCATTTTGTCGTTCATTCACTTGTTTTAAAGTTTCAGCATACGATTTCAAGCCAACGATGTAATCACTCATAATGCTGAATACAGGCGAACTGAGACGGGGGTGTGCCAGGCGTTTTATTTCATATATATAATCTGCCGCTACCAACTCTCGTGACCCGGTATGTTTAAAATCTGACAATGTTGAGATAGCCTCCAGATCGCTGGCTTGAAGGTTTTGATAATAAAACTGGCCCTTTTCATTTTTTGCAAATGCAGGATGTGGCTGATATCGAATTCCTGGTTTTATTTGTATTGTATAAACACTGAATGCAATATCATCCTCACTTGCGTTATCTTCGAGCGTGCGACCTTGCTTGTCTTCATAATTCAATACCGGCATCCTGACGGCTGTCAGTGGCTCCAGTTGATAAGGGCGCTTCAAGTAATTATATTGCAGGGGAGGTTCATGTATCTGACCGTGAATACGGTATTCTGTAGAACTATAGGAACGCACGGGATCAAGGTGTTTAGGCCGCTCGTCAAAAACAGAATAGGCTATATTTTTATCATCATCCGCAGCAGGATACGGGTTATTCCACGACCTTTCAGTACACGAAGACAATAAAAAGCCCAGAGAACCGAGCATTACTATTATTATTGTTTGCCTACAAACTACTGCAATGCTCATTTAAATACCGACATTCCTTTCGAGTGCATTATTCTGGTGATTATACCCTGTAAACAGCTGATTTATGTTACTTTACAGAAAAATCAGCCAAAATCCATTACTGACGAATGTTTTTTGGTTTGTTACAATTAATACTTAATTTAATTTCATACTAAGAGACGAGACTATGGGAATATTATCCGGCAAGAATGCTCTGATTGTAGGTTGTGCAAGCAGCCGATCAATAGCCTGGGGTATCGCACAAGCGTT
This sequence comes from Gammaproteobacteria bacterium, assembly GCA_013151795.1. GTDB lineage: Bacteria > Pseudomonadota > Gammaproteobacteria > JAADHQ01 > JAADHQ01 > JAADHQ01. The sequence continues at coordinate 8,289 of JAADHQ010000022.1, read as the reverse complement.
ACATCGAGAAGGGGCTGACCTGGCTTTTACTTACCAAAATGAAAAGTTACAGGATAGAGTAGAAAAACTTGCTGCCCAGTGTGATTCAGAAGTCACCTTACCTTGCGATGTCAGTGATGACACCCAGATAAATGCTGTTTTTGAACACCTTGATGACTATTGGGACCATCTGGATATCATTATACATTCTGTTGCCTATGCCCCAAGAGAAACGCTCGACGGTGACTATCTTGATAACGTAACACGTGATGCTTTTGCTGTTGCACATGATATCAGCTCATACAGCTTTGCAGCCCTGGCCAAGGCTGGCCGTAATATGATGCAAGGTCGTAACGGTGCCTTGCTTACTTTGAGCTATCTTGGTGCTGAAAAGGTTATTACAAACTACAATGTAATGGGGCTGGCAAAAGCCAGCCTGGAAGCCAATGTCAGGTACATGGCACAAGCATTGGGCCCCGAAGGCATTCGTGTCAATGCAGTCTCAGCTGGCGTTATCCGCACCCTGGCAGCTGCCGGTATCAGCGATTTCCGCAAAATGCTTGACCATACTGCAAGTATCTCCCCCTTACGCCGCAATGTAACAATCGATGAAGTTGGTAATGTAGCTGCATTTCTGTGCTCTGATCTGGCATCGGGTATTACCGGTGAGGTCACGCATGTCGATGCCGGTTACAACACAATTGGTATATCTATTCCCGATAAGGGTAAGGAATAATCCAGATTCTACTGGATAGAATATTAAAATATTCCACGCGAAGACGCAGAGGGCGTAAAGTAAACATGAGTCTTACAAGGTGGGCTTCAGCCCACCTGCTGAGCCAGCTGAAGATTAATTATATATTTCAGAAAATGCGGCCTGATATTCAGGCATCACAAACATAAAGTAACTTTGCGTCCTCTGCGTCTTCGCGCCTTTGCGTTGCAAAAACCAGATACCCCTGATTAATCCTTCAGAATACCCTTTTCACCCTGCAATTTACCGATAACCACAGCGCCACAGGAGTCACTAAACACATTGGTAGCGGTTCTGAACATATCCAGAATACGATCAACTATCATGATCATGGCAATACCATCTGCAGGCAAACCAATAGCAGCAAGTATCACCGTAATAGCCACCAGGCTTGCAGACGGAATGGCCGCAACCCCAATCGATGTCAGCAATGCAATCATCACGACTGTAAATTGAACTGTAAAAGGCAAATCAAGCCCATAGGCCTGTGCAATAAACATAGCAGCGACACACTCATACAAGGCCGTGCCATCCATATTAACCGTTGCCCCTAATGGCAATACAAAACTCGTCGTACGATTTGAAACGCCTGCTTTATGCTCTACGCATTCCATTGTTAAAGGCAAAGTGGACGCAGATGATGATGTCGAAAATGCTGTCAATAAAGCAGGGGCCATGGCTTTATAATGTTTTAACGGATTAACATCCGCAACAAAACGCAATATAAGAGGCAAGGTGACCAGAAAATGAAATGCCAATGCCGCCAGTACCGTTACAAAAAAGACGCCAACTGTTTGTGCCAGTTCATCCAGCTTATCCAGCTCGGTATCTGCCACTACTTTAGCAACCAGCCCGAAAACCCCGATAGGAGCAAACTTGATAATAAGATTAGTGATTTTCATCATGACCTGATTCATGCCAGACCAGAAATTATAAAGAGACTGCGCATAAGGCTCGTCAATACGCGTCATGAAAAAACCCATGAGCAATGCAAAAACGATCAAACCCAACAACTGGCCATTGCTACTGGCTGCCGCAATTATATTGGGTGGAAAGAGCTGTAAAAAAACACCAGCCAGATCACCAGCACCCTTGCCTTCAACACGAGCAAGAACATCCGACACAACCGTTGCATCTAATTTGCCCATTACTTCGTTTGCAGGTACACCATCAATAATACCTGGCGTAAAGGTATTGACCATGACCAGGCCAATTACAATAGCAAATAAACTGGTAGCCAGGTAATACAGCAAGGTTTTCCCGCCCAAACGGCCCAAAGCACCTGATGAACCAATGCCAGCTATACCAACAACGATAGATGAAAACACCAATGGCACAATGATCATCTTTAAGGCATTAAGAAAAAGCTTGCCCGTAAAAGCAAACATCTCATAGAAACTTATACCAAAAACACCCGCAGCTTTACCACTCAGCACACCAGCGATAACAGCCAGCACCAATGCGATAAGGATTTGCCAGTGTAATTTAAGTTTCATCATTACTAAGCCGACTCTCAAAAAACTTGATGTCCGCCTGCGACTTCAGCTCTTCAACAAATGCAGTTAATTCTCCTGAACTTAACATGCGCTGCATGAATTGACTCATAAATGGTCTGGCCGGATCATCTTTACTAACAATCCCTTTTTTAATACCACTGATGCCAATGATGACTGCATTACCTTTTAGCGTATGAGCAGAAACATAAACAGTCTTTTCTTTTTCAGGCTTTGGAGCCTTGAATGCAGCAGACAACATTAACGAATCCTGCTTGCTATCTGACCGGGTTATAAAACCAGGGTTTTTATAACTTAATGACTTGTCTTTCGCAAAAGATTCAAGTGAACCATTTTTACGCACATGGGCCAGATATGATTCAACATCTGCATCCATTGCTTTACGGGCAGCTTTTGCAGATAACGTTTTTATAATCTCTGCCTTTACTGTTTCTAATGGTTGTTGCTGGCTGGGCTGATAATCTGATAACCGTATGACTATCACTGAACCCAGACTTTTTTTATTTTTAGATTTTATTTCAATTAACTTGCTGTTCAATGATCTGCTAACATTGCCTCCGGCAAATACATCCTCATCAAATGCTGCACTAATAACTTTAGCGTCTGAAAAAATTTTATCTCCTGGTAACCCTGCACGTGTAAACCAGCCAGAGGTCTTTATTTTTATGCCCAATGCTTCAGAAGCTATCTCCAGACTATCAGGATTTTCGTAAGTTTGGTTATATAAGGCTTCCTTTCGATCATAGAACAAGGATTCTGCCTGTTGCTTCTTATAGTTAGCTTCTATATCAGTTTTAACATCATCATAAGATTTATTTGTGCCCGCTTTAATATCAAGCACTTTGATAATATGATAACCAAAGGCTGTCTTAACCGGCTTGCTGTATTTGCCCTTTTCAAGCTTTACTGCAACTTCTTCAAATGCCTTGTCCAGTGTGCCTTCTTCCAACGCACCTATATCTCCACCCAGCGATGCTGACCCGGCATCAGCTGAATATTTTTTTGCCAACTGATCAAAGGCTTCACCTTTTTCAAGCATGGCATAGACCTCATTCGCCTTTTCTTCCGCCTTGACAAGTTCACCCATATTTTTATCGTCAGTCACTTCAAACAGTATATGGGCTACACGTCTTTGTTCAGGGGTGATAAAGTTATCTTTATTGTCATTGTAATACTGGAGTAACTGCTCTTCGGTATACTTTATTTCAGACTCAATATCATTTGTGGTCAGCTGTAAATAATCGACCTTGATTTTTTCCGGCGTCATGAAATTTTGCTTACGTTCATTATAATAAGCGCTCACCTGCTCATCTGTTATCTGAACGGCATCCTGATATTTCTTGAATGGCACTTCCATATAGGCAATATTTAATTCTCTGCCTTGCTGCTCCAGCAAATGGTCAACTTCAAGTGGTGTAACAAAACTGGTTTTTAATATGCTACCAACATATTGCTGCGTCAGCATATCGCGCGCAAGTTTAGCCTGATACCCGGATGGTGAAAGACCGTTATATCTCAACAGATCTTCATAACGATTTTGATCAAACTTTCCATCAACAAAAAAAGCAGTATTACTCCTGATTTGCATGACTATCAGTGCTTCATTGATCCGAAAACCCTGATCAACTGCTTTTTGATATATCAACTCTTCCTGTATCATGCGATTCAATACCTGCTTGCGGTATAACACCAGGGCATTACCTTCGGGGCGGTCTTTCTTGCCTCGTAGTTCTCCATCCACCTGTCTGTTAAGCATGTTCCTGGAAATTTCCAGATCATTAACAACAGCGACATTAACCCCGCTACCTCCGCCCAGATATTCCTGGATACCCCATAGTGCAAAAGGAATAATAAGCAAGACCACAATAACCCAGGCAAACAAACCTGTAGCACGATCGCGAATGGACATTAACATACTGACACCCTAACTGTTTTTATCTTGATAATCTGTACAAATCCCATGAAAACCATCGGATATTCAGTGATATATCATACCTGAAATAAAAAAAAGGCGCTTCTAATTTAATAGAAGCGCCTTTTTAGATTGGCGGAGCGGACGGGACTCGAACCCGCGACCCCCGGCGTGACAGGCCGGTATTCTAACCAACTGAACTACCGCTCCAATTTGGTGGGTGTTGAGGGGATCGAACCCCCGACCCTCGCCTTGTAAGGGCGATGCTCTCCCAGCTGAGCTAAACACCCGGTCAAAGAGCGCGCTAGTTTACAGAATCTTTTAGTGCTTTACCAGCTTTAAAGGCAGGAACTTTGGCCGCCTTTATTTCGATAGCTTCACCAGTACGCGGGTTACGACCAGTGCGTGCTGCACGATCCCTTACCAGGAATGTACCGAAGCCAACCAGAGTAACCTGATCTCCATTTTTTAGTGAATTTGTTATTGCTTCAACAACGCCATCAACTGCCTTGGTTGCATCTGCTTTTGATAATTCTGCTGAATCTGCTACGGCTTCAATTAATTCTGATTTATTCATAACTCACTCCTAAGATTTATATTTATTAAATTTTCCAGCAACATCGTAACCCGCTAGCATAAGCCCTTACGCACACGATCCGGCTGGTTTTCTGACATAAACGAATTTATACCAAGCGCACTCTATAGGTGTCAACACACTTCACAACTAATAAACTGCTTTTACGCTGGGCAATTCACGTTATACAGTCAATACTCGTATCAATAATCATCAATAACTTATTGTTTTATATCACCGAGCAACAATTTACCCTCCTCACTTTCCAGCTGAAAAGAAGGTAAAAGTATTTTTAAGAATTTTACAATTAATGCGGCCTGATGGGTTTCTTGCCGGGTTTAGTCTTTTCTGCAGTGGCTACAGGCTTCCCGCCTTTTGCGGGTAATGCAACCGGCGTATGTACTAATGCCAGTTCCAGCACCTCATCAATCCACTGAACAGGAATAATATCTAGCTGCTCTTTTATATTCTCCGGTATCTCTGTAAGATCTCGACGATTCTCCTCAGGTATCAGAACCGTCTTGATGCCTCCACGATGAGCCGCCAGCAATTTCTCTTTCAAACCACCAATTGGCAGCACTTCACCTCTCAGGGTAATCTCTCCTGTCATCGCCACGGTGGCTCTTACTGGTATCTGTGTCAATGCCGACACAAGTGCCGTACACATTCCTACTCCGGCACTGGGGCCATCTTTGGGGGTCGCCCCTTCAGGTACGTGAATGTGAATATCGTTCTTCTGATAAAACTCATCTTCAATTCCCAGGCTTTCTGCACGTCCCCTGACTATTGTCATTGCTGCCTGTATGGATTCCTGCATAACATCACCCAGTTGTCCTGTGTGCATTAACTTGCCTTTACCCGGAACCAGCGCCGTTTCGATAGTTAGCAACTCGCCTCCCACTTCTGTCCAGGCAAGGCCGGTAACCTGTCCGACCTGATCCCTTTCTTCGGCAAGCCCGAAACGGAATCGTTTTACACCCAGGTACTTTTCAAGGTTATCCGGGTTTACTTCCATTTGCTTGTCATCTTTACTCAGTAACACTTCCTTAACTACCTTGCGACAAACTTTCGATATTTCACGTTCCAGGTTTCGTACACCCGCTTCCCGCGTATAATAACGGACCATGTCCCTGATCGCTTCTTCGGTAATAATAAGTTCGTCCGTATTCAGGCCATTATTTTCCAGCTGCTTGGACAACAAATATTTACTGGCTATGTTTACCTTTTCATCCTCGGTATAACCGGGTATGCGTATTACTTCCATTCGATCAAGTAATGGCGCAGGAATATTTAATGAGTTTGACGTGGCCACGAACATGACATCTGACAAGTCATAATCAACTTCCAGATAGTGATCCGCAAAAGTATGATTCTGCTCAGGATCCAGTACTTCCAATAATGCAGAGGATGGGTCTCCACGAAAATCCATTGACATCTTGTCTATTTCATCAAGCAAAAATAAAGGATTTCGTACACCAATCTTTGACAGATTTTGCACTATCTTGCCCGGCATTGAGCCTATATAAGTTCGGCGATGCCCACGAATTTCGGCTTCATCACGCACGCCACCAAGCGACATACGCGAAAATTTACGATTAGTTGCTTTAGCAATAGAGCGACCCAGTGATGTTTTACCCACACCAGGAGGGCCAACCAGGCACAAGATAGGCCCCTTTAGTTTTTTAACTCTCTGTTGCACTGCCAGATATTCAAGAATACGCTCTTTAACCTTATCAAGACCATAGTGGTCTTCATCAAGTACATTTTGTGCTTCTGTTAAATCATGGTGCACTTTGCTTTTCTTCTTCCAGGGTACATTAACCATGACATCAATATAATTTCTGACCACCGTTGCTTCTGCAGACATAGGTGACATCTGTTTCAGCTTGTTTAATTCTGATACGGCTTTTTCTTTTGCATCTTTAGGCATGCGGGCCTTTTCTATTTTCTTGCCAAGGTCTTCAAGCTCATTCGGCGCGTCTTCCATATCACCTAATTCTTTTTGAATCGCTTTCATTTGTTCATTGAGATAATACTCGCGCTGACTTTTTTCCATCTGGTTTTTAATACGCGAACGAATGCGTTTTTCCACCTGCAAGATATCTATTTCTTCTTCGATCAGCACAAGAAGATGCTCCAGACGTTCCTGGATATCAATCATCTCCAGAATTTTCTGTTTTTCATCGAGCTTCAACACCATGTGTGCAGAAATCGTGTCCACCAGACGACCCGCCTCATCAATCCCGGATAATGAAGTCAGTATTTCAGGTGGTACTTTTTTATTCAATTTTACATATTGATCAAACTGCGTCATCAATGAACGCATCAGGACTTCAACTTCACGTTCGTCCATTTGCTCATTTTGATTCAATAATTTAATGCGTGCAGAAAAATGATTTTCTTCTTCATCATAACTCAAAACCTGGGCGCGCTCAGACCCTTCAACTAATACTTTTACCGTACCATCAGGAAGTTTCAATAATTGCAAAATAGTCGACACGGTACCCACTCGATGAATGTCCTCATCTGATGGGTCATCAACATCTGCACTTTTTTGTGAAACCAGCAGGATTTTCTTATCAGTTTCCATCGCACCTTCGAGTGCCCGGATAGATTTCTCCCTGCCAACAAACAAGGGAATAACCATGTGCGGATAAACCACTACATCTCTAAGGGGTAATACCGGCATAACCATATCAGTTACAACGGGTAACTTTTTATCTTCTTTATCCATTCGTTATTCCCTCTCACGGAATAAATTCGCATGTAAACGTATCATTTATTAATACCATGACAAGGTAACAAAAAGCCAGTACGGCAGACAAACCAGCGATAAACACGATTTACTATGGGTAAATGAGCATTTAGAGAAGGTTCTACCGCAGACACCCGGTTTCTGAGTATTCCTGCAAAGGTCTCTTTAATAGTTAACTATAGTTAGTGCTAGATATATGGCCAACAATTGCCATTTCAATGAGGAAGGTGAAATATTTATTACCCCGGTCACATCAGAATGCAACCGGGATAAGGAGAGGAATTGCTTATTTGTTATACAGCAGGATTAATCAGATGCGACCCGTTGCTGATCATTTCCTTCGAAAATCATATAAGGCTTGGCTTCACCCTTGATCACGGCTTCATCAACCACTACCTTACTGACATTTTCCATGGATGGCAGGTCATACATTGTATCAAGTAAAACTTGCTCAAGAATCGTTCTCAGGCCACGTGCACCCGTTTTTCTATCCATTGCTTTTTGTGCAATGGCGCGTAATCCATCTTCACGGAACTCCAGGTCAGCGCCTTCCATTTCAAGCATCTTGCCGTACTGCTTAACAAGAGCATTCTTTGGTTCGGTCAGGATACGAACAAGGGCTTCTTCATCCAGTTCTTCAAGGGTCGCAACGACTGGCAAACGCCCTACAAATTCAGGAATCAACCCATATTTAACCAGGTCTTCCGGTTCAACATCGAATAATGTCTCACCCAGATTAACTTGCTCGTCCTTGCTCTTCACTTCAGCAACAAAACCAATGCCGCCTTTTTCAGATCGACT
>JAADHQ010000035.1 GCA_013151795.1 Gammaproteobacteria bacterium | reverse complement strand
TTTGTTAACAGCGCATCCACTGTTTTAAATTGATAACCGGGATAGATAAATATATTGGTATCACCTGAAAAAGGCTCAATCTCTCCGTTTCGAGAGGCCGACTCAAGCGCCCTTACCGAGGTTGTACCAACAGCAATAACACGATGCCCGGCTTTTTTTGTTTGCCTGATTTTTTCACAAACGGATTCAGTGACTTCCAGCCATTCGCTGTGCATATCATGGTCTTTTATATCATCAACCCGTACAGGCTGGAATGTCCCAGCACCCACATGAAGAGTAACATGTGCCTGCTGCACGCCTTTTGCAGACAATGTTTCAAGCATGTCATGATCAAAATGAAGGCCCGCCGTCGGCGCAGCTACTGCTCCGGGTACTCGCGAATAGACTGTTTGGTAACGCTCCTGATCTTCCTGCTTGTCTGCGCGTTGTATATAAGGTGGCAGTGGCATATGACCAATATTATCCAGCAATGTTAATACATTCCCCTGGCATTCAAACTCAAGCTCGAACAAATCACCCTGGCGACCTGTGACGGTTACAACCGTATCGTCATCCAGCAATAACTTTCCACCGGCTTTGGGTGACTTGCTCGCACGTACATGTGCCAGCGCCTGCTTGTCTCCGGTAATCCGTTCAATCAGAATTTCTGCCTTACCACCGGTTTCTTTTCTGGCGAACAACCTTGCTGGTATAACACGGGTATCGTTAAAAACCAGCAGATCACCCGGCTGTAAAAAATCCACCAGATCCTTGAAATGTTGATCCTGTAAAATTTTCTGATTTCTATTCAGGTGTAATAAGCGACTAGCCGACCTGTCATCCACAGGAAACTGGGCGATCAACGCCTCGGGTAACTCAAACTGGAAATCCTGTCTTTTCATGGCGGCAAATGGTATCAGGTCATCCTGCCTAATGCATTATCCCTGTACACAAACTATGAGACGGGTATTGCCAAGGCGACAAATTTCTTTATACTATGGCGCTTATGCCGATGTGTTGGAATTGGTAGACAAAGCGGATTCAAAATCCGCCGCAGAAATGCGTGGCGGTTCGAGTCCGCCCATCGGTACCATACTTTCTTTATTGTTGTGTTATTCAATAAAAACAATGATTTATTGATTTTCACTTTTGGAAAACCAGTACAGTATTCTAGTACAAAATAACGATTTTGCGCACTTAAGAATTCTTCCAGTTAGTATTGAAGTTCAATTCCCTAAACATCTGAAAGCTATTTATACAACGTATACCAAAGTCATTACATACATCAGGCACTTTACGGTTAGCACCTTGCTTCTTGGGCTTCGACGCTTCCGTGCTAACTATGCAACGATTATCTAAATCACGCAGAGCATAAGACATAAGAAAAGGGTCGCGTCCAATTGTTATAATGTTATCGTCAGTTGGATTTGATGTGTATCCGTTATACGTTATTTGAGAAACTAGACTCTGATCAGCTTCTTCACTAAACAATAATGCTTCCTTCACTCCTTGTTGTTCAGACCAAGCTGCCAAGTCATCTTTTTGCCCGTTACTATCTCTCGTGTCTGAGAATTCCTCATAAACCTCAATAGGAATCTTTATAGTTTTTTGCTGTCCATGAAAGATAAGCCATTCCCAAAATTCCGGCACACTATTAATAGGATAATAATCGCGCTTAGCATCAATGAGAGTATTAGCGTCAAGAAGATATAACAATACACAATCCCTTATGCTGAATGATTAATTTCAAATAAACGATGCACTTTTAGTGGCCTAACATCTAATAGCATCCCTGCTTTTGTGGTACTCAGAGCACCAGAGTATGTCAGCCTCCGAATCAAACCAACCAAAGCGCCTAAATTATATCGGCGCACCACATAATAGTTAGGGCCGCCGCTCCGCTGTTTAAGCTTTTCTTTATCTTTATCTTGCTTATTTTTCCATTGCTGGTGAAAATAGTCACTCAACTCTGACCATACACCCTTGCTTATATCACCTCTGCGATAAAGACGGTATGTAATATGAGAGCTACTTATCTTTTTTGAAAGTGCATATTGACTGATTTCTTCTCTTATAGTTTCAGCATCAAAACTTAATAGATTAAACCGCTTAAACTCTTCTGATGGCAACAAAAACTCGCTCGCTACTTCGTTACATAACTTCTCTACTCGTTTTTCTGCATATGCACCACTAACACCCGTTTGACCTAAAGCAAGATGAGCCATTTCATGTAGAAGTGTAAAAGACCACGCGGACTTAGCATCTCTATTATTTATAAGTATAAAAGGTGCCACATCATCAGACAGCGCAAAACCTCTAAATGTTGTTACACTAATATCGGTATGATAAGAGCCTAAGTTACCCTGAAGAAGAACAAAAACACCAGCTTCTTCTACTCTATCGCGCAATAACTTAAAGGCATCCCCGTAAGTAGGGCATTCACGAAACTCTTCAATATCAAGCTTTATGACCTCTCGAAGAGTTTGGGTAATATGCTGCACATCTTGGTCAATTGAATTTCTACCGACAAATGACAGTTTTATTTCTTCATCCTCATCAATTAAAGTCTCGCGAATCAGACTTTGACGAGCTTTAATATTGCGTATTAACACATCTACATAAGCGTTTTCTGCTCTCTCATAGTGATCAGGAAGTGTTCGAAAATCTTCTCCACGATCTCCAATACTAGGCGGATTATCAAGATAAAATGTTAAAAGCGGTCGATGATAAAGCTTGGACATTCTAATTAGCATACTCCTAGACGGGCTAGTAGTGCCGTTTTCATATGCTGTAAGCTTACTAACTGCACTAGTTTCTTTTCCGTCCTTAATTTGAAGCTTCGGTGCAGCATTTTCTAAAGAAATCTCAGCCGTTTCACGCGCCCAAGACAAAATTGTGTGATTAATATTCGGCATTATTTGTTCACTATATATTTCCGGTTTTAATTATTTATGGCTATATATGTCATTTATCATCTACTTAGACAAGAACGATGTTTTAGCAAGAGTAGTAGCTATATGGAACGGCCATATACAGCTTATCATTTTATGGGATCACGTTCCTATATAAGTATAGAACAGCAACCTACGATCATCTAGCTATAAATAACCAACCTTTAAGACACCTCCAAGCCAACCTTCGCCTCGCATGAGGCTCTATACATCAGAAGCATCATAGAATCTTCATCTTCCAACTCCCATGCAAATTGGCATAGATCAGTGAATAAACCAGCCTCTTTCTTATCCATAGACCCAACAAAATTAATTGTTCTATTCGAGAAAGAGCCGTGTTGATTTGCCTCACCCACAAGTAAACTGAACCATAATAGCTGCATCTCTTTATCAAAACCATGTCACAACTCTTAAAAAATACGCAACCCAGTCTTCTTCCATCTGTTCAACATTTGCATCATCTCTTAGTAGATGTATTGTTTATTCCGTAATTTGCTCAATATTATTTTACTTACGTGCCTCTTGAGGTCTTAAGCGGTCAACAGCTCTTTGTTGTAACCCATTAAGCTCACGCTTTTATCTCTTCAGCTTTCTTTACAATCCTGCAGGTGTTCATACAAAATACCAACCGCATTAGATATTTTCTCAACAAAAACAGTCACTGGCTTTGATCAATCACCACGGTTTATTAATGAATTGCCTCCAGACAAACATACATCCTCCATTCATTTTTATTGTTATAACTCTTGTTCCGACCTAACCAATAAGATAATTGCAGCTCCAGTCATGTGTAATACATACGATACAATATGATCAGGCACTTCGATTGTAGTGGAACCCTGCCCATGCCCACTAAGCTTATTTCTTCCCGTAGGAACGCCACCTTCGAGCAAACTTCTCAATGCTGCCATATGTTCCTTCCAGAACGTTGGAATCAGATTATTTTGGTAACATATTGCTATTAAACGTGAACAGGTATCATTTGCGGTATAAGCCCAACCTCGCTTGTCACAAAGAGCTTTCATTGTACTTTCAAACGACTTAAGCGCATCATTCAAAGCTTCTTTGTGCCTCTGATGGCGATGATGTTCATACGCACTTAAAAATTCTTGTTGTGCACCAGCATATAATGTGGAATTCAATAACTGGAGCGCTGGTTTAACGATTTCCGCATGAAGCAATTGAGAGTCAACTCGTATTATTTCACCTTCTTCATATTGATAACCTATGCCATGTTCTTTAAATCTGGTATTCAGTTCTAAAATAGCACAATCAGCAATTTCATCAAAGTTCTGAGTGCCAAGATGATTATATTCACGTGTTGTTTTATCAATCACTTTAAATGTTAATTCAATAACATCTATGACTTTATTACAAATTGATTCATGCAGAAAGAAATACTCTAATTCATCAATATAATGGTGGTCATTGTAGCCTCTGTCATACAACGTAAACACACCGTATTCACGACGTAAGCTATCAACAATATATTTATATTTAACCTTTACACCACGAAGAGCATTCCTATAACCCTCCTTATCACCTAGAGCATCTTTCCATATATGAACAATCTGAACACGGAGAGTTTGTGGAATACCATGATATGAAAAAACATCTGGCACATCACCATGAAGTCTTTTTTGTCTTTTTGAATAAAGGTCAAGTATTTTCGTCATTACTCATTATACCACTCAGCTGTTATCCATGAAACTACCAACGAACTCATCGGTCACCTTCACCTCAGCATCCGTAAGAAGCCTTCATACTGACTCACAATCCATAGGTTAAACTCTGCTTCTTTTGCCCCCACGATCTGCTGAGCGATATTGATGCTTCATCCATATCAAGGCGGTCTTGCTTCACTAGTGCGCGTAGCTCTCTTGCGTAAGCCAATAACATATCTACAGGTGATCCATCCTTCAGCCTACCCCGTACAGCATCAAACATTTCAAGTATCTGATGTAAGACCTTGTACTTGAGTTTTTCAAGCTTCTTTTCTATCCTAGGATATAGAGAAAGTAAAACCCTTGCTTCCTCCCTAGTACCTCTTGAAAATCGTTAGGCACCCATACTTATACGTACCATTTTCAGTAACTGGCTGCGAAAAACGTTAGCAAACCTCTTCATTAAATCTTTCCCGACTTGTATTCATCATATCCTGGTAAATCATCACTGATTTCTTCCCAGTTGGCTTTTGAACCAACAAAAATATGGCAACCCGGCCTCTCTGAAATATCGGATTCAATTGTTCCAAGCCTTATTCGCACCTTGTCAGGGGCTGACTCATTTTTACTGATAATGGGTGAACCACATTGTTTGCAAAAATATTTTTTCTGTCCGGGTGTTGCTTCGTATGCTGTGAGCATGTCTTCACCCTTTGAGAAAACAAATTTACTTGCATCAACATTACCATTGGTCGCGAATGCACTACCCTGTGCCTTACGACATAACGAGCAATGACAATAAACAATGTCGCTGATGCCATCATGTATTTCATAACGTACTGCTCCACACAAACAACCACCCTTGTACATATATTTCACCTGTCATTATTTTATCAAGACATGTTTAGTCTAACGATTATTGAAACAAAAAAAAGCCCCTCTATTGAGGGGCGAATCCTGATTATGTTAACCAGGGATCTGGGAGTGAACAAAAAAAATACTCTTTTACTCTATGGGCATGGTTACAATCGTTTGCGCATCAAAATCGGCAGGCGCTGAACCGAATGGCGTAACAAACCCGCCCACGGCTACACGACTGTCAACAGCAAATCCTGTTACGTTCAGATTGCCTGTGTTGATTTGATAAAAATCACCCGTTGCATCGTTACTGCTATCTATGCCGGTACCGGCAAAGTTATATAACGAAACATTCCGGCCATTGATACTCGCAAGATTCAAAACGAATGGATACCGGGGTGGTTGTTCCGGAATAAAAACCACGCCCTGAACAGACCCTCGGGCAACCGAGATGTGCATTCTTACATGCCCGTTTGCTGCACTAAAACTCACATCAGGCTCACTACCCGGCCTTGCTATACCAAACACAGTAATGCGTTGGCCAACAGAAATGTCGTCAATAGCAAAAGTACCCATGGATAATTGTTTTGTTACTTTTGTGCTTTCATCCAGTGTGATGGTGATGTTTTCACTGAAGCTGACTGTGCCATCAGCTCGGGTCAAGGTGCCACCATGTACGGTGAGTATGTTGCCTGTTCGCGCCATTACGCTTCCCCTGACAACATCAAAATCACCTCCGGGAACACTGGAACCGGCGTAAACTTCACGTGCGACAAATCGTCTGGGATTAAAGCGTACATCACCAATGGCAATAATGGCTGTCCGTGCTGGTTGCAATGCCAACTCGGCAAGGCCTGCTTCACTGCGGTAACTTTCACCATTAATTTCAAATACTGTTTCATCGCTATTCTGTACTGTCAGAACACCAAAGTGCCGGGCATTCTCTGACAAACGATGCCTGAACGGGCGAAGGTAAATATCAAAATTATTTTCCGCAACACTGACTTCTTTTAGTGGCCCGCGAACACGGTGTTTTTTAGGTTTTTTAGCCGAGATCTCTGCTATCAGTAATGGCACGACGGTAATCGAAGGTGTGTTGTTGTCGTCGAAAACAACGGTATTGGATTGTTTAAGATCAAAATCCAGCGTGAGGTGTGCAGGTATACCAGGCGCGATGACTAATTGAGTTTTACCAACCAGACCAACCTCGACCTGTAATTCTGAAACAGGTAATCCTTTTTCATCCAGAATAGTTGAGACCTTGATTGCACTACCGGTTTCATCTTCTACCCAGATGTCAGCATTACTGTAATCCAGTCGCATTGTGCCTTTTACGTAGATACCTGAGGGGACGGTAGCGGCTGTCAGAAATTCTGTCAGGTCTGTGTATTGAGCAAAATCAACTCGCGTATTAAGTGGCAAGGTTTCAACGACCTGACCATTTTGTTTGGTCAATGTTAATGACATAACATCCACCGTATAGGTAGCAAAATCACCTTTTGCATCAGTCAGGCCAATTTGTACTTCTCCTGTATCAGTACTACCTCCTCCACATGCCGTCAAAAATACAAAGCCTATAAGTAAAATAGATGTTAGCAACCATGCGCTCATTTGTTGACGTGTGGATCGTAACCCCGGTCTTGATGTGTGAAAACTTGTTATTGTCATATCCCTGTCCTCATTAATATTTAAGCGAAAACACAGAGGCACCAGGCCGCTGCATCACTACCCTTTAAAACGAATCAGGGAGAGAATGGTTGACAGGAATTTTAAATATTTTATAAAAAAAAGGATAATAACTTTGATATGAAAGACTTAACGATGAATTTATTCTACCTTTTGCCAGGTACTTTCCATTAATTCGACTTCATAACGGATTTTTTTCACGAAATCTTCCCTGAAAATAGCACGGTATTTACGGCGATTTTCGCCGACCAGTATGCGATAACGAATCATCTCTATATCAGACTCATCGATAAACATCTCGGCAACTTGCCAGACAATCCATTTTTTACCGAATTCACCGTTGCTATAACAAGCGCCCGGTCGTATCTGTTCTGGTGTTAATGCCATTATCAGGCCTCAATCGTTATCCTTAACTATTACTTCGGCTTGGGACGAAAGATCTTGATAAAGTCTTCATTAACTTCCAGAAAAGGCCCTTCGAGAAGATCAATGCAATATGGAACAGCTGGAAAAACTGCATTTAAACAATCGGATATTGCAGAAGGCTTGCCTGGTAGGTTCACAATAAGGGATTGTCCACGAATAACCGCTACCTGGCGTGATAAAATAGCGGTCGGTACAAATTGTAACGACACCGTACGCATTAATTCACCAAAACCATCCATGATTTTATCAGCGACGGCTATTGTTGCCTCTGGTGTTATATCCCGCTTTGCAGGCCCTGTGCCACCCGTAGTAACAACCAGACAACAGGATTCATCATCACATAAGTCTTTCAGGGTTTGCTCTACGATATCCTGCTCGTCTGGTATTACCCGGGCTACCGGCTCCCACTCTGATGACAAGGCGTTACTTATCCATTCATGAATAGCTGGCCCACCCAGGTCTTCGTACTCTCCCCGGCTGGCTCGATCAGAAACCGTAATAATACCAATACGTGTTTTTGAACTCATGCTGATTTCCTTTTTCATGTAATCATTAATGCGGGTCGTGATTTTAACTTATTTTAGTAAAAGGGACTAGAGGCATGACTGTGGGAAACGACCCATGGTCGTGAAATGCCACTTCGCACTTCCATGTGCTCTCGTGACATAAGCACATCCCTGTGCAAAATCGCGACCGTAGATCTCTTCCCAACATTATGAATAACTGGTTTATCAGACGATTGAAGTCAGCATTTTTGTTAATGAATTAATTTCTTCTTTTGCGGTATACAGAAGCTCTATACTTGCATCTGGCCCTATTTGAAATAAAGGTAATTTTCTGAATGATGCAATTTCATGTAATTTTGGTGCTTCTTTATCATCTTTACCAAATTGACTATGCACATTGGCTACGATAACAATATCGACGTAATTTACCTTTTCATCCGGTTGATAATTGTTATTCAAAATCTCTTTTGGAACACCTGTCAATGCTTCATCAAAAGACCATTGCCGTAAAACCAGACTACCTAATTTCCCGGACAACCGATCAATCAAATCATTTATCAATACACGATTCTTTTTTATTTCAGGATCTTCAGCAGCATAATGCAAAATGGGAATAGCGCCTATATTGTGAACGAGCCCTGCGAGCAAGGCTTTATCAGGAACCATTCCCATCGTTACGCGTGCAAGCACATAACTGATTGCGGCTACATCACTGCTTTTATGCCAGACACCACGCGCCACATCCTTAACGACAGCGGAGCCCACCTTGAAACTTTGCCCCAAAGCAAAACTCATAACCATGTTACGTGTTGTTTCCATACCCAGACGAGCTATGGCTGTACGGCAATCCTGCACCTGTCCGTTGCCTCCATATAGCGCGCTATTCGCTGCCTGCAGCAATTTTGCTGTTAAGGCCGGGTCTAGTTGAATAATTCTCGCCATGTTAGCTGTGTTCGCATTTGGATCACCAACATATTTATTTATTTTAATGGCCACCTCAGGCAAGCTGGGAACCTTTAATTTTCCGGCCCTGAAATCATCCTGTATCTTGTTGACGAGGCCTCGTACATCCTCCATTTTTATCTCCAGGTATTATCTGATACCTATACATCGGTATTGATTAAAATATGTTTAGATAAAATACAAAAAACCGGTATAAGACCCCGTAAAACTATCAGCGATAAGCTTGCAGGTTGACTGGTAGACGTTTTGCGCCCCATGTACCCGGTTTTTCTTCAAACAGTCCGGCACATGGTGTCCCGCAATTTTTGCAACGACCCTGAGCATCCAGGTTCCAGTCTGACAATACATACCAGTCACGGCCTATCAAGACAGAATGACAGTGATGACAATAGGTACTCTCACCCGCCTTGTCATGAACATTACCCGTGTACACATAATGCAAACCATTATTGATAGCAATTTCTCTTGCACGTGTCAGTGTTTCTTGCGATGTTGGGGGGATAGCCTGCATTTTATAGTCAGGATGAAAAGCAGAGAAATGGAGGGGCACATCCGCGCCGAGGTTATTATTTATCCAGGCAGTCATTTCATTTAACTCAACATCCGAATCATTCTTGCCAGGAATAAGCAAGGTAGTAATCTCAAGCCAGACATCGGTTTCATGCTTTATATATAACAACGTATCCAGTACCGGCTGTAGATGCGCACCGGTTAGTTTCCAGTAGAAATCTTCGGTAAAGGCTTTCAGATCGACATTTACGGCATCCATATATTTAAAAAATTCTTTCCGGGGCTCTGCATGTATATAACCTGCGGTGACGGCTATTGATTTAATGTTTCTTTCTCTACAGGCTTTAGCAACATCAATAGCGTATTCCAGAAAAATTACCGGGTCATTGTAAGTATATGCAACACTGCGACAATCCAGCTCCTGTGCGACGCGTGCAATTTTTTCTGGCGAAGCTTGATCAGCAAGGGTATCCATTTCACGGGATTTACTGATATCCCAGTTCTGACAAAACTTGCAGGCAAGATTGCAACCTGCTGTACCGAATGAAAGCACGGGTGAACCCGGCAAGAAATGGTTCAATGGTTTCTTTTCAACCGGATCAATACAAAAACCACTCGACCTGCCATAGGTTGTCAGAACAATTTTACCCTCCCTGTTCTCACGAACAAAACACAACCCATGCTGCCCCTCATGTAATTTACAATCACGCGGACAAAGATCGCATTGCACTCTGTTATCTGCCAGCACATGCCAGTATGCCGTTTCATGCGCCACTGTGTGATCGGACATCCTCACTCCCTGCCTGGTTAATACTGATATTACAACGATATACCCGTAAACGGCCAAAAACTGTATTTATGCCTTATATTAAACGAATAACAACCCTATAATATTAATATAGATCATTCTTAAAGCATAAGGTTTAAATATGCATAAACGTAAAGCAGCTGTTGCCGGTATTTTCTATCCTGAAGATCCACAAGAACTGGAATCTTCTGTTTTAAGCTATTTGCAAACTGACAGGGCAATTAAATACAAACCAAAAGCAATGATTGTTCCTCATGCAGGTTATATCTATTCCGGAGCGGTTGCCGGAAGCGCTTATGCAAGCCTGAAGGCGTGGAGTGATACCATTACACGGGTTGTATTACTTGGCCCCAATCACCGGGTGCCATTAATGGGGCTTGCCGTAAGTAGTGCCGACAGTTTTCTCTCCCCACTTGGCGCTATTGATATAGACCAACAGGCCATTGAAATGATTTCGTCTCTACCTCAGGTGCATACATTTGATGATGCACACTTGATGGAACATAGCCTGGAAGTACAATTACCATTTTTACAACTTACACTTGAACAATTTTTACTTGTGCCCGTTGTTGTTGGTAATGCCTCTACTAATGAGGTTTCCGAAGTGCTCGATTTACTCTGGGGTGGCGATGAAACCCTTATTATTATCAGTTCCGATCTAAGCCACTTTCATGATTATAAAACAGCTCAACATATTGACAAGCAAACCAGCTCGGCCATTGAATCACTTTCTTCAGAACCCATTAACCCTGAAAATGCATGTGGTAGCTATCCGATTAACGGTCTACTGGAAATCGCAAGAAAAAAAGAAATGCAGGTTGAAATGATCGATCTGAAAAACTCCGGCGATACTGCAGGCTCTAAAGATCAGGTTGTCGGTTATGGGGCATATATTTTTCATTGATACCGTATGAATTACCAACAATACAAAAACATAATACTGACCACAGCAAAAAAATCCATTGCTTATGGCCTGAAACACCATAGCAGGACTACTTTGGATCATAAGAATATCCCTGCCGCACTCCTTGAAAATGGCGCCTGCTTTGTAACACTGGAAATACATCAGCAATTACGTGGCTGCATAGGAAACCTTGAAGCATTTCAACCGTTAATAGACGATATTAGTCACAATGCCTATTCGGCAGCTTTTTCTGACCCGCGATTCCCTGCTGTGACAGACAAGGAATTCAAACAATTATCTATACACGTTTCAATTCTGTCACCTGCTACAGCAATACAATTTAATAATGAACAGGATTTAATTGCGAGCATTAAGCCGGGTATTGACGGGTTGATTTTAGAAGACAATGGAAGACGAGGGACTTTTTTACCGTCTGTCTGGGAGTCTCTACCCGAACCTGAAGATTTTCTCCGACATTTAAAACTCAAGGCAGGCCTGACAGAAAGTCACTGGTCTGATTCAATCAAGGTTTCTCGATACCAGACAGAGATGATTGAATAGCAAAATCAAAAATATTTTTATTTACATATTCCTGTCGAACCTGCTTTGCATTCATATCCATCTATCCAGATTGTCCGCGATAAATCAGCACCCGTAAAATCCACACCTTTTATCTGTGCTCCACGTAGATCAGCATAGGACAAATCTGCACCTGCAAAAGTTGCATTAGTTAAATCTGCACCTCTAAGATTAGCCCCTTTTAAAACTGCTTTTTTTAAATCCGCCTTGGCAAGAGACACAATGCTTAAATTTGCATAAGTAAGATCTGCCCCCGCCAGTTTTGCACTTGACAGGTTTGCACCGAGCATATTTGTATTCCTTAATTTTGAATTCTCCAGTGCCGCCTCTATCAATTGCCGCCCTTCCATTTGACAGTTATTCCAGTTAACTTCTTTTTCAGGCGGCGCATTACAATCAGTCTGTCTAACAGGATGTTTGTCAGTTTGAAAATACAGATATACACCCGCAACAACTAATGCCGTAATAAAACCAACAATAAATATAACCGGAATAATATTAGGTGCAGAGGGTGATTTCTGGTTGAGTATTTTTTCTCTGGTTTTCCTGTGCGACCTTGGTATAACACCTTCAGACTGACGACGATCTGTTTTGTTTCTTCGCCCCTTGAATTTATCAAGCTTTTCCCTGCGCCTGTCTTTTGATCGTTCGTCTTCTCTTAGTTGTGCTTGTAATAATCGTTCATGATCTTGCTCGGTACGCACATGTTTCATCTCTTGAGGAATAACTGCCGGCGTGTTTTTTACAAGCGACCAATCATGTTTATCCCGACTGATTTCCGTATCCATTTTCAGCCGACCGACCAGAATAAAGCGGTGTATCATACCGATGGTAAAGGGTCCTTTTACACCCTCTTTGTCGCGCATGTACCAAAGGTAATCGTTCTGTTCATTATTATCCATGATGCTTGTCCACATTATCCAAACAGGTTTCAGCCTGCCCGCATTCAAGGCGCAGAGCCAGGTACGCAAGCCAGGTGCGTGGTAGATATACTATCAATACGCACAGTATCCTGATTATTATTTTATCTATCATTTTTAACAGCATACACCGGATTATCTATGCGACCAAAGAAATTCACCATGCAATTTAATTATGCAGATTTTATGCCGATAACAGGGTGTATACTTAATGGAATTAGCCAATATTTAGTCTTTTTTTCAACCCTTATGTGAAAATCGATGCAAATACCTACAAATCAAAATATATTTCAGGCTATTGCCATCACTCAAACAAGTGAAGGCGGGCAAAACTGGAAGCCGGGGCAAATTTTACAAGCCCGTGTTGTTTCCGATGTTGTTGATGGTTTGGTTAATTTGCGTATTGGCACCACTATATTGACCGCACAGATCAAGGCTGATCTTGAAATAAATCAAAAACTGACGCTTGAAGTAATAAAGCTTGGTGAGAAACCGCTTTTGCAACTCATCGCACAGGATAAAATACAAAGTCTGGTTGAAACCGCTATCCGTACTATCTTGCCCAGGCAACAAAGCCATGCCCAGCTTCTTAGTAATCTTGTTCAGGCATTGTCTGACAAACAACTATTACGATTCCCTGAAAATATTCAATCTGTCATAAAACGACTGTATCAATCTCTTCCCGATATTAATTCGCTGCGCTCTGCCGATGGGGTCAAAATGGCCATTAACAACTCCGGTTTATTTCTCGAAGCCAAATTGGTACAAAATAACCCGCCTGTTGCATTTACTAATGATTTCAAGGCAAATTTATTACGCCTCGTCCAGGCCTTGCAACAAGTCCCCACTGCAGGTTTGCCGATCAAACCATCGGCCACGGTGGGTTCACCTGCATACCCTCAAACAACTAACCAGACTTCTTCTCAAGCAAACAGTGTGACTTCTGCCCAGACTCCTGTTCGACCTGATTTCATTCCTGTACGCCAACATTTTACCCCGGTGCCTGCAGGTGTGTTTTTACGAACGGCTAACCCCGGACAATTATCTACACCTGTTCTCAATATAAATTCACCTTCAAATGCACCATCAGGAACAACGTCAACAATTACAATCGCACCATCTGCTATGCCGTTGAATACGCCTCAACCTGCACAACAAAGTCCTCTTAATCGTTTTTTTCTGCCACTGACCAGCGTGCCGGCTACTGGCCTGGGCGCAAGCTCGATACCCGGTCAAAATATTCAGGGTGGGGTACCGATCAATTCAGGTGCGATTCAAACAATACCAATACACATGATCATGCAAAAACTAACATCTGAACAAGGAATAAGCAGACGAATACCCCTTGACCTGATATATCCAGGTAATATGCCTTACAAAACAAATGTAACGCTCGACAATGAGCGTCCATCAGCCCGTTTTACTCAACTGGATAACCTTTCCAAGGTATTATCCTTTTTTCTTAAAGATGCCGATTCTTCTCTTGCTCGTATTCAGTTTAATCAGCTTACACATCAAAGTATTGATCCGGAACAAAAACCATCATGGGTTTTCGAGATCCCTGTCAAAAATGATAACAAGATTGATCTGTTCCAGTTTAAAATTGAAAAAGATGATGAAAATAATAATGAAACTGACAATGAAAGAAATGGCTGGACCATTCAGATTTCTTTCAATATTACTGAATTGGGTCAAATATACAGCAGCATAAATATTCACCAGAAACTGACATCGATTACTTTCTGGTCAGAACAAAAAGAAACCGTAAAAATGTTTCAGCAACATATTAAGGAATTACATAATGACCTTGAAGACGCAGGTTTGATTGTAGACAACCTCAGCTGCATTGAAGGCTGCCCTCCTCATTCTTTTAATCAACAATTAGCGACCGGCATTCTGGATGAAAAAGCATGAAAACCCCGAATAATGATAAAGCTGACATAGCCATTGCACTGCAATATAACGGCAAAAATGCACCCAGAGTTACCGCAAAAGGTGAGGATGAAATAGCCAGACACATTAAAAAAATTGCTGAAGAAAATGATATTCCTTTACATGAGGACTTATTGCTGGCTCAAGTGCTCTCACAAATAGATCTGGGGGAAGAAATACCCCGCAGCCTGTACCTTACCATTGCACGTGTTATCGCTTTCTCATACCTGATGGCTGGTCGTGTTTCACCTGTGCCATTACGTACTCATAATGAGGATATTTCATCAAAAGATATCACTACTGTCCGGAATAATAAATGAACATAAAAGTTATGTCCTATCGATTATAGCGGTAAGATGCAAATAAATAACAGTAAAACTTGATAACCGCCAAGACGCCAGGGACGCCATGTTTTTTTAATTTTGCGATAAATTCCTGGCGCCCCTGGCGTCTTGACGGTTCAAAGAAGGTGGCTCGGATCCTCATTAAATATTAAATGGATATGCGCCCATGAGAATATCGCAATAAAATTATTCCGGACAGTAATGCGCCTGCGCGAATATGACAAGACTGGTTTATTCCGAACATTAACAAACAAAACATATAAAAACATTAGAAAAAAAGAAGGGGTCAAAAGACCCCTGAATACTACTTTCCTGTTGGCGCTTCTTTAAAAAATTTTACTCAAACACGTAAGACACATATTTACGTATAAGAACTAATTAATGATATTGTTCCTGTGTATCATTTGATTGATCTTTGTCACGATGCATCATTACAATCAAATCTGCTTCACCCTTACTCAGATTACAAACTGACATCAAATCTTCAATACTGGAGCCTTTTTGTACCATTCTGATTGCCTGTTCATAAGGGCGTTCAGCATGTTTACTGTTTTCCAGCTGCTCTTGTCTTTCTTTCATTCGGCGCAGTCTTTGTTCCAGTTTATAAATACGACTGTCTTCACCAACTGATCCGGAAAACAGTGCTCGAACATCATTTTTCAGTATTTCAATCAATCCTGATTGTGAGGCCAGCTTTTTCCTCATGCGCGACAATCTGACTTGATCAATTACAAATAACGCCAGCATAAATAATGTAGTGGCAAACAAACCTGGTATAACTAAATTTTCAAACATATCTCCACCCTCTACACATATTCATCTATCTGTCCGTCATAATCAGGGTCATGTGGCCCTTGCTGATTATTCTTTTTATCTTTATTTTCATCGTCATCATCTTTCTGGTTTTTACTGTTCTTTTCATCTCGCCGTTTTGGCCAGAGAGGTTTTGCCGGTGTTATATTAGGAATATCATCCATCAGTCCACTGGATTATCAGAAACCATCCATCTCCGACCATTCTTCTTCGGTCAATAATTTATTAATATCAATCAAAATCAGTAATTCACTATCCAGTGTCGCAACGCCCTCTATGTATTTTGAACTTTCGTCATTACCTACATTAGGGGAGGTTTCTATCTGATTATGTTTCAGGTCAACAACCTCGGCCACACTGTCTACCAGAACGCCGACTACATTGTCATCTGACTCAAGAATAACGATTCTTGTATCATCATCATTTTCGTTTAATGGTAGACCAAAACGACTTCGAGTATTAATGACGGTCACGACATTTCCGCGTAAATTAATAATGCCCATTACATAAGAAGGGGCACCTGGAACAGGCGCTATTTCTGACACTCTCAGAACCTCCTGAACCTGCATTACGCGAATACCATAGATCTCATTATCCAGTTTGAATGTAACCCATTGAATTACATCATCAAATCCACTTTCTACAGCCTGACTCATACGTCTACCCACCCTTAATTGTCTTTAATATGCCGATTAAATCGTCAAAATTCGGTCATATAATGCTTCTTGAAATAAATATTGCAGTTTTCATGCCAAAAACTGTTATCTCCATCTCTACTCTCTCGACAGAAAACCTGAAAAGTTTAGCTTTTTTCGTCTTCTGCGAGTATTTTTGACAAACAATCTGTATCCAGTAACGCACACAGACGCTCAGAGACTGTACCTGCAAGCCAGGCTCTGCGTCCTTCAGCGGTACGCCAACGTACATCTGTATGCTGGAGTGTGATCACTTCACCAATATCATCACAGGCAAGCCCCCACTTTCCCTCATCCATTAATACAATTTTTTTTACGCGTTCTACTGCTGGCAAGGCTTCCTGTCGCTGACTATCAGGCAAGATAACCTGCGCGGTATCCATCACCTGAACATTTTTATTCAGGTGTCGTAATACCCCCAAAAAGGCTGGAGAATGCCCTGGCATCGGGGTGATATCTTCATTCCAGGGGATAACACCATTCAATTTAACTAACGGTACAGCAAGTGTGATACCTGTTACATGGAACAACAGGCACTGAAAGTCTTTTTCAGCCCATTCAGGCACCTTGTTTTCTACCCTGGTATCAGTATTTGTCTGCTTATCTTCTATAACTACTGCAGTTGATTCTGGCACAGGTGCAGCTTTCTGGATTGTTTCCTGCCCGGTGGTGTCCTGCCTGACTTCAACAGCTTTTACTTCGGCTTTTATTTCTATTTCTATTTCTGGTTTGCTTGTCTTTTGTTTTGGAAAAACCTTAACAACATTATCGCAAGCTCCCTCCTCAATATTTTGAGGTATATCGTTCAGCAGATCTTCAAGATATGCCATCACGGCGGTCTGTTGATCCATTAATTTTATTTTTCCTGGATCACGACTCATAATGAAACAACCTGTTTATTTATATCTTTTCCCTGTAACAAGGTGTCCAGCAATGAAGAATATGCACGTGCACCGCGAGTACTCACTCTGTAATGGCTGATGGGCTTGCCTTCCTTACTGGATTCACGAAAACGGGTATCAACGGGTATCACACCTGACCATAAGTTTTCACTGTAATTTTCTCGCATAAACTGCAAACTCTCCAATGACGCTCGCGTGCGTTTATCAAACATGGTGGGAACAATCGTAAAATTAATATGAATTGATTTCGCACGTTCGATCATATTTAAAGTATTCAGCATACGGTCGAGGCCTTTCATTGCCAGAAATTCTGTTTGTACAGGAATAACCAGATGGTCACACGCAGCCAAAGCATTAACCATCAACACACCAAGCATAGGAGGACAATCGATAAAAATATGGTCATAGTCATCTTCGACAGGCTGCAATGCATTGACTATCGCGAGTCCCATTCCACTTTTTGCGCCTAGTTGTTTATCCAGCGTAGCAATCGCTGTCGATGCCGGTAATATTTTCAGGTTATCAAGTGTAGTCGGGCGTATTAATGATCGGGTAAAATCACGATCCATTTTTTCTGCCTGAAAAATATCATACAAACTGGGCTGAATACTCTCCGGATCATAACCAAAATAAGACGTTAACGAGCCATGAGGATCCATATCAATCAGTAATACTTTTGCCCCATGCAATACACATAATCCAGCCAATGATACTGCTGTGGTCGTTTTACCAACCCCTCCTTTTTGATTAGCCACGCTCCAGATTTTCATTAGCGTTGCTCCAGAGGAATATCAACAGATGGATTGGTAACACGTGGAGCCAGTTGCACCCCGTCAACAGGCTCGTTCCCTATATGCCTCACGTCGTTCCCGGCACCAATCGCTTGCTGATCACCAACAGCGGTCGTAACCGACTCTGCCTGGTCAGGTAATGCACCCGCATCAGGTTCCGGATTATAAAACCTTGTTTCATTCAATGGCACATCAATGATACCTGGAGCGGTTTCCTTGACATTGGTCTTAAGATCTTCACTTTGATTTCCAGTAACCGATTGATCAAGTACGATACCTCGATCGAGTTCATCACCCAAACGACTAACGGCTTCAAGTACTGCTTCCTTATCTTTATAAGATGGCACAAAAACAATCACTCGACGATTTTTAAGTCGCCCTTCAATTGTATTGTTATCTCCCACCGGTCTGAATTCACCAAATCCGGTTGCTGACAACCGCTTCTCCTGAATCCCCAGTCTTGCAAATAACTTCACAACACTTGCTGCACGCGCAGCAGAAAGCTCCCAGTTAGATGGATAAGCACCACCTTGCACAGGAATATTATCCGTATAACCCTGAACATTTATATCATGCGGAAAGGGCTTGAGTACGTTAGCCAGCTTTGTCAGGACAGGTAATGCATCATCAGCCAGAATTGTTTTACCACTTGTAAATAATACACTGGTACTAATTTCTATCTCTACACCAAATTCATTATTGTGAACTTTAATCAAGTCTTTATCTGAGAGCGTGGCTACTGATGCACGCAAGCCTTCAAATAAAACTTTCATCGGCTTATCACCTGCATCCTCTATTTCACCGACTCGTTTCTTTGCATCAGCTGCCGGAAAGCCTGCGCGATCAGTAATCGCAGGACGAATAAGTTGCACAGGAGCGGGGCCCGAACCACGCCTTATCTCGCCTGTTTGTATTGGTTCCAGCGAACGCGCATCCACATTAAATGCAGTTGTTAATGAGTCAGATAAAACACGGTATTTACCCTCATTAACCGAAGAAATAGAATACATCACAACAAAAAATGCAAACAAAAGCGTAACAAAATCCGCATATGATACCATCCACCTATCTTGATGCTGATCTTCCTCTGCCTTTTTTCTTTTTCGTATCATCGTAAGGTATCATCATTCACTTTATCGTAAATACCCTTGTAATTTTATTTCAATATTACGCGGGTTTTCGCCTTCAGCAATTGAGCTTACTCCATCGACCACCATTTCATAAAAACGTATTTCTACATTAATTACAGCCTTTAATTTATTTGCTACAGGCAAGAAAATAAGATTAGCCAAACCAACACCATAAATTGTTGCTACAAACGCAACCGCTATACCTGCGCCCAGTGCATCGGGATCAGCAAGGTTATTCATGACATGAATCAACCCCATTACCGCACCAATTATACCTATGGTTGGCGCGTAGCCTCCCATTGCTTCATAAACTTTGGCTGCATTAAGCTCTGTTTCTTCGTGACTAATAATATCTACTTCAAGAATACTTCTTATGGATTCCGGTTCACTACCATCAACCAGCAGCTGTAGCGCCTTACGTGAAAATTCATCTTTTTCGTTATCGGCAATGATTTCCAGCCCCAGCAAACCTTCTTTCCGGGCTGTACGGCTCCAGCTGACAATTTTATTTATTGTACTTTTATAATCTATTTCCGGAGGTGTAAATACCCACGTAAACATTTTCATTGCACGCAAAAATGTCAGACGTTGCGTCTGCACCATGATGGCTCCAAGTGTTCCACCCAGAACAATCACTAATGCAGTTAACTGAACAAGGGTTTTTGTTTCGCCACCTTCAAGCAGGTTACCGCCCAGAATAGCTAACAAGGCAACTATAAGTCCAAGTATGGTTAATATGTCAAATGATTTAAACATGACTCACAATCTGTGTGCCGAATTCAGACAATGGCAGAATTTTCTCCGCTATTCCCGCTTCTGCAATTGCCATCGGCATTCCATAAATAACACTCGATTCTTTATCTTGCGCCCATATAGTAGAACCACCTTGCTGTAAAAGTTTAGCGCCTTCACGTCCGTCTGCACCCATGCCTGTCAGTATGATAGCCAGCGTATTTGCTGGCATTATTTTAGCTATCGAATTAAAGGTAAGATCTACGCACGGTTTATAATTTTGTCCGGGGTCACTTTCCTGTATGCGAACTCGCATCATATTGCCACGACCCTCTATAAGCATCTGCTTCCCCCCGGGTGCAAGCAATGCCAGCCCCGGTTTCAACTGATCACCATTTTTTGCTTCCCTGATTTCAATTTTACTCATTTGATTTAGTCTATTTGCAAAAGCCTCGGTGAACGAGCCGGGCATATGTTGCACCAATACAATTGGCAATGAGAAATTTGCAGGTAATTTTGTAAGTACTTCCTGTAATGCAACAGGGCCGCCGGTAGATGAACCAATGGCAAGTATTTTATAATGGCCTTTAGAACGTGATGGCGATGTTATTGTTTTTACTGTGGACGGAGCTACAGTCGATGTTCTTTTTGTTGCTGATACAGTTGATGCAACAGGTGCACTTGCAGGCCTTTTTTTAACTGATGATCCATGATTACCAATAGACCATACTCGAGAACATAATATACGGGTAATCTCTTCGGGCTTGCTTGACAACTCATGAAAATCTTTAGGTAAATAATCTACCGCACCCGCTTCAAGTGCACTAAAAGTAGACTGTGCTCCTTCATGAGTTAGCGATGAGAACATGAGTATCGGGGTTGGCTGTATAGCCATAATACGGCGTACTGATGTAATGCCATCCATAACCGGCATTTCAATATCCATGGTAATGACGTCCGGTTTTAATTCTTGTGTTTTCTTGATAGCCTCACGACCATCTGCAGCTTGACCAACTACTTCAATTCGTGAGTCTCCATTCAGCATCTCTATAACTCGACGCCGAAAGAAACCTGAATCGTCTACAACAAGTACCTTGACAGTCATTCACATCCATCCTTTTATCAGACATGGGCTCGCATTAAACTGGGCACATCAAGTATTAGTGCTATACGTCCATCACCAGTGATGGTTGCACCTGCAAAACCATTTAGTCCGTGTAATAAATGTCCGAGTGGCTTTATGACCACTTCTTCCTGACCAACAACCTGAGAAACAACAAAACCAATTCGTTGATTACCAAGATGAGTTACTACGACCTGTTCCTCAACTTTATCACCTGATAATTCTTCATCCATATCGGTTACCAACCATTTGGTCAGATAAAATAATGGCATTGCTTTATCTCTAACCATAACGGTTAGCTGACCATCTACTACATTTGTCTTGAATGATTCAAGATGGAATATTTCATTAACACTGGTCAGTGGCAAGGCAAAATTTCTTGCGCCTACTTTTACCATCAATGTTGGCAATATTGCCAGCGTTAATGGTAACTTGATACTCAGAATGGTGCCTTTTCCTTTTGTTGAATCAATTTCAATTGAGCCATTTAGTTGTGAAATACGTGTTTTCACCACGTCCATTCCGACACCACGGCCCGAGACATCGGATATTTCTTTTTTGGTTGAAAAGCCTGGATGGAATATCAAGTCAAAACATTCCTTATCTTCAAGCCGTGCTGCACTTTCTGTGTCCATCAAACCTTTCTCAACAGCGATTCCTCTGAGTACATCAGGATCCATCCCCGCCCCATCATCAGTGATGACCAACAAGATATGGTCACCTTCCTGTGCTGCAGACAAAACAACAGACCCTGCTCGGGGCTTGCCATTTTTCTGCCTGACATCAGGCATTTCGATACCGTGGTCTACCGAGTTTCTAACCAGATGAACCAGTGGATCAGCCAGTGCCTCAACAAGATTTTTATCCAGGTCTGTATCTTCACCCACCATTTCCAGATTAATTTCTTTTTTCATGCTACGTGCCAAATCTCTCACGACACGTGGGAAACGACCAAAAACTTTTTTGATCGGTTGCATGCGTGTTTTCATTACAGCGGACTGAAGGTCAGATGTAACGATGTCCAGGTTGGAAACAGCTTTGGAAACCTGTTCATCATTCATGGCTTCTTTAAGTGTATGCAATCGATTACGAACGAGAACAAGCTCGCCTACCATGTTCATAATGTCGTCCAGACGTTTAGTGTCAACACGCACAGTCGCTTCAGCTACCGGTTTGGCTGACTGTTTAGCCGCCGCAGGTTTTGCTTCTTTTGCATCACTGACGCTAACGACTTTTTTGGCAGGCGCAGGGGCAGCTTTTTCAGGTTCTGAAGCAGATACTGCTGTTTTATCTGTACCCGCAGTTGGACCTTTGCCTTCTCCATGCATTTGATCGAGAATGCCTTCAAATTCATCATCCGATATTTCATCTGCTGGCGCTGTTGATCCTGATGCTTCATCTTCAGACTTGCCAGTGGCTGGCCCGCCGCCTGATCCATGTAGCTCATCTAACAGGTTATCAAATTCCTCATCAGTAATTTCTTCACTGGATGGTTTTTGTGCCGCAGATTCCGGTTTTTTTTCTGTTTCTGCAGGCGCGCCATTCGTGCCCTGCATGGCGTCGAGCAATGCTTCAAATTCATCATCGGTAATATCACCCTGCGGGTCTGCATCTGCAGGCGCTTCTACTACAGGGGGAACGTCTACTACAGGTTCAGGATCATTTGCAGATTCTTCACCTCCACCCGTTGTCATTTTTTCAAGTGTCACCAGTAATTTATCGTCTGCGGCGACGGGTTCTTCGCCTGCAGTAATCTGCGCAAACTGGTCATTGAGAATATCAAGCACGGCCAGGAAGCTATCCATCATTGATGCATTGATCGTGATATCACCTGTTCTCAATACATTAAAAACATCTTCCGAACGGTGGCAAACGGCAACCATGGGATCCAGTGCCAGAAAACCTGCCCCGCCTTTTATGGTATGAAATCCACGAAAAACGGCATTAAGCAGATCAAAATCCTGCGGATTTTGTTCCAGTTCAACTAATTGCTCGTTCAGTTGTTCAAGAATCTCGCCTGCTTCTACGAGAAAATCTTGTAAAATTTCGTCATCCGCTTCAATAGCCACTACTTATCCCCTTAGAATCCTAAACTAGACAACAAGTCGTCTACGTCATCTTGCCCATCCAGTGTTTCACTGGTATGTGCAACGCCGGGCACAACTGGACCTTCCGCCGTAGTATCCAGTGCACCTTTTTCCTTATCGTCTTGTTTCTTTTCAACTACTTGATTTCCCGACATTTTTATTAAGTCTACCAAGCCTTCTTCAACATCATGCACCAGGTTAATAACACGTCGTATTATCTGACCTGTGAGATCCTGAAAACCCTGAGCCATCAATATCTCATTGAGTAAAGCATTCAATGACACCGTTCCAGACGAGATTTTTGGAAAAAAATCATCTATATCATTTGATAACTCTCTAAATTCATCGGCACTTAACTTGCGATCCTTAAACTGGCTCCATCTTTCCTGTAATTCCAGCGAACATGCTTTTATATCATCTGACAAAGGCAATGCTGTTTCCACGGCAGTCAAGGTCTTGTCTGCCGCTTCCTCAGTCATGGCAATTACATGATTTAATCGTTCTTTTGCATCAGGAATCTCATTTTCTGCCAAACCGGACATTTTTGTATCCAGCTTGAAATTATTGAGCGAATCATGGAGCTCTCTTGTTAATTTTCCCATTTCACAAAACAGATCCATCTCTCTAAGGCTGGCAATGTCATCCATAATCGACCTTGCGCCATCCAGATCTCCGCCTTCTATGCTATCAACCAGTTTGCGCGCATTATCTAGAGTCGCATTACTGATTACTGAATCTTTTTCCTCACTCATTCCTTTTCCCCTGAGACTATGCGCTCTCGATTCGTTCGAATATCTTGTCAATTTTTTCTTTCAAGGTGACTGCTGTAAATGGTTTTACAATATACCCATTCACTCCCGCTTGAGCCGCTTCAACAATCTGGTCTCGTTTTTGTTCTGCCGTTACCATTAATACCGGCATCGATTTTAATTTTTCGTCAGCCCTGACGGCTTTCAGTAATTCTATCCCCGTCATTCCCGGCATGTTCCAATCGGTCACAAGAAAATCAAAATCATTTGCCTGTAACATAGGCAATGCAGTTTTGCCATCATCCGCCTCTTGTGTATTATTAAAACCAAGATCCCTTAACAAGTTTTTAATAATGCGTCGCATTGTTGAAAAATCATCAACGACCAGGATTTTCATATTCTTGTCCAAAACAGCCTCCTTAATATGAGCATTCTTTTTTAGCTCAAATCAATCAAAAATTACGTATGTATTAATCCTTTGATTTCGGGAAATACTCTGTCATACGTGCACGTAGCCTTATAAGTGCCTGACCGTGTATTTGACATACACGTGATTCACTTACTCCCAAAACTTCTCCTATTTCTCTTAAATTCAACTCTTCATCATAATATAATGACATTACCAGTCGTTCTCTTTCCGGTAAGCCTGCAATGGATTCAGATAGTCCATTTTGAAAGTCTTCGTTCTGAAGCATTTCAACAGGCCCGCCTTGTTTGGTCTCAGCAACGGTAGCTGTTCCACCGTCTTCACCAAAGAAACCCGGATCTTCAAAGCTGAATACACGACAGCCCACTGCATCCTGTAAAATCTGATGGTAATCTTTTAGATCCATGTCCAATAATTCTGCGACTTCATGATCCCGTGCATCACGTCCTTTATCATGCTCAATTTGTCTAACTGCATCCGCTACCATTCTGACCTTGCGGTGCACTGAACGTGGCGTCCAGTCCGAGCGTCTTATTTCATCCAGCATCGAACCACGTATACGAATACCTGCATAAGTCTCGAAACTGGCTCCTTGTTGAGGATTGTAATTTCGCGCAGCCTCCAACAAGCCAATCATGCCTGCTTGTATCAGGTCTTCTACCTGCACACTGGGCGGTAGACGGCTTACCAGATGATAGGCAATACGCTTAACCAGACCGACATGCTTCTCGACCAGATTATGTTGTTCAGATGGATCCTTTGTTACAAACATAGTTGTCGCGTATCCGTTCATATCCCTGACCCCGCCTTAACCTGCTGTAGACGGATCAACCTTTCTACAAAAAATTCCAAGTGCCCTGCTGCTACGTCAGGTCTTGGCCACTTATCGGCCTTTTGTGCCAAATTCTTGAATGCCATTGCAGATCTACTCCTCGGGTACGCATCTACTACCGGCCTTTGTTTCTTTATGGCCTTTCGTAGATAGTCATCATAGGGAATGGTTCCCATATTTATTAGTGTTGTGTCAAGATAACGGTCAGTTACTGTTAACAGTTTGTTAAATAATTCTTTTGATTCCTGGGCGCTGTGCGTCATATTAGACAGGATTCTGAACTTATGTACGCCATATTCCGAATTCAGTACTTTTATCAATGCGTAGGCATCAGTGAGTGAGGCCGGCTCATCGCAGACAACCACGATCACTTCCTGCGATGCCTTGGCAAAAGCAACCACACTGTCTGAGATACCCGCTGCCGTGTCGATAATCAACACATCAACATCATGACTGATCTCACTAAACGCGCGAATAATACCTGCGTTTTCCATCGGTGATAATTCAGCCATGGCTTTTATGCCTGATGCGGCAGGGATTATTTTTACGCCACCCGGCCCTTCCACGATAACTTCTTCCAGCGTACGTTCGCCTCTCAATACATGGGAGAGGTTATATAATGGCCGCAGCCCCAACATGATATCGACATTGGCCAGGCCAAGATCGGCATCCATAATCAGCACTTTTTTACCGGTTGCAGCCATTGCAAGTGCCAAGTTGACTGACACATTGGTTTTACCCACGCCACCTTTACCACTTGATACCGCGATGACCCGAACAGGTTTTGGGTTAGCTATTCTGCGCAAACCTTCTGCCTGATCAACAGTCTGTTCAGCCATGAGCATTTGCCATATTCCCTATGATATTCATATTAAGTTGATTATTTTTCATTACTAATTCGTGTTGCTGCATGAGCGTAACGGCTCTGCTGACCATGCTGTGAGCACGCGCCAGATGCAGGTCTTCCGGCACCAGCTGTCCATCACTAACATAGGTTATTGGTATCTGGTTTCTTATGACGGTTGAAATAACACCTCCCAAACTGGTAGTTTCATCCAGCTTGGTTAGAAGGCAACCTTTCAGGTTGGATTTACTGAAAGAAAGCATGATGTCTTGCAGTGTACTGGTCTGCGTATTGGCAGCCATGACAAGATAGGTTTGAATTTCGTCTGAACTGTCTTCAAGCGTTTGTAACTGCTGGCTTAATTTAATATCTCTCTGACTCATGCCCGCTGTATCAATTAACACCAGGCGTTTTTCTCTCAAATCATTGAGGCGTTCTGATAATTCATCGGTGTTGTTGACCGTATAGGTAGGGACATCAAGAATACGTCCAAAATTAAGAAGCTGTTCCTGCGCGCCAATACGATAGTTATCAGTAGAGATCAATGCCACACTGCGGTTCCCGTGTCGTAAACTGAAACGCGCTGCTAACTTGGCAATACTGGTTGTTTTACCAACCCCTGTTGGCCCTACCAATGCTACCACACCGCCTTTACTCAGGATGTCATCATCGCTGACTTGTATCTGATGGGCCAGTAGTGCCAGAGCATGTCTCCAGCCGTCTTCAAGATTTGATTCCGAATCTATTACTGATGCAAATTGCTGACTTAGGTCTGCGTCAATGCCCAGTTGTTCGAACCGACGCATAATCGCGGCTTTTTGTGGATCGCGTCGTTGAAAGTCGGACAGGCTCAAATGAGATAATTGACTTTCCAATACACCACGAAGGCTCTTCAGCTCCTGGCGCATTTGAGTAAGCATTGGATCTTCCATCCATTCAGCTTTGACACTGTTAGGGTCATTATAATTCGGTGAACTGACAATAGCATCGGATTCTGCCTCTTTAGCGACAGGCTCCTCCTGTTTTTTCGAAGATGTTTGACTGCTGGTATTGGAACCTGCCATGTTCGAATACAGTGAATCATCATAATCAATAGCAGAAATAATTTCGATCCCGCCATCTACTTTACGGTTAGATAAAATAACCGCATCAGGCCCCAGTTCATCCCTGATACTACGAATTGCCTGTCGCATGTCTTTGGCAAAAAAACGCTTGATCTTCATACGACTATTTAACCTCGTTTGCTATGACAGTAACCTGTCGTTCTACTAACAACACATCAAGCGGATGGCAATGCATCGCCGATTGTTGCTACTACTTTAATCTGTTTATCATCCGGTACTTCATTATATGAAAGTACATGTAAATCAGGAATCGAATGCTTCACCATTCTTGCCAGCCAGGTTCTTAATATTGGAGAAATAATCAAAATTGATGGTTTCCCCGAAATTTCCTGTTGTTGTACATTATTTCTTAATCCCTGAAAGAGCGTTTCTGCTAAACCGGGTTCTATTCCGGCATCACCATTTTCCGACCCTTGTATACTCTGTAGCAATAACTGTTCCATTCCTGGATCGAGCGTCATAACCGATAATTCTGCCTCCATCCCATTGATATTCTGGACAATTGACTGTTTCAGGGCAATTCGCACTGCACTGGTCAACATGACGGGGTCTTGACTCTTTGGTGCCTGTGCCGCCAATGTCTCGGCTATTGTGCGCATATCACGGATAGGCACCTTCTCTTCAAGGAGGTCCTGTAATACGGTTAAAACCGTACCTAATGGCAATACTTTAGGCACCAGATCCTCTACCAGTTTAGGTGCAGATTGCGCCAGCACATCCATCATTTTTTGTACCTCTTCATGACCCAGTAACTGATGCGCATGGCGTTGAATAATTTGACTGAGATGTGTCGCCACCACTGTGCTCGGATCAACAACGGTATAACCCAGAGTCTGAGCCTGTTCACGGTGAGCAGCATCTACCCACACAGCCTCAAGACCAAATGCAGGGTCAATCGTTTTTACGCCTTCAACCGTTCCATAAACCTGCCCGGGGTTAATCGCCATAAACATATCCGGATGAATTTCAGCTTCACCCGCAGTAACGCCGTTAAGCGAAATACGATAAATATCAGGGGTAAGATCCAGGTTATCCCGGATATGAACAGGCTGAATAAGAAAACCCAATTCCTGAGACAACTTTCTGCGCACCCCTTTTATCCGCCCCATCAATTCTCCATTCTGGTTTTTGTCTACCAGTGGAATCAGGCGATAACCTACCTCAAGCCCTATTCTGTCTACTGGCCTGACATCATCCCAACTAAGATCCTTCGCTTCAGTTGGTGTTTCTTCTTCTGTTTCTGTCGTCTCTTTTTCTTCAACTTCTTTTGGTTTAACGTAAGCCAGGTAATAACCTGCGCCACCAACTGCAGCCGCCAGACTTAAAAATGCAAAATTCGGCATGCCCGGGATAATACCCATCGCACCTAGAATAGCGGCGGTGATAAACATGATTTTCGGATCACCAAACAACTGGCCGAATGCTTGCTTACCCATATCCTGAGTGCCTGAGGCGCGTGTAACAATGAGTGCTGCTGAAGATGAAATAAGTAAAGAAGGAATTTGCGCAACCAGTCCATCACCAATCGTTAACAACGTATAGTTTCTTACCGCTTCAGACATATCCAGTTCATGCTGAACCATGCCAATGGTTAAACCACCAATAATATTAATAAACAAAATCAAAATACCGGCAATGGCATCACCACGAACAAACTTGCTTGCACCATCCATCGATCCATAAAAATCTGCTTCACGGCGGATCTCTTCACGTCTGTCTCGTGCATCTTCTGCTGTAAGAATGCCTGCGTTAAGGTCTGCATCAATTGCCATTTGTTTGCCAGGCAAAGCATCTAATGTGAAACGGGCTGTTACTTCTGCAATTCGACCCGCACCTTTTGTTACAACAACAAAATTAATAATAACCAGAATGGCAAATACCACGAGACCAACTGCGTAATTACCACCGATAACAAATTCACCAAACGATTCAATTACCTTACCCGCAGCACCTGTGCCGGTATGTCCTTCAAGCAGAACCACACGAGTTGACGCAATGTTCAACGCTAAACGGAATAAAGTAGTAACCAGCAAAACCGCCGGGAATATAGCAAAATCCAACGGGCGTAAAACATATACGCCAACAAGTAAAACAATTAGCGAAAGCGCAATACTGAAACTGAAAAAGATATCTAATGCTAATGGTGGTAACGGAATTACCATCATTGCCAGAAGTATCAGGATCATGATTGGAGCGCCAATACCCCTTTGCGCACCCGGTTGGTTTGTTGTTGCTACGCTTGTTGCTTCCATCTAAACCTCAGCCTATTTATCTATAAAAAACAGTAAGATACATAATGAAATTCAAATACCGTCAAAATTCCATCATTACGGTAGGTGGTTGCAATATTTGTACCAGTGGAGACAGTAGCAAGTGACGAGTGTCTGCTAGCGAGGTTAGTGCTGTTACGCATCAGTCGATGCGTGTAATGCAGGGCTTCCTGGTAGTGGTCAGAAAAAAATAAAAAACTTTAGCACTCAGCATCCATTACTATTTGTCTTTCCACATATCATCTGGCACATCAAGGTCTGTGGGTATATCCGGTGGCGTTGCACCCACATTGGTGGCTTGTTTGAGCTGATAGATATATGCAAGGATCTGGGCAACGGCCAGATAAAGCCTTTCAGGTATTTCCTGATCTAATTCTGTAGAAAAGAAAACAGCACGTGCCAGAGGCGGAGCTGTCACTATCGGCACTTCATTGTCCTTAGCCAGTTCACGAATACGGGCTGCCACCAGATCAGATCCTTTTGCAAGCAAAACAGGGGCGCCCGATTTTTTCTCATCATATTTAAGGGCTATTGCGAAATGAGTAGGGTTAGTAATAACAACATCTGCTTTGGGTATTTCTTCCATCATCCTGCGCATGGCAATATCCATTTGCAAACTTCGTATCTTGCTTTTCAGCTCAGGGCTACCCTCCATGTTCTTGCGTTCATCCTTAACCTCTTTTTTCGTCATGCGTTGTTGTTTTTTGTATTGCCAGATCTGAAACGGCACATCAATGGCTGCAATAACAATAATGGTTGCGCACACCGCCAGGAAAAACCAGCCAATCATATTGCTTGCTTCATAAAAGGCACGAGTAAATTCAAATCGACTGAACCGCAAAACATCGTCGAACATCATTATAATTAACAATGTTCCTGATCCACCGATCAATGCTATTTTAAGTATCGACTTGACCAGTTCCATTAAACCCTGTGTGCCTAATAATCGCTTCATCCCTTTTAATGGGCTGATATTTGACATTTTGAACTTCATTTTTTCGCCAGAAAAAGCAAAACCTCCCAGCAAAATAGGGCTCAAAAAAACAGCCATAACCAGCATAAGAAGAAAAGGTAAAATCAGGAAAAAAACATCCAGAACAGTACCAAATGCCACATTCAGCATAAGTATTGGGTCGTACATCAGTTCACGTTCAATAATTAATGAAGTACGCAATACCCTGTTCAAACCCTCCCCCATACTGCCGCCCATGGTCAACAAACCTATGGCACTGGTTAATAACACCAACGTCGTATTAAGTTCTTTCGATCGGGGGACCTCCCCTTTCTTTTTCGCGTCGGCAAGTTTTTTCGCGGAGGGTTCTTCGGATTTTTCCTGACCGTCTTCGTTCTCAGCCATCTCAGGTAACGCCTAATATCAAACGCAAAGCATCAAACGTTTTTTCAAGCAAGGTCATAAATCGGGGCAAAAGGTTTGGCAATGTTAAAAACACCACTAAAAATCCAGCTGCCATTGTTGTTGGAAAACCAACAGCAAAAATATTCAGTTGCGGGGCTGCTTTAGTCATTACTCCAAAGGTAATATTGATTAACGTAATAATCATAATGGCTGGTAGTGCAATCAATATCCCACCAAGAAAAACATGACTGCCCCATAATGCTATCTTTAATAAACTGTTCGTTGACAACCCGATCGGCCCTACCGGCAACCCGGTAAAACTGTCGATCAATACCTGCAAGGCGATCAAATGCCCATTCATTGCCAGAAATAATAAGGTACCAAGAATCGTAAAAAATGTACTAAGCACAGGAACCTGTATACCATTTTGCGGGTCTACAATATTTGCAAAGCCAAGCCCCATCGGCATAGATGTACTTAAGCCGCCTAGTAATAATGCCTCAAATGCCAGTTTGAGCAAAAACCCCATGCCTACACCCAGAAGAATCTGCTGAACCAGAACAAGAACACCTTGCGCGCTTACCGGATTAATAAATTCAGATGCAGGTAATAACGGGGCTACCAAAGCAGTAATAGATAAAGCCAGCATTAAACGAATTTTTTTGGGAACAATAGATGTAGCGCCAAAAACAGGCATTACCATTAGCGCTGTCGTAATACGCACAAATGGCCAAAAATATCCTGAAATAAATTGAATGAGTTGGTCGCTTGTGAAGCTCATTTAATTCGTCCGCGATCAGCCGATATAATTAGGAATTTCTTCAAACATCTGGCGCATGAAATCCATCATTAATGTCAGCATCCAGTCACCCCCTATCGCCAATACCAACACCAGCACAATTAATTTTGGAATGAAACTCAGGGTCATTTCCTGTATGGAGGTAACCGTTTGAAACATACCAACAACCAGGCCCACGACTAACACCGACAATAATATAGGTGCGGCCAAAAGCGAGGTTACCTTTAAAGCCTCTTGTCCTATTTCGAGTACTGTATCAGGAGTCATATATCACCCTATATGGCAAAACTGGCAACAAGCGTAGTCATAATTAACGACCAACCATCTACCAGAACAAACAACATTAGTTTGAATGGCAAGGAAATTAACATGGGAGACAGCATCATCATACCCATGGACATCAATATACTGGCCACAACAAGATCAATGACAACGAATGGTACAAAAATTAAAAACCCTATCTGGAACGCAGTTTTTAGTTCACTGGTAACAAAAGAAGGAACCAGAATAGATAATGGAATCTCATCAGGGCTTTTGTATTGTTCTTTATTTGCAAAGCCGCTAAACAGAGCCAGATCAGCCTCACGGGTTTGTTCCATCATAAACTTTCGTATTGGTATTTGTGCTTTTGCCATCGCTTCTTCACCACTGATCTTTTCGTTTAGATAGGGTTCTATTGCATCAGTATAAGTTCGCTCCAGTACCGGCATCATGATAAACAGGCTTAAAAAAAGTGATAGCCCAATAATAATTTGTGACGAAGGTACCTGCTGCGTACCCAGTGCCTGTTTCAATATACTCAAAACAATAACGATACGAGTGAATGAAGTCATCATCATGACGATTGCCGGCAGGAACGTTAGCAGCGTCATGAACAAAAGTATTTTTAAGGTAACAGAATACTCCTGGCCGCCACTCTCGGTTGGAGATGATGTTACCAGCGTGATATTAGGTTCTGCCCATGCACCTGCAGAAAAAACGAATAACAAACATAAAAAGACACTAAATCGTTTCATATTATTTTGACTTATTAAGTATTGTTTTCAAACGATCTGCAAACACACTGGCGACAGGCTCGTTACACGAATCCATATCAACAGGCTCATCCAGTACATGCAGGGTTTGTATGCGCCCTGGCGCAACGCCAAGTAATAACTGCTGTTCGCCAACCTGTATCAACACAATTCGTTCACGCGCTCCCATGGAAATACCGGCCAGCACTTTCATAGCGCTATTGCCTTTAAAACCAACACCTCCAAAACGTTTTGCTGCCCAGGCCAGAAATAAAATAATGACCAGAACCAACACAAGTGATAACACCATACCCATTATATTTTCACCGGTAACTGCAGGCGTTTTTGTAACCACACTTTCTGGCTTGTCAGAAGCTGATATGACTGCATGAGCACTAGCCATTTTTAACATCAATAACACTGCGCTAAAAATAACGAATTTTATCGAATGAAATAACTGGGTTATCAATTTATGTATTTTAATTAACATATCAATTATCGTAATTTCTTGACTCTTTCCTGAGGGCTTATAATGTCCGTCAAGCGGATACCAAACTTCTCATTTACAACCACAACCTCACCATGGGCAACCAATGTTCCATTGACCATAACATCCATCGGCTCACCTGCCAGCCTGTCCAATTCAACGACGGAACCCTGATTTAACTGCAATAAGTTGCGTATACTAATTTCAGTTCTACCAATCTCCATTGACAAGGTAACCGGTATTTCCAGAATTACATCCAGGTTTACATCATCTACAGTGACATCAGAATCGGCTTGTAAATTTTGCATTTCAGCAGATTCATAATTTTTTTCCTCTTCCTGTTTTTTGTCGTCTGCTTCAGAATCAGCCTGCTCTGAAAGAGCATCACCCCAATCAGCATCTGCTCCGGCTTCCGCCTCTCCATCTGCCTGTTCCGAAAGAGCATCGCCCCAATCGGCAGCTGCATCTTCTTCCTTATCCTTGCCTTCTTCTACTTCATCGCTCATCATACTTCTCCAACATACGAAACTTTTTAGATGTTAAAACTAAGTTTCTTTGTTATCTTCACAGCATTATTACCACGTGACACACCGAATTTACCCTTGAATATAGGCAAATCTTCTACAGTCACTATAATTTCTTCAGGTAAATCAATCGGGATTACATCCCCTTCTTCAAATTCCAGAACCTGTTTTAAACTCATTTCAGTTTCTATCAATGATGAAGAAACCTTCACATAAGCCTCTTTCATCTCTTCTTGCAGTGATTGTGACCACCGCTCATCAACATCAGATCGATCACTTTGTACACCTGCATCCAGTTGTTCACGTATAGGCTCGATCATTGAATATGGGAAAACAACATGCATTTCACCACCACCACCATCAAGTTCAATATGAAATGTAGTGACTACAACAACTTCTGTCGGGCTTACAATATTCGCGAATTGGGGGTTTACTTCCGAATTAGTATATTCAAAACTTATTGGCATGACGGGCAACCATGCTTCTTGTAAATCTTTAAATGACTGTTCGAGCAACATCATAATGACTCTTAACTCAGTTGGGGTAAAATCACGTCCTTCGATTTTCGTATGTCTCCCCGAGCCACCAAAGAAATTATCCACAACAATAAACACCAGCTTCGGGTCGATAACAAACAAACCGGTACCTTTCAATGGATTTACTTTTACAAGATTAAGGCTGGTAGGCACGAACAGGCTATGCACATATTCACCAAACTTCAACATTTGCACGCCACCTACTGCAATTTCTGCAGTACGTCGTAACATATTAAACAGGCTTATTCTGAAATGTCTGGCAAAACGTTCGTTGATCATTTCCAGTGTCGGTAAACGACCACGAACGATTCGATCCTGGCTTGCAAAATCATAAGATGATGCCGTACCATCATCAGGAATATCACTCTCGGTATCAACCTCATCTCCACCAACCCCATGAAGTAGAGCATCGATCTCGTCCTGTGAAAGTAAATCAGATGATGACATGTTTACTGACCTACAATGCTGTTAAAAAATACAGCCTGAACAATTGGCTTGCCAGTAGAGCTTTGCAAGGCATTTCGAATAACCTTTAATGATTCTGACGTTAATTTCTCCTTACCTTCACGGCTTCGAATATCATCAAAATCAAGACTACCAAATAATAAATTAAGGTTATGGCGCAGTACTGGCATGTGTTTTTTAACTATTTCCAGATTACTTTCTTTTGCAACCATTACGCTAAGTGTCAGTTGCAAATAACGGATACCACTTTCTCCGCCTTCAAGGTTAACCACAAAAGCAGGATTCAAGGCCATATAAGCTACTTTCGATGAATCCTTTATCGCCTCTACCGGAGGGGCTTCACCGCCATGCTCGTCACCATGTCCATCGTCTTGTGCATGAGGGGCTGGTGCTGGTGCTGCAGTTCCCGCAGCGGCGACCGGAGCAGGTTTGTCTCCTCCAAGTAATAAAAGCGTTACGGTAATACTCAACCCTATTACCAAAATACCGACCAGAGATAAGATAATGATCATCTTCATCTTGCCGCTGCCTTTTTTATCCTGTTTGCCTTCTACATCCAGATCCAGATCTTCATCGACTTTCGCCATTAGTTTGCCCTCAGTTAAACCATTGTTTTGTTATAGAGAAAGCAAGACCTATGCCATCAATTAGGATTTTATATTTATATATAAAACAATAAG
This sequence comes from Gammaproteobacteria bacterium, assembly GCA_013151795.1. Taxonomy (GTDB): domain Bacteria; phylum Pseudomonadota; class Gammaproteobacteria; order JAADHQ01; family JAADHQ01; genus JAADHQ01. Next base: position 2,493 of record JAADHQ010000035.1, on the reverse strand, counting down.
ATAGAAGGCATCTTGAAAGTTGTGACAAAGCATTGACAGAATATCCATTCAATCTGTGTCAGCAAATTGGCGAAAGAGATGACTGTTTACAGCCTGTATTAAGCATTTAACCTGGTCACACTGGCTTGATTGAGAAGGTACAAAAAATTCAACGCAAAGGCGCGGGGGCGCAAAGGCCGCCTGGATTAAGTGTATTTCAGCAAAAAAATGAAAAATAGAAAAAATCAGTGTGAAAACTACATTGCAATATTAGAAAAAACTTTGCGACCTTTGCGCCTCGACGCCTTTGCGTTAAAAAAAATAATATACACCCCGGCACCGACAATAATTACCCCGTCATATCAGAGTTTCAGACAAAGTAATCAACCCCCTCCATAGATGAATCGCCCATGGATATAAGTAATTCATTTCCGTTCATATCATCAAGATCCTGATTTTGCGCGGCATTCCTGAATGGCCTGTTTTCGTTCTGCTCGTGATGTAAATGTGATTGCTGTTTATTATCCGAGGTATTGGGCTGCGAACCGACATTAACATTCTCAAGCTTAACGCCCGACTCCTGCATCATTTCTCGTAATCGGGGTAATGACCCTTCAATAACATCACGAACGGCACTGCTTTGCGATAAAAAGCTGACTTTTGCCTGATCATTTTCAACAGAAATCTTTATCTCGATCATACCAAGGTTTGCAGGAGTTAATCTTATTTTAGCTTCTTGCACACCTTCTTTACTTAACCACACCAGACGATTACCGAATTCCTCACTCCAGCCTGGCTTATTAATAGGCTGATGTAACTGAAATGTTTCTGTTGGTGTCTTTATTATGCTGCCTGTTGCTTTATTAGCTAACAACACTGTTTCTGTCATAGCCCCTTCTTTTGTGAGGGCTATCGGGGCTTTATCCAGTATTTGGCTGAAATCCTGTTTGCTGTCAGATTGCGTTAACTGTAGATCGGCAACTGGCAAAACTGGTTGATTGGTGTTTTCCATACTTGTCTGATTTCCTGAACCCTGACCTTGTGTGAACATCGCCACAGGTGATGATGTCAGGCTTTGAGCAGTCAGGATTTTAGCATCCAGTGCAGTATTTTTTGCTGATTTATCTGTTACGGTTTCAACAAGGTTTGCAGCAATCTCCGGGCTAACCGGAATTATTGGTGTTAACTCCAAACCGGGTGCCTGAACCGGCTCACCTTCTGAAGATAATATAATTTCAGCATCAATAGGTAACTTCACTTCACGTCCACCAGATAACTCTGACTCGCTCTCAGCCGCCAGATCCGCAATTCCCTGCTCATCGATATAATCAGATTCACTGAATGGTAGCTGGCTTGTATTATTCTGAGTGAACAGTTCCTCACCCTCAGCTGCTGACAATGGGGTAAGCCCGGGAATGTTTAAGCCATCAGCTAACGGCAAATTCTCGTCCAGTAACGGCAAATCTTGCCCGGTAGTTGCGGTTCCACACTCTGCTGATGCACAAGTAGATTCAGTAAGCGCTGCTGTATCAGGTGTTTCTAACTGAGAAACGGAAATCCCCAATAAATCACTAAATTCATTGACTTGCGCCCCATTTGCACCTGAATTCAAGGTCGATGCATTGTCAGTATTTATGCCTTTTGACTTAACTTGTATTGCTTCTGGCTGAAGATTGATCACTAGTCTACTCGCTCTTTGAATATAACTAATAGTTAAAGAGCAAGGAGTATGCCAATAAATACCCGAATGAGGAATTAAGTCCTGAAATAACAAACAAGGCGATAAAAAATCAATCCCGGCCAACTAAAAGGAGCTTTTAATCAAACCCTTTTAAACCTAAACGCATGGCCCTTTCATCCAGGTCTTTTTGTTCTTTTTTCGCTTGCACCATAAATTCTTCATTTTTATAACGCTCAACCATATTTTCAAGTGCCTTGCTGTTTGTGCGAGACAACAACCAGCTCTTCTGACACGCCTGAAAATCACTTTCGGCCTTAGCTATAAGGTTACCTTGTTGTACAATCGCAGTCGTAAGCTTCGCGAGAAAAATACGGTATTCATTTAATTGCTGAGCATTAAAACCCTGACTCCCTATAGCGGAATTTTTTTGCATATTCCCCACGATACCCTTCCAACTCCTGCAAACGCAGACGTTGCTGCTGAAGAAATGTTTGCTTCACTCCCAGTAAACGGGCAGCTTCTTTTTCTTTATTTTTCGCTATACCTGCGACTGATTGCATGCGTTTTGATCGGGTCACAATTAACACTCCGGATTAATTATTATTTTGTTCAATCTTCTGGTAACAGGGTTTTTAGTTGATCAAGACTTTCATTAAAACGAATGGGTTCACGCATTCCCTGTTGTAAAAAATCCATCAGGCCAGGGTTAAATTGTATTGCCTCATCAATTCGCGGATCACTGCCTTGCTGATAAGCACCTACATTAATCAAGTCCATATTTTGCTGATAGACGGAATAAATCTTTTTAAATTTTCGCGCAACCAATTGATGAT
>JAADHQ010000073.1 GCA_013151795.1 Gammaproteobacteria bacterium | reverse complement strand
GAAATTACGAAAGACAGTCCGATGCTTGGGAAAAATGTTCTGGATCTGGAAAAGGAATACAAGGTGCGTATTCTTGCAATGTGTGAAGGGAAAAAAGAACCTATATGGCCTCACCGGGACACAGAACTGGTTGCGGGCGCAAACATTGCCCTATTGGCCGCGCCAGAAGGTTTATCTGCATTTTCAGAGGCAGGTAAAATAAATCCTAAACCTCGGCTGCAGATATTTTCAGATTTACTGTCTGCATTGCGTACAGGTATTGCTGAAGTCGTTATCCCGCCCGGTTCTGCACTAATAGGTAAGTCAGCCGAAGATCTGTGGATGAGGAAGACTTACGGACTGGCAATCATTGCGATACATCGTGGTGGAGAAACTATTCGTGAAGGAGTACGTGCAACACCGTTTGAGGCAGGTGATACATTAGTGGGGTATACAACCTGGGATGCATTAGCACGTTTGGCTAAAGACCGTAATTTTGTTGTAGTAACAGTAGATTATCCACATGAAGATTTACGGCCTCAAAAAGTAGGCTGGGCGGGTTTGTTTTTTGGCATCGCACTGGCACTGGTTATTTTTAGTGATCTTCGCTTATCAGTAAGTTTGTTATTTGGCGCAGTCGGTATGATAATTTCCGGCGTGATAAAAATTGAAGAGGCATATCAGGCCGTTAGCTGGAAAACAGTTTTTCTACTGGCAAGTCTGATTCCATTAGGCCTGGCCGTAGAAACATCCGGAACGGCTAAATTTATAGCAGAACAGACACTGGACCTGTTTGGAGAAAATCCGGTAATCTGGCATGTGCAGCTAGCAATAGCTATTCTGGCAACATTTTTTACATTGGTAATGTCAAATGTCGGGGCGACAGTATTACTAGTACCATTGGCGGTTAATATTGCAATTGGTGCAGGAGCTGATCCAGCTATATTTGCTTTGACTGTAGCGATTGCAACATCAAATTCATTCCTTATCCCTACCCATCAGGTTAATGCTCTTATTATGGGCCCTGGTGGATACCGCGTACCTGATTACATGAAAGCGGGCGGAATCATGACAATTCTGTTCCTTGTTGTCATGATGGTAATGATGAATATAATTTTTTAAATTTTTAATATTAAAGAGTCAGTTGAACGGGATGGCTTGTGCTATCCCGTTTAATTTTTACAGGCACGTAAACATGAAAAATATTTTATCAACACTTGCATTATTTCTATTGCCCGGGATTGCTTTGGCATCTGCCGGAGTTGAAAAACCACTGGATTTAACCACGCATGGTGTTGGTTATGCTGCCCTCGTGATTTTTGTTATTGCCTATCTATTTGTGATGGCAGAAGAATTTACTCATTTACGTAAATCCAAGCCAGTAATTTTGGCGGCTGGAATTATCTGGGCACTAATTGCCTATGTTTATGTCAGTAACGGCATGACCGAGGCTGCAGAAATTGCAGTACGTCATAATTTGCTTGAGTACGCAGAGTTAATGTTGTTTTTGCTCGTAGCAATGACTTACATTAATGCCATGGCTGAACGACGGGTGTTTGATGCCTTGCGTTCATGGTTAATAAATAAAGGTTTTAATTTTCGTCAGATCTTCTGGATGACCGGCATACTGGCATTTTTTATATCGCCTGTAGCAGATAATTTAACAACAGCCCTTTTGATGGGTGCTGTGGTGATGGCCGTCGGTGGCGATGACAAAAAATTTATATCAATAGCATTAATTAATGTTGTTGTAGCAGCAAATGCAGGTGGCGCATTCAGTCCATTTGGCGACATTACAACCTTGATGGTATGGCAAAAAGGCATTGTAGAGTTTGATGGGTTTTTTGCATTATTTATTCCTTCTGCGGTTAATTTTCTGGTACCCGCAATGATTATGCATTTTGCTATTCCTAATAAAAAACCCACTGCAAGTAGTGAAATCATTGTCATGAAGCGTGGTGCAATAATTATTATTGGTTTATTTTTAGCCACGATTGTTACAGCAGTAAGTTATCATAGTTTTCTGCACTTACCCCCCGTGCTTGGAATGCTTACAGGCCTTTCATTTCTGCAGTTCTTTGGATACTATCTGAAGAAAACACATCATCGCGATGTTGAGCAGATACAATCTGGTCGAACGGTAGGTGATGTGGTGCCTTTTGATGTGTTTAATAAAATTTCACGTGCCGAGTGGGATACGTTATTGTTTTTTTACGGTGTAGTTTTGGCAGTCGGCGGTCTGGGATTTATCGGCTATTTATCCATGGCATCTGAGGTTATGTATGATCAATGGGGGCCTCTGTCTGCGAATATCGCGGTTGGTATTTTGTCCGCTATTGTTGACAACATACCCGTCATGTTTGCCGTTTTAACGATGAACCCGGAAATGAGTCAAGGTCACTGGTTACTGGTAACGCTGACAGCCGGCGTTGGTGGTTCGTTGTTATCCATCGGTTCTGCTGCGGGTGTAGCTCTAATGGGGCAAGCACGTGGGATATACACCTTTTTTGCCCATTTAAAATGGACCTGGGCCGTTGGTTTGGGTTATGCGCTCAGTATTTGGGTACATTTATGGATCAATGCCAGTAAATTTTGATGTTTTTACAATTAACAGTTAATCTTGCACTGTCAGTGTAATATATTTTTTGTCGACTGGAAGTCGGATGCGCAATTTAATACTACTGATGACAGTCTTGTGTAAAGTATATTGATAAAAACATAATAGTCAGCAAGGAACGCGATTAATCATGGATCATACCCTTCTCGGAAGTATCAGATTTCGATACCTGGTTTTTTCAATTACACTGGTATTGGTATTGTTGTTTGCAGCTTTTGCAGGTAGCCGTGATATCGGCTTGACGCAGCAACGTGCCAGTGAAGATCTTGGCCAGCGTGTAGACCTGCTTGAGCAAAGTCGTAATATCCGGGTACATATTCTTGAAGCCTACCGTAGTCTGAATGTATATCTCGCAGAACCAAAAGAAAAAAAATATAATAAAGCTGTCATCGAAAACCTCGATAGTGCAATTGCGATTAGTCAAAAGCTTACCAATCGAAATAATATTGCTTCAAGTGTATACACTAAAGAAGTTAATATGATTAAAAAAAATCTTCAAGTACTCCAGAAAAGCGTTAAAGAAATTCTGGGCGTTCGAGATGACCTCTTTAAAATGTACCCGTCACTAGCTATTAGTAATAATGTTATGCGCCCCGCAAGAAAAAAATTAAATTCTGCATTTGATATTATTTTTGAGCAATTACTTGAAGATAAATTTATTGAGAATGACGCAGTTGTTTATGAGAGTTTTGTGCATCTACGCGACAGATGGCGCATTGCTTTATCTGTTTTCAGATTGTATCTCGCTAACCGGATGGGATCATTTGTCGAAGCTACTCTGATTACGCAAGAACAAGCTATACAGACACACCTTGATGATATGAAAAGCAAAATATTGCTTACTCAACGTCTCGGAAAAGAAGACCGACTCGGGTTTGAAGCGGAAAATGCTCTAGAAGATATACAGCTTGAATTACAGGTGTTTGAAAAAGGGTTTCATCAGGTAGTAGCCATTCATCATAGTAATAAATGGAAAATGGATATTGTACTTATTAAATCTAAAATTGCACCACAGGTAGAACGGGTTGCAAGGCAGCTTATCGAGCTGGAACGTAAAATAGATAAGTCAGCTTCAATATCCATGTCTGAGCTTAAGGCTGCAGCTAACCGGCAGAATAGCCTGCTTTGGATAATAGCGCTGCTGGGTGTCATTTCTATTCTTGTCGTATTATTGTCGATGGAAAAAATGCTCCTGAAGCCAATAGGTTTTGTAACACGAGCATTAAAGGCTCAGGCATTTGGGAAAGAAGTATATGATTTCCCAAAAGCAAAATACATTGAAACCAGAAACCTCATTGATGCATTTGTTGAAATGAACAGGCAGATTGTTGTTCGGCAAAATGACCTGGAGCACCAGGCGACACATGATGCTTTAACGTCCCTGCCAAATCGGGTGTTATTTGATGATCGTATTGAACATGCCATTCAGTCCGCAGACAGATTAAAGACTAAATTCAGTTTAATGATTATAGATCTGGATAACTTTAAAGAAGTGAACGATACCCTTGGGCATCATGCCGGTGATGTACTATTACAAGATGTCAGCGCTCGATTGAAAAATTCATTGCGAGACAGCGATACAATCGCGCGTTTAGGCGGTGATGAATTTGCAATATTGATAGAGGATTGTGATGAACAGCAATCAGTAGGCGTTGTTAAAAAAATACATCATGCATTTGAGCAAATATCAAAATTTAATGCGCAGGATTTATATGTTTCAGCAAGTATAGGGATTGCAATATTTCCAGCGCATGGCAAAGATGGGCAGTCCTTGTTAAGGCATGCCGATATTGCTATGTATCGTGCGAAACAAAATCATCATGATTACAGTATTTACAATGCTGAGGAAGATGAGTTTAGTATAAAACGTCTTGCGCTGAGCAGTGATTTGAAATATGGACTGGAACACAACAGTTTATCGTTAAAGTATCAGCCAAAATTAAATGTTATCAGTAATTCAGTGACGGGCGTTGAGGCTCTTTTACGATGGCGGCATGAAAAATACGGCATGATTCCACCGGAAGAACTTGTTGAAATGGCTGAGCATACGGGTCTGATTATTCCACTAACCCGCTGGGTGCTCAATGAAGCGATACAGCAGTGTGCACATTGGAATCATCAAGATCTCGACCTGACAGTTTCCATTAATCTTTCAGTTTATAACCTGAAAGATGAGGATTTGGTTATACATATCAGTAAATTGTTAAAGAAACATGGTCTGGCGCCATCTAAATTGTGTCTGGAGATTACTGAAAGTGCAATGATGGCCAACCCTCTGCATGCGATTGAAACACTGGGGCAACTGAGTAACATGGGTGTATCGCTTGCTATAGATGACTTTGGCACTGGTTTTTCATCTTTGGCCTACCTGAAGCAGATGCCGGTAAATGAGCTGAAAATAGACAAGTCATTCGTTATTAACATGGAGCATGATGATAATGATGAAGTCATTGTGAAATCAACTGTAGATCTGGCACACAATCTGGGCTTGAAGGTTACCGCTGAAGGCGTTGAAACTGAGTTAGTGTGGTCACAATTGATATCAATGGGTTGTGATGAGGTGCAGGGTTATTTCATGAGCAAGCCTCTAAGTAATACAGACTTTGAAGTATGGCTACAAAACACTGAAAAAGAGTCATTTAAGCAGATGATTAACTGAATTAATTCCCCATAAATACAATAAGTTATAGAATTGTGTTTCGCTTTTTTGTATTTACTATAAAGCTTCAAACACTGTCGCCGATATATTTTGAATACACTCAAAATGCATTCAATGAATATAGTTAAGAGGCAGGTAATGAACTTGGAAGAAAAAAAAGAATATATGACCTTTAAATCGGGGCATTCCCTTTATGCTGTCCCTATTGAGAATGTATTGACAATAAACGGTCTCCCTGACGAACTACATTGCCGGTCGTTTGGCCAGGACGGGGTTTTGGGCGTTGTAGAGTATTTAAACAGGCCGGTTGTCGTGTTTGATTTTGCTCAGGCGACAAACATGAAATCGTCAATGGAAGAAAAACAGGAATTAATAGCAATATTACATCAGCGTGAGCAGGACCATGTTGACTGGCTCAATGCCCTGGAAACATCAATTAAGGAAGGTGTTGAGTTTAGTAAGGCAAAAGACCCTCATAAATGCGCGTTTGGCGCCTGGTATGATCAGTTTGAAACAGATGACGAAGATCTGGCTGATGTTATGAAGGAATTTGATGCGCCCCACCAAAAGATTCATTCACTGGCTGATCAATTATTGGGTATGTGCGCAGAAGATAATCAAGCCGGGGCACTGGAAATACTTGAATACGAGCGAAAGACTACGCTGGCAAAAATAAGGCAATTGTTCACCAGGACCCGTGATCTATTGGCGGGAAGTATTAAACCAATACTGATATACCTGACGCTGGATGGCGAAGTTTCACAAATTGCGTTGAAGGTAGATGAAATAGCCAATGTTGAGCGAGTAAAACCGGAAGATCTGGTCTCATATGACGACATTGGGTTACCGCATTTTGATAAAACACGGCAATTTGTTGATGCTTATATGACACTTGAGTCGGGCAAGGAGTGCCTGCTGATCAGGCCAGATAAAATACTCACCAGGTCAGAGGTGCTGGACGTCGCAAAAGCCATATAATTCCCTGATAAGGCTTTGCTGTACGCGGTTAAGGATATCTGATAGAAAGCTAAGGATAAAATTTTTTGATACGATCATTGACGCCCACCCCCTAACTTATTATACTTCGCGCCGCAGATATCAATACCCGTAGTGGTTTTGTGAATATCAATCTGAAGACAGGGCCGCCATGAACCTGCTTTTCAGCATAGCCGTTTTTATTGGCAAATGTTGATGAACAAAGGGTGAAATGACTGAATTCTATGCGTAGGCTTTTGATTTTTCAGGTTATATCTGCCTTATTAGTGGCCGGGATTTTAGCGAGCGCTGTTAGTCCTCTGGCTGCCAAGGCAGGTTTGTTCGGGGGGATTATTGTTCTGTTAAATACTGGCCTTATGATGATGCACAATAAACGTGCAGCACAGCAGTCAGATCAGGACGCACAAGTTATATTAAAGTATGTATACCTGTGCGCCGCAGAGCGATTGATATTAACATTGATATTGTTTGCAATTGGGCTATTAGCCTTGAAATTATTACCGCTGTATCTGTTTCTGGGTTTTATAGCCGGACAGCTTGCAGCTTTTCTTAATGGGATAGGTCATTAGGTTATTATTTTTATGTCGAGCGAAGCACTGACATCAGCACAATATATAAAGCATCATCTTACCAACTGGACATATGGCCGTTTTGACGATGGTAATTGGGGTTTTGCTAAAGATGCAGAAGAAATAAAAGAAATGGGCTTTATGTCTATCAACGTTGATACCACGTTCTGGTCTATTTTCCTGGGCGTGTTTTTTCTTTATTTTTTCCACAAGGCAGCCAAAAAGGCCGAAGCCGGTGTTCCCGGTAAATTACAGAATTTTGTTGAATGGATTGTTGAGTTCATTGATAGCAGCGTTAAGGGTTCGTTTTCAGCAAAAAATGCCCTCGTCGCGCCACTCTCATTAACTATATTTGTGTGGGTCTTCCTCATGAATTTTATGGATTTAGTGCCGGTTGACTGGTTACCATTGCTAGCAGGCTGGGTAGGAGAGACATTTTTTGGTGCAGATCCTCACCATGTTTTCTTCAAGGTTGTACCGACAACTGACCCGAATGCAACCTTCGGTATGGCCTTTTCTGTTTTCTTCCTGGTGTTATTTTACAGCATCAAGATCAAGGGCATTGGCGGGTTTGCCGGCGAGTTAACGTTACAGCCTTTCCAGTCAAAAAATAAACTGGTTATGCTACTGTTTATACCAATTAATTTTCTACTCGAATTTGTATCACTGATTGCAAAGCCAATTTCACTGGCCTTGCGGTTGTACGGCAACATGTATGCAGGGGAAATGATTTTTATCCTGATTGCCATGATGTTCAGTGCCAGTATCGGCATGGGTATCTTTGGTGGCTTCCTGCAACTGGGTTGGGCTATTTTTCATATATTAATCGTAACCTTGCAAGCGTTTATTTTCATGACGTTGACCATCGTATATCTGGAAATGGCACACCATGAACATTAATTTTTTAACTTTAACTATTATATCTATAATTAATTAGGAGATAAACATGACTGAAGCAACAGGATTGTTATATATCGCAGGCGCATTAATGATGGGTCTTGGGGCTCTGGGTGCTGCTGTTGGTATCGGCGTATTGGGCGGACGTTTTCTTGAAGGTGCTGCACGTCAGCCTGAATTGATTCCTATGTTACGTACACAGTTCTTTATCGTTATGGGCCTGGTCGACGCGGTTCCAATGATCGCTGTTGGTATCGCCTTCTACGTAATATTTGCTGTTGCCTAAAGAAACTACTACTTATCAGCAGGGTTGATTAATGAATATTAATTTAACATTATTTGGGCAATCGATTACGTTCCTGATTTTCGTGTGGTTTTGCATGAAATTCGTTTGGCCGCCGATTATGGCTGCGCTAAAAGAACGTGAAAAGAAAATTGCCGATGGTCTTGCCGCCGCAGAACGTGGTGAACATGAACAGGAGCTGGCCGAAAAGGCAGCAGCTGAAAAGTTGCATGAAGCCAAAGAGCAGGCAAGTGAAATTATTGTCCAGGCTCAAAAGCGTGCCAGTGAAATTGTTGATGAAGCCAAAACTGATGCTCGCGCAGAAGGTGAGAGGCTGGTAACAGCAGCTCAGTCCGAGATTGAACAGGAAGTTAATCGCGCGAAAGAAACATTGCGTCAGCAGGTAGCAGGCATAGCAATAGCAGGTGCATCTAAAGTGTTAGAACGTGAGATCGACGAAAGTTCTCATGGTGACATTCTTGATAAACTTGTGGCTGAAATTTAAACGAGGCGTCAATGGCTGAATTAATCACAATTGCACGTCCGTATGCCGAAGCCGTTTTTAAACGTGCGGAAGAAACAAAAAGTTTCCCTGCATGGTCAGAAGCATTGCAGCTAATGGCAGCAATCGCAGTTGATAAAACAATGGCGGATGTAATTGCTGGCGCACAGCTATCAAAAGCACAGGTCGCAGATATATTTAATGAAGTGATCGGCGATAAACTGGACCAGGAAGCAAAAAACCTGGTGAAGTTATTAGCTGAAAATGGTCGCCTGGCATTGTTACCTGAAGTCGCTACTCAGTATGAAGTACAGCGTGCAGAAGGTGAAGGCAGCATTGATGCAGAGATCATTTCTGCATTTGCCGTGACTGATGCGCAGCGTACGAAAGTAGTCGCGTCACTCAAGGCACGTCTGGGTCGAGAAATTAATCTAAGTGTAACCATCGATGAATCGCTGATGGGCGGAGCAGTTATCCGTGCAGGCGACATGGTCATTGACGGTTCTGTAAGCGGTAAGTTAGAAAAGCTTGCCAGCACCGTGAATCAATAGGGGATAAATGGATATGCAACTGAATCCATCTGAAATCAGTGAAATTATCAAAAAGCGAATCGAAAATTTCGATTCTTCTGCAGAAGCCAGAAACGAAGGTTCTGTCGTTAGTATTACCGATGGCATCGTCCGTATTCATGGCCTGAATGATGTTATGTCAGGGGAAATGCTAGAGTTTCCGGGCAATGTATACGGTATGGCACTTAACCTCGAGCGTGACTCGGTCGGTGCTGTTGTACTGGGTGCATACGAGCATCTGACAGAAGGTGATGCAGTAAAATGTACCGGTCGTATCCTTGAAGTACCAGTAGGTCGTGCCTTGTTAGGCCGGGTTGTTGATGCGCTTGGTACCCCGATTGATGGTAAAGGCCCGATCGACTCAACCGAAACAGCCCCTATCGAACAGGTAGCGCCTGGTGTAATCACACGTAAATCAGTTGATCAGCCAGTGCAAACCGGTCTTAAAGCAATCGATACCATGGTGCCGATTGGTCGAGGTCAGCGTGAGCTGATCATCGGTGACCGTCAGACAGGTAAAACAGCTGTAGCAATAGATGCAATTATCAATCAGAAAGACACCGGTGTTATTTGTATCTATGTCGCGATTGGCCAGAAGGCATCATCAGTTGGTGGTGTTGTACGCAAACTCGAAGAACACGGCGCAATGGATCACACCATCGTAGTTGCAGCGACAGCGGCCGAAGCGGCAGCCCTGCAATACATCGCACCTTATGCAGGTTGCGCGATGGGAGAATACTTCCGTGACCGTGGTGAAGACGCACTGATTGTATATGATGATCTCACCAAACAAGCATGGGCTTATCGTCAGGTATCGTTGTTGTTACGTCGCCCACCAGGCCGTGAAGCCTATCCGGGTGATGTTTTCTATCTGCATTCACGTCTGCTCGAACGTTCGGCACGTGTAAACGAAGCCTTTGTGGAAAAAGCCACAAACGGTGAAGTGAAAGGCAAAACAGGTTCATTGACCGCACTGCCAATTATCGAAACACAGGCTGGTGACGTATCTGCATTTGTACCAACCAATGTAATCTCGATTACAGATGGCCAGATCTTCCTCGAATCCGATTTGTTCAATGCCGGTATTCGACCAGCGATCAATGCGGGTCTCTCAGTATCACGTGTTGGTGGTGCTGCGCAAACAACCATTATCAAGAAACTTGGTGGTAGTGTACGTCTGGCATTGGCTCAATATCGTGAGCTTCAGGCGTTCTCGCAGTTCGCATCAGACCTTGATGACGCAACTCGCGCACAGCTCGAACGTGGTCAACGTGTTACCGAACTCATGAAACAGAAACAGTATGCGCCACTATCAGTCGCTGAGCTGGCCATGTCACTGTTCGCAGCAAACGAAGGCTTTCTGGATGACGTAGACGTTAACAAGATTGTTGATTTTGAAGCCGCCATGCAATCAAGTGTTGCATCAAATAATGCGGACCTGATCGAAAAAATCAACACAACCGGTGACTATAACAACGACGACATTGCAGCTGAAATGAAAGCCGCACTGGACAAGTTCAAGGAAACAGGAACCTGGTAAGGGGCTGATTCATGGCAAGCGGAAAAGAAATACGTACCCAGATCAAGAGTATCAAGAATACTCAAAAGATCACCAGTGCGATGGAAATGGTGGCAGCCAGTAAAATGCGCCGTGCGCAGGAAAACATGCGTGCCACACGTCCATATGCAAGCAAGATTCGTAACGTAATTGGCCATCTGGCTCATGCCCATCCTGAATATAGACATACATTCATGATAGAGCGTGAAATAAAACGTGCCGGTTTCATTGTTATCTCATCAGATCGTGGATTATGCGGCGGATTAAATTCAAACGAATTTCGTACCACCGTTAATAAAATGAAAGAACTGGATGAACAGGGTATTGATATCGATGTTTGTACGATCGGTAAAAAATCTACCCAGTTTTTTAAACGATTAAAAGGGAACCTGCGTGCAGAAACATCAGGCCTGGGTGATCGCCCACGGCTGGAAGACATTATTGGCGTCGTCAAGGTAATGCTAGACGCGTACGAAAATGGTGAAATTGATTGCTTGTATGTTGTGTATAACGAATTTGTTAACACCATGACGCAAAGTCCGCAGATCGTGCAAATGATACCGATTGTTGCAGATGAAGCAGATGAAGAAATCAAACATTACTGGGATTACATATACGAACCTGATTCAAAAGTCGGTACTGGATGGCCTGATGATGCGTTACATAGAGTCATTGGTATATCAGGGCATGGTAGAAAACATAGCCTGTGAAATGGCTGCAAGAATGATCGCGATGAAATCTGCAACTGATAATGCGGGTGATATTATCGACGATCTGGAACTGGTTTATAACAAGGCGCGCCAAGCTGCGATTACTCAGGAAATATCCGAGATCGTTAGTGGCGCATCTGCAGTATAATTTTTTAACGAATTTTAAATTTTAAGTATCTTCAAGAGGAACGGAAAATGAGTTCTGGAAAGATTGTTCAAATCATTGGTGCGGTTGTCGACGTAGAGTTTGACCGTGAAAGTATGCCTAATGTTTGATGCACTTATCGTAAACGGGTCAGGCCTGACACTGGAAGTTCAGCAGCAGCTGGGTGATGGTGTTGTGCGGGCGATTGCAATGGGCTCAACCGACGGACTGAAACGCGCATCAGCAGTTGATGGTACAGGCTCACCTATCAAGGTTCCTGTTGGCAAGAAAACATTGGGTCGAATCATGGACGTACTGGGTAATCCGGTAGATGATGCCGGTCCAATTGGTGAAGAAATACGTTTGCCAATTCACCGTAAGCCACCGGCATATGACGAGCAGTCTTCTACCGTTGAAATATTTGAAACGGG
>JAADHQ010000026.1 GCA_013151795.1 Gammaproteobacteria bacterium | reverse complement strand
ACCAGCAAGTCTGCTTCCTGTGCCTTGCGGCGAGACTCCATAACAAAACAACCATTAAATGACGGACAATCTGACCCAAGGCAATTATCAACGGTGGACGTGACCATTGGCCAGATCATGGAGTCCTCGGGCACTCCTCGAATTTCGGCAATATCACCTGAATTTGTTTTACCTGACCACTCGCGAATAGTTTGTAAATTTGCAATCTGACTACGTGAACGTAACCTGCCTTCCATCAAAGTAATATCCAGACGATATTTGCAACAATAATTAGCCCGGCCTTTTAACAGGGCAACCTTGACGGGTAGTTTTAATATGTCGCATACATGAGGTAAGTCTCGATGGAAAAGCTGGTCTTGCAAGTTTTTTGTGCCAGTAGAAACAATAACCTTTTTCCCACTGAGCAAGGCAGGCACAAGATAAGCAAAGGTTTTACCCGTGCCTGTACCGGCTTCAATAATAGCAATCGATTCATTTTCAAGTGCAGACTGCACAGCTTCTGCCATGTCTATCTGCTGTTGACGGGCTGCGAAATGATCAATATTTTGAGAAAAAGGACCATCTGGCCCAAGAATTTCAGAAGCATTCAGCATCAGGGTTAAATATCAGGTTCGTAAAACTGTTTAGACATTTCCATTAGTCTCGCCTGCTTCGTCTTCTTCTGCAGACCAGACCAGTTCGGCCAGATGCTTGAAGCGGGACAGTGACATAGCGCCACGTTTGTTTTTATTGCCCTTGTCATCCAATGATTCTGCTAAAGCTTCTCGTGTTGCTTCGTGAATCTCGACAGGTTCAAAGTCTTCATTCATGATGACAAGCACAACGCTGTCCCATTCCTGCCCTACCTTGAGCTGCCCAATGCGCTGGCCTGACTTGCTTTCGTCGAAAATAGCCCGGCCTTTAATCTGGATTTTTTTACCTTCACGCGAACCTTTGCCAATCGCGTCGTAACCCACCGAGGCATCATTGACCAGTTCCAGGTTTAGCAACCGTGCGGCATCGTTCTCTGCAATCTCACCACTGACGCCGCCCAGACTCTTACCCGTAGCGCGACGATAATCCGCAGCAATTCTTCGTGCTTCCGAGATGAGTTTATCGACTGAATAAACGGCCAAAGTGAATTACCTGCATAGAAATAATGAGTAATATAATAATACGAAACGAAAGATGCTGCAAAGAAAATATACTGAAAGTAACTGATAGTTCAGTGAATTATTATAATCTGAGCCTATTTACCGACCTTTTTACGTGCAGCGATTGATCCTGCCTTGTTTC
The DNA here is from genome assembly GCA_013151795.1 of Gammaproteobacteria bacterium. GTDB lineage: Bacteria > Pseudomonadota > Gammaproteobacteria > JAADHQ01 > JAADHQ01 > JAADHQ01. The sequence goes on along the minus strand of JAADHQ010000026.1, from coordinate 9,480 downwards.
CCAGTTTTGCTCTTGCATTGGCAATCAATAACCAGTTGGACTGAGATAAAACAACATTACTTCCCACATATTGATTTGACCGCAAAGCCAATGATTCTGCTTCCTTGTATTGCTGTTGTGAATACCGCAATTGTGCCATTTGTGACCAGATAAACGGGTTTCTGGGTCTGATTCTTAATGCTCGCTCAAGTATTGCGATTGCTTTTACTGGCTGACCGCTTTTTTGCAAATTTTTTGCATCATTCATTAGTTTGTCAACGGCCGAAATCTGGTAAGTCACGGGCTTCGTATTACTACCAACAAACTGACTGGACTCACTCTTGTCTATTACAGCAGCAAGTGGCATTGATTGTTTAGAGGAAATGCTGCATCCACTAACCAGAACAAGGCTGATTGAAATTATTGATATTTTAAGTTTTAACCACATCGTTTTTACTTCTTTTGTTTACCATTACTAATGAATGAAAGGTTTATTCCCGCTCGTTTGTTAATAAGCTTGTTAAATATTGTAAATACAATTGGTTAGAACTGACAGGTAGAGTAAACACCATGAAAAATACCATTACCAATAATTTCTTTAAAAAATGTCTATTCCTTGACTGAGCTACCAAACAAACTAAGTTGAAAATCAGTGCCTGACATGACCTGAAAAAAATAACTATTGGCTCCGGGCATTACACTTCCTCCTTAAAGGAGCCTTTTTATCCATAAAATAGAACGTTTAAGCCCTTATACAACATTTATTTTACGTCCTTTTATAGAATATTCAAGGTGTTGCTTAGATCCGACCCAGATCTGCTATCGGTCATTCTAAAGTGATTGAATTCAATGATGAGGTACCGGCTTTTTTTGGGCCAATGAAAGCTGATGAGAAAGAGATATGGAGGCTTAAGGGTAGTATTAAAATACACGAACCCTCTGATGAAAAGGAATTATCGGGAAACATTGTGCTTTACGTGAGTTATATATTCCCGTACCGGGAGTTATTAAAATCTATAGACCAATGGAGTGATGGTCATGGCTCGATGGCAATGTTAAAAAGGATACTTGAAAATGAGAAGGGGCAGATAAGGAGTATTATAAAATCTTTACCTGTATGGGTTAAAGAACACAAAAAGAATTGATTTATGTCAATGTAATAAATAGACTATATTATAAACTTTTTATTAAATAATCACGAATTAAAACAAGTTAATATGCTCTATAACAAAAAAGTTTCTATGGGGAAAAATATGCAATTCGGGCAAAGGACTATGTCCATTCGCTGCGAGACGCGCCTTGCCATAAATGCTGACAGACCAACTGAATCCTGATTTATCACCTTGAAGGAGTACCAGGAAGACGTTATATAGTATTCATGCTATTTCTCATTGTGTTAATGAAAACACCTATAGTTTCATCAGAGAAATTTGTCGGTGTAATAACTGATGATGATAATCAGGTCACTAGCCAGCAATAAGCCCGTCACAATTTATCTGGACTGTTAGAAAGTTGGTGAGATGCGAGTAATTAATTGAGCAAAATAAAGATACTTTCAGTCGGTTGAAGTTATAAGGAGAGCAGGCGGTGGCGTTCTGTAGACAGTGTGGAAAACTATTACGCTCAGGAGCTAGCTTCTGCACGAATTGTGGTGCTGCGATGAAGCCGAATGATGAAATGCATGGTAAAAAAAGAAACAAGGCCAATTCTGTATCACAGCTGAAAGATATCCACGCTAAACAGCAAACCAATACCGAACTTCACCCTGGTGACCAGCCAGTAAAACAAGTTAATAAACGTGCACTGATTATCAAAGCGGCAACCAAGGGGCTAGCAAAGAGCTTGCTATTGAGTGCTGTTGTTCTTGGTCCTGGGATCATTCTCATCACCCAGGAGAAACAAATCTTAGGCATGTTATGGCTTTTTGTCGGATCGTTCGGCATGATGGCCTGGACCTATAGGAAGCCCTGGCGCCTGATGATCCTGACTTGCCTCCTGCCGCCCAGTGCCGCACTTATAAGTTATGTGATTCAACTCATTTTATTCGGGGTTGCCATGCCGCCCGGCAAGATACTGCTCGTCGCAGCCGGGGCCGGCTTGTTGGTCGGTTATCTGCGCGCTAGAAGCCATGTGGTTTTTGAAAAAGATGGCGCAATCTTTGCGCATAGGACAACAAAGTATCTGGTCATCTGGATCATTGCCTTCGGCTCCACCCAGATATTAGGTGCAGCAGCCCAGAGCGTTTTTCTTGTAGCCACCGGTCTGCTGACCGGGGCGTTTACTACGGCCATGCTTATCGTCGTCTCACTTGTGCTCCTGAGTAAACGAGCCTCTCTTGCCAAATCAAAGACCCAGTAAGGATATTTGTCGATATGCTTTTCGTGAAAAACCAGCAATCTCCACAAAAAAAATCCAGGCTACTTGTTCTTACCATGCCTTTGGTTTTGTTACTGGCATTGGTGAGCAATACAGTACACGCAGATGAGTATGATGTTGCATTGGAACGAACAAAGGCTCGTTTAATCGAAAAATTGCTCTCACTTAATTTCTACAAACAGGAGTCTCTTTTAGATTTTTCTTACGGTTACCCTGATGTTTCTATTAAAAAATCTTTCCCTGGTACTTATTCCTCGCCATTGGAAAACACTTTAGGAGAAAGTCCAGAGCTTGAATTTAGTGTAAACAGGGTACGCATTAATATTTTAACCAATATAGAATCTAAAGAAAAAAGTTGGCTAGAGAGTTTCAAACGTGATGGCTATGGGAATCCTGACGTAGCTTTTTCCAGGCATAAGGATCATACAAAAAATTCCACTTTTTATTTTTGGAATGGAAATAAAATTACTGCAACACCTTACTCTTATTCTGTGAAAGGCAGTTTGAAGGAAAAGGACTACAATGGCATTTCTGCATCAATGTTTATCTCAAAAATTATCGGGAAGGAAGAAAGGATGGAATCGTGGCTTTATCCTCCACAGGCCTTTACACCTCCAAAGAGAGAAAATACCACGTCGATATTCCAGGATGCGTATCTTCTCGTAAATAATGTAACAAAACTTATTGATGCAGATCGATTAAATACAGTAAATGCATTTTTTGAATATCCTTTAGGGGGGCAATCTAATGACGAAAATACGCCTTCTGTAGGACTTTCTCTCACTTTCACAAACTTTAAACACCGTCAACCTGATGTTCCTATGATAGATGAGGAACTTGTTGACCGGATCATGCTTATTGCAACCCAGATTGTTCAAGAGGAATTTCGCGACATAAAATTTTCCGGCGGCACCGCTGGTTACAGTAATGGCTCCGGTGAAAAACCCGATAATCAGATCTCCCTTCCTGATCCCAAAACAACTGCGGCCACTGCTGCAGCCATTGCAGCCATCCTTATTGCTGCAGGAATAGCCGTCCAGATTGCCACCAGTATAGCCGCCGCCATTGCCCAGGCGATCCAGGCCGGGGTCGAATTCACTGCAGACGAAATCGGTGATGCGGTAGCTGAAGGATTGGCAAATGCCTCGTCGTCGGCTGAAACCGGAGAAGATCCTGAAATTCCTGAACCCAAACCGCCGCCCCTGTACGATCCTTCGGATAACAATAGCGAAATCGAATATAAGGATGGCCAATACTGGATTCCAGAAAAAGACCCGGAAACCGGCGAGGAATACTTAACTGGCGTCTCGCGTCAGGAAGCTGAGAAATATGTCGAAAAATGGCGCCGGGAAATGGACCGCCAACACCGTAATCGTGAAATTGAAATTCAACACCACGACCAGGAGACAGATAAGATACGGGAAAAATGGCGTAGTGATACGCAAGAACGACATGCTGCTGAACGAGCACAGGAGTTCGCTGAAAAGGAGGAGCTTCGTGCAGCTAGAGAGAAAATACAGCGCCAGGCCGAAGAAGAACTTTCGCCTGCTGATGAAGCACCGTCCATCGAGGAGTTAATCGAGGCTACTCCGGGTATCGACAACACGGGGATAGGCTGGGGTATCAACCTGGCCAAGGGATTCTTTCGTGGGTCTGTCGATGATGGGATTGAGCTTATCACCGACACGCCAGGTGCTCTTATTGATGCTGTCGCATCTGCGGCGGTCAGTGCTGCGAAAATACTCGCTAAACCGGAAAACTGGAGAATTGCTGGTGAAACAGCCGTAGAGACACTCAAAGATCTTAATGCGCCTATGTCGGGTGATTTTGGGCGTACCGTAAAAGTAATGAAAAATGTCGGTGACGGTGGTTTAGTCGTGGGTAAGGTTGCCGTGCATCTTGTAAAGGAAGCATGGAAAGAACCTGCGGGTGCAGCTGTAGCCATAAGCAAAGCTGTGCTAGGTGTCGATAACTGGGAAAAGGCTATCGATCCGGATGTACCTGTAACTGAAAGAATGGGTCGGGCAATGTGGGGAGCAATAGATACGGGTGGTGTATTTGTAAGCGCTGGCGCCACCGCTCTTAAAGGTGCCAGTAAATTTGGTAGTCTGATCAGGATCGCGGATACAACTGGAGATGCGATTAAAGGTGCCAAAGCGCTAGACGCTGCAGCTGATGCCGCAAAGGCGATAGATGCAGCTGGTGATGCCGTCAAGGCTGCAAAAGCAGCGGATACTGCGGGTGATGTTGCAGGCGTCGCAAAAGGAGCGGACAAAGCTGCTGATATTACAAAATCAGTCGATGCGGCAGGTGATGCAACCAAGAGTGCGAAGGCCGCAGATACAGCGGGTGATGCGGCTAAAGGCACAAAGTCTACGACAACAGCGAACAGCGCAAGGCGAGAAACCATTGATGAAATGCGCGAACGCCTGGCTAATCAACGTAGAGGGCCTGTGAACACTCCTGAAGGTGCGGCCGCACGGCGTGATGGAATTCCCGATATGGCAACCGATCCAGAAGGGTATGTTAGTGAGCTCCCCTCAGGTGCCCTGGTGGATCGAAATTTGGCCAATGGTACTGGCTATACAGGAGCGCAAATTGATGACATGGCAAGATTTGCCAAAGATGAGGATGTTATTATTGGTACACGCAGCACCAATGTTGATTCGATGCGTCACATTCGTGATGGCAAGGCAGTTCCAAAGCCGCTAACGATTAAATCGAAAACCATCTCTGAAGCAGATACTTACCTGGGAGTTAAAACTGAAGACAAGGGACTGGTGGGTTATTTTAAACCGAAAAATCCTGATCCAGATAAAGTGCCAGAACATTTATGGAACAAGGTTAACGAGCGATATGATGCGCGCTTAAAAGATTATGTTGAAAATCGGGAGAGTGTCACTAAACTCGTTACCGAGGGCTCGGTGGTCGAAAAAAATGGCAAGCTACATGCTGTTATTCATAAGGCTGATGGTACGACAGAACTTAAACCCTTTGCTGGAGATATTGACGGTGTTTATTTCAAGGATGCCACGAGTGGAAAGATGGTCCCGCCAGGCGAAAGGTACGAAAAGCTGAAGGCTGCCTGGAGAGGAGATACGACAAAAGGAGGTCCGGATTATTGGGCTAAAAGTGGTGCGCCCGGGCAGCATGGAGTAGAAACCAATCTGGTTGCGGATGTTACCAGCCTTTATAAACCCGGGACTCCAGAATACGAAAAAGCGCTTGGTAAAGCGCAGGAGCTGCATGCCAGTTTGGCTGCTAATCATTGGAAAAATGGAGGAGAAACTGTACTTACAATGAGTCCGGATGGACACCTTCGGCGCGGGATACGCTTTACAAAAGAATCTCCTCTGCCAGAATTAGCCGGGTTAAAATAATGCTATGACGGATTCAGACTACAGTTTTTATACATTGCCAGACGAAGTATTGAAGCGTCTTGAATTTGAACCGGTACCATTCCCTGTCCACCGAGAAAAGGCGGAGACTATTTTTGGCTCGAACCCTGTATCCCTTGACGTTCTTCTTGATGAACTGGATCAGTTTGTAAAAGATTATCCAGGGGTTGTCGAAAAATATGAGTCAAATGCAGCACGCCTGGCAATGATTTGTGCCACGAATAATGCGTCCAATGGCGATTTTATGGCAGCATTGGCAAACCTCAATATTGGACTGCGGATTGACCCTCAGCACCAGGGGCTCAAGGTGCACCAGGCCCTGGCGTTGCAGATCAGTGGTTATACCGAAGCGGCAGCAATGGAATATGAACGACTGCTCTGGGATGCCCCCCAGGCATTCGATCCGCTTATTCGAGTATTGGCAGCAAAAGCTTTTATGGCTAGTGGTCACAGGGAAAAAGCATTGGAAATGCTCGAATTTCTGCCAGAACATGTTTTTCTAGACTCCTCGCTTGATAAGTTAAGAAACTCACTCCTGGGCCTGCCAGAACAGACAGAATCGGCCGCGTCGGAATTGAGCTGTTCGTCATGCGGAGAACCAGTGCTTGTAACGCACAAATTCTGTCCAGCTTGCGCATCACCATTGTCAGCTGCCAAACAGTCAAATGTTGATGGTGACAGGCAACGCACCACGTCGCCTGATGCGAGAAAAAAGTTTTGCCCTAAATGTGACCAGCAACTCAAACCTGATGTCAAATTCTGCACGAGTTGCGGAACCCCGATCTGATGATTTCCATGAGAGAAATGTAAGCAATGAATAATACTGAAAAATCTTATTGTGCACAGTGTGGCACTGAACTTGATATGGCGGATCGCTTCTGTGGGGAATGTGGTGCAGTCGTTGATGATTCTTTTTCACCTGCTACACAAGACCTTGATCAACCGGGTGAAATGCAAGTTGATACCATGGTTAGTAAATCCAGAGGGTCAGGACGCAGGAAATTGATATTAATAATAATCCTGTTTCCAGTATTGACCATAGTATTTTATGGCTTTCTTATGGAACTTGGAAATCCGGGTTTTGTCGATGCTCTGGCCATTAGTCATGACGGAAAACTTCTTGCCAGTGGCGGAGACAATGGCTCAGTCATGATATGGCGATTGCCGGAAAAATCTTTATTACTTGAAATAGATGGTACTCGACCTATAAGACATCTGATGTTTAATCAAAAGGGTGATCGTTTGGCTGTAGCATATTCAAAATCAATGACACTCTACGCCCTGGCGGGAGATGGGGTAAAAAAAATATTGACCGGAGATGACGATTATATACAAACGTTTTGTATTGATAAAAACAGTGTCTATACACTGAATCTTGCTGGCGAATTGAAGATATGGAATGTGGAAAAAAATTGGCCGGGTATTATGACAGGAGATACCTTGGGCAAGGTACAAGGCGATCAATATGATAATATCAGTCTTGCCGCATTTAGTCGAAATTGCCGTAAGCTGCTAACTTACCATTACTCCCATAAGAATATTACACTTTATGGTGTTGATGAATTCAAAAAACCAAAGCAGAAGATTCTTCATGTTGAAGGCAAGCTGGTAGGTATGGCTTCAACACCAGCCGCAGGACCGGAAGGGTTTTCTTTTTCAAATGATGGGGCATATATAGCAGAGCTGAACGATTACGAAGTGTTGTTATATAATTCCTCGGACCGGCGCATGGTAAGAAAAATTGAACTGTCTTCTATGCCTGGAGATGCCCCTATTGTTATTGATCCAGATATGAAAAATATTATTACTGGTTGGGGTAATGGTTCGATTGGTTTTAGTGATCTGGATAGTGGTAAAACAGTCGATAAATTATACCATGGGTCCCTTTGGTACAGGATGATTAAGGTATTCTAACTTGTAGCGTAGAGGGGTAAATGTCGGTATAGAACAATAAAATTAAAACTAATATTCTATTATAATTCTGACGGGTTATCCGGCTAAAGGCGATTAAATAAAAATAGATATTCATAAAGAAACAGGTAAGGAGAATGCAGCTAACATCCTCTAACCAAGGTGCAGAGGCTATAAAGTGATATGGTAAAGTGGCAACTCGAAATCATGCATATATCAAATTATTTTTAAGGCGCTGCAACTGGTGACTGAAAAAAGAGGCTACAATGCATTTACCTGTACTGGGCGGATATTTTATACTGGCGGTAATGACTGCTGTCTACTGTGTACTCGTGTGGCACTGAAGGGCATGCCCTGCCTATTGCCGTCCATACGGCCTGGATAGTTCTTTCCATTTTCTGCAACCTGTTAGGAGCTGTAATACCGATGCTTGCGATCGGTTATGTCATATTATAAATATGCGAGACTTTCTTTCGATTCAGCCCGAAATTTGAACGGACATTGCTTATCCATGAGCAAATATGCATCATGCGTGGCGGAAAATACTTGTGTGCAGAACTATTCTATAAAAAAGCATGAAGCAGATTGTTTGGTTGAATAAAAATATCTATTCATTATTTTTTTATTTCTCAGTTTTACCCAAACAGGTAAAATAACATATGACCTGACTTTTCGGATTATTATTGCGGCCAATATAGGCAATAAATGCATAATCATCATCTCTTTCCTGGATAAAACATTCTGATGACTGACCTTCCTGGATCATATGAAGGTTAATGCCACTAAAATAGCAGAACTGAAATCTGGCCTCATACTGATCTTTTGGCATAGTTACCCAACATCCGTGGCCAGTATGTTTGCCAGGGATAGATCGCGGATATTGATTGTTTAACGAATATCGTCCCTTCAATTCGCACTTGTCTTTAGTGCTATCGGGTGTAGCGTACATAGCGTATTGATAGAGATCGCTACCCAGCGCATGATTCGAGCTAATAGCGAGTACTAATCCAGGTAAAATTAATCTGCATATATATAACAATAAAGAATTGGCAGAGGATATATGTTCAGCTGAATTATTTTTAAAAATAAACATTTATAAGCAACCTTTTCCGGATAAACAAATGTATGGTCGGAATAAATAAAGAATACAGTGATGTTAGAATTCCAGACCATCTCCCAAATCGAAATCATCATCTTCAACGAGAGCTTTCTGTTTCTGTGACATAGGTCCAGGGTAATCTTTGCAATCATCGCTATCCCGATATATTGAGGATTTGGAATCATCAATACAGGATTTTATTTTCATCATTAATTCATCTCCATCTTTCAAAATTAAAAAATTATCCTGAGCGTCTGGCTTTAAAAAATGATGTTAATTGCTGACTGCAATCTTTCTCCAGCACACCACCTTCGTGTAGCACTTTATGATTATGATATGGCTGATCGAGGATATGGTCTACGCTTTCTACGACACCTGTTTTACAATCGTAGGCTCCAAATACCAGACGTTCGATGCGTGCATGTATTATTGCACCTGCACACATGGTACAGGGTTCCAGGGTAACGTATAAAATTGTCCCTGGCAGACGATAATTACCGCGTTGTTTACCCGCATCTCTTAGGGCCTGAATTTCTGCATGTGCGCTGGGGTCATGATTCTTTATGGGTTTATTCCAGCCTGTGCCGATTATTTTATCATCCAGCACCAACACCGCGCCAACAGGTACTTCACCTTCTAACTCCGCTTTTTTTGCCAGCTTGATGGCTTCCTGCATCCAGTGTTCGTCATCTCTCATGGATGAAGGGTTCACTCCCA
>JAADHQ010000079.1 GCA_013151795.1 Gammaproteobacteria bacterium | reverse complement strand
ATTGCTGATTATATCAGATATTAATGGCAATGTTATCAATCAGACGTGTCTTGCCTAGTCTGGCAGCGGCCAGAATCACGATTTCATGGTCCTGATGGCTTGCAGGCTGCAAATCAGAAACTCGACGAATACTGACATAATCGACCATAAATCCTGCATTTTCGATGAATTTAGCGGCATTTTCTTCTGATTTTCGATAATCATCACTGGATGTTTTTATTTCAGAAGCAAGCTGATTTAACGCCTGATACAACAACGGGGCCTGCTTGCGTTCTTGTGCTGACAAATAGCTGTTCCGTGAACTCATTGCCAGGCCATCAGCCTCCCGTTCTGTAGGCATACCGATAATTTTAACTGGAAAATCAAGGTCATTAACCATTTTTCTTATCAGAAATAATTGCTGAAAATCTTTTTCACCAAAAATAGCAACATCCGGCTGGACAATATTAAACAGCTTGGCAACAATGGTAGTCACTCCGACAAAATGAACCGGCCTGAACTCACCACATAGAATACTCGATAGTTTTGGTACCTCAACCCAGGTTGCCTGACTTGTATCATCTGCATAGATTTCGTTTGTCTCGGGAGCAAACAACAAATCAACACCACGCTCGGCCAGCTTTTTACTATCAAGCTCCAGCTCCCTCGGGTAACTGTCAATATCTTCATTTTTACCAAACTGGGCAGGGTTCACAAAAATGCTGACGACGACCTTGTCTGCATGCTGGCGCGCGGTATCAACCAGCTTGAGATGACCTTCATGTAAATTACCCATGGTAGGGACAAAGGCAACGCTCTCACCGGCCTGTTTCCAGCGTTGCACGGTAGATTTGGTTTGTGATCTGGTTTTAACAGTTTGCATGGAATGATTGTATCGTAAAGCAGATTATCTTTGTATGACCAGCCTGATAATCCGGATATCAACTGGCTTTAATACAAAAAACGTCTGAAACCGTGCTGTTAATCAGGAGAAAATATGTTCTGCAGATGGAAAGCTGCCATCTTTAACAGCCGCATCATAATGTTCGATGGCCTCAAGTATACTATTTGCGCCCTGCATAAAATTCTTGCTGAATTTCGGTGTCTTGCCTGCGGTAATCCCGAGAATATCCTGCAACACGAGAACCTGAGAGTCTGTACCCGCTCCTGCTCCAATACCAATTACCGGAACATCAACGTTTTTTGTTATCTCATCAGCCAATGAAGCCGGCACGCATTCCAGTAGAATAATATCAGCGCCCGCCTGCTGTAGTTCTTCGGCCTCAATCAGCATTGCATCCGCTGCAGATTTTTCGCGCCCCTGCACACGATAACCACCCAGTTTATGCACCGACTGGGGTTGCAAGCCAATATGCGCACAAACCGGTATACCATTTTTTGATAATGCCTCAACGATAGGCAATTGGGAGCGCCCACCTTCCAGCTTGACCATATGTGCACCACCTTCCTGCATCAATCGTGCGGCATTCACAAGTGCATTATCGACCGTTGCATAACTCATAAACGGCATATCAACCATGAGCATCGCCCTGCTCATGCCATTTGCAACACATGCCGCATGGTAACTCATGTCATCCATACTCACAGGCACGGTTGTTTCATGCCCCTGGATCACCATCCCCAGTGAATCCCCAACGAGGATGACATCAATGCCTGCCTGATCAAGCACATGCCCGAAACTGGCGTCATATGCCGTCAGACATGAGAATTTCTCACCTGCCTGTTTCATCTTAGACAATGTATTAATCGTTACTCTGGCCTGAGGTTTGTTATTTTCGCTATACATAAATTAATTACATCGCTATTGGCAACGGGTTAAAATAATGGCGTCCATTCTTCATGGACAAGATACGCTTTAATAATAGCTGATAATCATCATCATTGTTAACCGGATCTATGTCAGCGGCATTAACTATCAATAATGGCGCTTCATTATAATCATGAAAAAAACGTGAATAGACATCAACCAGACGTGTCAGGTAGTCATTATCGATCATCTGTTCGGCTTTGATATTTCTTCCCGAAATACGCTCTCTCAGGACATCTGCAGGTGCCTGCAAATACACAACCAGATCAGGTTTTGGTGCCTCTACAGAAAGATTATCCGCAACCTGCTGATAGAGGTTCAATTCATGCTGGTCAAGTGTAAGCTCTGCAAACAAGCGATCCTTGTCCATCAAAAAATCTGCCACTCTGACCGGGGTGAACATATCATCCTGCATTAATGACTGCATTTGCTGGGCTCGTTGAAAAAGAAAAAATAATTGTACCGGCAAGGCAGCCGATTTAGGATCATCATAAAAACGATCAAGAAAAGGATTGCCTGCAGCATCTTCCAGTATTAACTCTGAACCAAAGCTGTCAGCCAGACGTCGGGCCAGGCTGGTTTTACCCACGCCAATCGGCCCTTCAATAACTATATAGCGATGATGTGATGTAGCCAATGTCATAACACCGTATCCAGTTTTCGCAATACTTCGCCGGTCAATTCGGATTGCATAAACTGGTCAATGCTACCCTTCCCGGGAATATTAATATTTTTATCAAGTTCATATAACGGAAACAAAACAAAACCTCGTTCGTGTAACCCGGGATGAGGGACAATCAGGTTGTCCGAGTCTATCCGCTCATCGCCATATAATAATATATCCAGATCAATTATACGCTCATGCCAGCGTTTACCATTATATTTTCGACCCTGTTGCTGCTCAATGGATTGCGTCACTACTAATAACGCTTCAGCCGATAACGCCGTTGACAGTTCTACTACGGCATTATAATAATCAGCCTGATCTTCAGGGCCCATCGGTTTAGTGAGATAAGCACTGGAAACCCGAATAAATTCAATTTGCGAATGCTCTCTCAAGGCCGAGACTGCCCGCTTCAATTGTTTTAAGGGATTATCCAGATTACTGCCCAAACCAAGAAACACACGAACCGACATTACTTTTTTTTCTTGCCTGGTCGCTTACCCGGCCGAGTCATCTTTTTCTTTTCGGATGAAGTAGCGTCCTGAAAGTGCGTCCACCAGTCTGCCAATTCCTGAGATACTTCACCACACCCTGCTCTCAAAAGCAAAAAGTCATAGGCTGCACGAAATCGTGGGTGTGACAATAATTTATAGGGCCGCATACCGGTGGTAAATTCGAAACGCCCCTGCAACTGCCATACTTCACGCATAAAGATACTAAACCGTTTGGGAATAGCAGTATGTTGAGACTGCTTTTGTAACGTCTTCGCAATCGCTTTTTGCATCGCCGGGAATGCGGGCAAGTCTTCTTCTTCATTAATACGCTCGGCAAGCAATCTGACCGGCTCCCATAATATAGACGCATAAATAAATGCCGGTGTTACTGACTTGCCAGACTGCAGCCTCTCATCAGTATTTTTCATTGCCTGAGACACCAGTATAATCGGAAAATCGTGGTCTTCGATTGACAAGGCTTCTTCAGTCATCGGGTACAAATACGCAAATAATCCATAGTGCCTCAGTAACTCGAAAGTTTGCAAGGCTTGTCCCGACATAAATAATTTAACGCTCTCGTCAAACAAACGTGAAGGTGAAATATCATCCAGCAACCCTGCCAGATCAAATATCGGCGTTTCGGTTTCAAGGTGTATCTTAAACCCCAGTTTTACCGCAAAACGAACTACCCTGAGCATTCTCACCGGGTCTTCACGATAACGCTGTTCCGGCTCACCAATAATTCGAAGGATACCTTGCTCGATATCTTTCATGCCATCCATGTAATCAAGGACAGAAAAATCCCTGATGTCGTAGTACATCGCATTTACAGTAAAATCACGACGACGTGCATCTTCTTCAATAGACCCATAAACATTATCGCGTAAAATCCGGCCTTCATCTGAATGTGATAACTGATCAGCACTAACATCCATATCACCACTGCCACGAAAAGTAGCCACTTCGATAATATCCCGACCGTAAAATACATGCGCAAGACGAAAACGACGGCCAATCAATCGACAATTGCGGAATAATGATTTCACATCTTCCGGGCTGGCGTCGGTTGCCACATCAAAATCTTTGGGCTCAAGACCCAGCGCAAGATCGCGTACCGCACCGCCCACAAGACATGCCTGATAACCCGCTTTATGCAAACGGTAAAGGACCTTCAGTGCATTTTCACTGATATTTTCTCGGGAAATATTGTGCTGCGGGCGTGGAATAATATGTGATGCAGAAGATGGCTCAGACCGGTTAGCCGATGCCTTGAATATCTTGGAAATTTTCCTGAATAAAACCATTGATAATTGTTTGCTGTTTCCCGTCACAAAACCATTTAATTAAAGCTGATATGATAGCATTTCTCTAGCTGAATAGGGTGATCCTGTCGATCTTTTTGCTGATAACTGCAGATGACAATGTAAAAATAAAGAAATCTTTAACGCAAAGATTAAAAGTATTCCATTATCCATCAAGGCTATATTAAGCACAGGCTTGATGCGAGTAGAATGACAGTACCGTATTATGAAGATCAGAAACAACAAATAATATTTTGCGGTTCTCTGCACTACAAATATTATATTCCGGCTTTTCACCTGCTACCAGCTCGAAACCTCATGCATTTCCTGTATTACTTCTGACAGGCTTGCTTGTTCATCCAGCAAACAAACAATATTACCAACACTGCAAACAACATGTGTCTGGCCATGCACTACCCAACCAGAAGGCGGTGTCCAGCCATTGATGCCTGTGAACATAGACAGCTGGTCGGTATTTCCCTGTACGATACGCTTGTAATCGTGCGCAAAATGCGCCAGACCTGCCATTTGATCTTCCGGCATCATGCCGTAACCCTCGACAAAAGAACCATCATCACGAAAATGGCAAATAGCCAGAACCCCATCCAGTGCCAGTACGCGCTTGATCATGCCAATGCACTATATGCCGCTTCGATATCAGCCTTGTCATTCTCCATCACAACGCCAAACTGACCATGCGTTACTGTCGTCCAGTCCAGGCCGATCATGGAAAACCCTTCTACGGGATAAAACCCTTTATTACCTGTCATGTTTTCCCAACCCCTGGCCTGCATGGTCGCGATTGCAGTATTGGCAACGCAGACATGCGACAAAAGATCGAGTGCAGTCTCATCAAGGCCACCACCTTCAGTAAAATTACTCTTAATCAATTCACCCTTATCGGTAAATTCAAATGATGCTAATGCACCCGGCAAGGCCATTAACTGATTCAAATCGGGCATAACAACCTCCTCACTATAGTCCCTTTAAACAAGCTCATTGGTAACATCTGATAATTCCTGTTGCATGTGCTCCAGAATTCGATTCAATGAACCCTGAGCTTCATTAATAAAACAAAAAATATTCGCTATAACACAAACTGTAAATTGCGGGCCTTTTACTACCCAACCCCGGTTCGGTGCCCAGCCACTATCCTTGCAAAAAGCGCCCAGCATATCTGTTTGCATATAAACACTCATCGTTGTTGCACGACACATAATTGATGCCTGTTTTGCCTGCTCATCATCCATTTGCCCCTTGTAGGTAAAACGGTCTCCCCTGTATGAGTATTCGCCTGCACAGATAACACCCGGCATGCCTATTAAATCTGTTAGAATCTTCATGGTGCCTCTTTTGTTAAGATGCCTTTTATTTTTATGGGCAAGTTCATTTACTTAGTAGTAGCACAAAATATATCAACCTGACAAGGCAAAACGTTATGCAAACAGAGCAACAAGCATCTGAGCAAACTGTAATTTATGTTGGCATTAAACGTCGCATAGGCGCGTTTATTTATGACATTATATTACTGATTGCATTGCTATTTCTCGCCACTGCCATCGTTATGCTGTTTACCCAGGATGCTATTAATCGGGGCAATATTTTCTTTCAGGTATACATTCTTCTGGTAATATTTTTCTTTTACGGCTGGTTCTGGGTTCACGGAGGACAAACACTCGGCATGCGCGCATGGAAAATTCGCGTTGAACTGGATAACGGTCAAAACCTGGGGTGGAACCAGGCATGCGTGCGTTTTATATTGGGTGTATTAACTTTCGGTATTGGATTGATATGGTGCTTGTGGGACAAAAGACATCGCGCACTTTATGATCAGCTGGCAAGAACGCAAATAGTCAGGGTTGAAAAACAATACTTACCAAAAATGTAAAAAACACAACCTTTTCACTACAACAAAACTAGAATATTCTTTTTAGTGCAAACATTCCTCCCATAACAAATACCAAACTGGGAATCAATGCACTCACTATCGGGTTCAAGCCATAGCCAACACCGATATGATTAAGCGCCTGATTAAACAAGTGAAAACCAAGCCCCAGTAATACACCCAACACCAGACGCTGACCAACACTGGTTGAGCGTAATGAACCAAACACAAACGGCAAAGCTATTAACAACATAACCAGCACTGAAAATGGCTTGACTACTTTCATCCAGAAAGCCAGCTCATACTGTGCCGAGTCAAGCTGGTTCTGCTGCAGATATTGCACGTATTTAAATAATGAAACAATCGACAGATTTTGTGCCTTAACCGTCAAGGTATCAAGCATTTCAGGCTGCATAAGGCCGTCCCATTGTTTTTTCGCAAACTGCTTCTGAGTGAAATTCAATTCATTAAACTGTGTTTCAGTAACCGCTTGCAACTGCCATGTATCATCTTTATAAATAGCATTTTTTGCACTTATCATACGCTGCAGATGAAACTTGTTATCAAATGTAAAAATACTGATACCAGATAAACGAGAGTCCGGGTAAATCTTGTCAACCTTGATATAATTTTGCCCGTTTTTCGACCAGACAGCACTGCCACTCCGAATAGACTGCGAGCCACTGATAGCAGACGCTCTTATTTTTTGGGCATAATTCTCTGCAGGCGGCGCCACCACTTCGCCTAAAATGCCAGCTGCCAGCATTAGTAGCAAGCCTGCTTTCATCACTGACCAGGCTATCCTGTTGATTGACATACCCGCAGCACGCAACACAACCAACTCACTATTATTAGCCAGACTGCCCAGACTAAGTAATGTACCTAGTAATATAGACGTGTGGAAAATCTCATAACCTTTTCTCGGTAATACAAACAAAACATATTCCAATGCTTTAAGCGCCGTGTAGTCTCCTTTCAGGTCTCCGAGTTGTTCAATGAATGCGAAAAATGCAGACAACGACAGTAATACTAAAAACGCCAGCAATGAGCCAATTAATACTGCCTTACCTATATAGCGGTCGATAATGTTCATACTGTTTTATTTCTCAACCTCGAAAACCATAATCGCCTGACCCAAAACCAGCCATGCTCTCGAAGCAAGATAATCAAAGTCAGTAAAATGACCAGTAAATGTACCCATGTCATGCCCACCGATAGCGACAGCGTTTCTTTTACCATCCATGCCTTGGAAACAGCTATTAAATTGACATATACAATGTATAACAAGATCCCGGAAAATAATTTCCCAAACTGTCCCTGACGAGGATTTATTTTTGATAACGGCACGGCCAGAAATGCCAGTACCAGGGTAGATAACGGAATCGCAGCCCGCCACTGTAACTCTGCCCATGCTTTAATCGTACCTGACTGAATAAGTGCCATTGTTGATAAAGATTCTACACTGGTATACGCAACCTTCTTTTTTGATGGTGCAACTCGCATGGCATGGCGTGAAAATTTCAGTTGTTTAAAATCGCTTTCGCCGGGCATGCCTTCGTAGCGTGAGCCGTTAATCATTACCAGCAATCGCTCATCCGTGTTCGGGTCAACCTCCAGGTATGCCTTTTCTGCCATCATCAGGATTTCTCGATCATCGTATTTCACTTTGATGAACACCTTTTCCATATTGGTTTTATCTTCAGACATTTTTTCAAGGTAAATAATCCGGTTGCCGCTGGCATGAAATTTACCCGGACTGATCCCGGTAAACTCAAGATTTCTGGCGAACAATTTGCTTAAATCTCCTTGGACACTGGATGCCCAGGGCACCACATAGAAACTTAAAACTGCAATCAATATGGTCAGTGGTATCGCGACATTAAAAACAGGCCTGTATAAACGACCCATGCCAATACCACATGCAGACAAGGATGCCATTTCGTGATCACGGTATAATCGCCCGAACAAAAGCAAAATAGAGATATAAAATGCAAGCGGCGTGAAAATAACCAGATATCGCATTGAAGCCAACCCAAGAATAATAAGCAGGTAGCTGCCAGGAAGTTCACCCGAGGCAACTTCGGCAAGATACCGAACCAGCTTGTTACTCAGAAATATAAAATACAGTACGATTGAAACGCCTATTAAGGTCTTCAGTAGTTCGCGGCCAATATAGCGATCAATGATCACGCTCATGACATGTCCAGATAAGAAAAGTTATGATTTTGACTGGAAAAATGCATTTTTTGTAGTAAACTTCCAAAAATAGTAATTATCTTTTAGTGAACGATGTACTAAACCTGGGGTAAAGGCTAACAAAACAACCTTTATTCAATACTTTATAAGCCATTATAGTACATCACTAATCTTATTCACGAAAGAACAATAAATAAACATAACTGTTTAATTAAACCAAACAGTTTGTGCCGGCCCAACAGGAGTCAAGATGGAATTCAGCGTAAAAAGTGGTAATCCCGAAAAACAAAGGACGGCCTGTGTCGTTGTCGGTATTTTTGAGCCTCGCCGGTTATCCCAGTCAGCAGAACAAATAGACAAGGCCAGCGATAGTTATCTTTCCAACATAATCCGTCGTGGTGACATTGAGGGAAAACTGGGCCAGTCGCTTTTACTGCATAATGTTCCGGGAACGTTATGTGACCGGGTATTACTGGTTGGCTGCGGTCGAGAGAGAGAACTAAGCCCGCAAAAATATAACAGGATCATCACCACCGCCACCAAAGCCTTGAATGAAGGCGGCACGATGGAAGCCGTGTTCTACCTGACCGATATCAATATCAAAGGCCAGGAAAGTGAGTGGAAAGTAAGCCAGTTAATCCTCGCTGTAGAAGATGTGTTATATCGCTTTGATGTAATGAAATCTGAAAAAGATGAATTCAGACGGCCTTTACGCAAGATTATTATCAGTATTCCCAGCCGTCGTGAGCTTGCCGAATGCGAAGATGCCGTCAAATCAGCTCTGGCCATTGCCAACGGCATGACAATAGCCAAAGACCTGGGCAACCTGCCAGGTAATGTCTGCACACCAACCTACATGGCCGAACAAGCAAGTGACATTGCTCAACAACATGAAACACTCACCACAACCATTCTGGAAGAATCAGACATGCTGGAACTGGGTATGGGTGCCTTGTTGTCTGTCTCTCGCGGTAGTCGCGAGCCTGCCAAATTAATTGTCATGGAATACAAAGGTGGTCAGGATGATGAAAAACCAGTGGTATTGGTTGGCAAAGGCCTGACTTTCGATGCAGGCGGTATCTCTATCAAGCCGTCAGCGGCCATGGACGAAATGAAATACGACATGTGTGGCGGAGCCAGTGTTATCGGAGTGATGCAGGCTTGCGCCGAGCTTAACATTCCGCTCAATGTCACCGGCGTTGTACCCAGCTCGGAAAACCTGCCCGATGGAGAAGCTAACAAACCCGGCGACATCGTCACCAGCATGTCAGGGCTGACCATCGAAATACTTAATACCGATGCCGAAGGCCGGCTTATCCTCTGTGACGCGTTAACCTACTCTGAACGTTTTGATCCTGCTGTGGTTATTGATATTGCAACCCTGACGGGCGCCTGCGTTGTAGCGCTCGGACACCATGCACAGGCTATATTAAGCAACCACAGCCCGTTAACCCATGAGTTACTCAACGCCGGCAAACACATTAACGATAAAGGCTGGGAGCTGCCCTTATGGGATGAATATCAAAGCCAGCTGGATAGCAATTTTGCCGACATGGCTAATATCGGTGGCCGTGACGGCGGGTCAATCACCGCTGCCTGCTTCCTGTCACGTTATACAAAAAAATTCAAATGGGCGCACCTGGATATTGCAGGTACAGCCTGGAAAAGCGGCAAGGAAAAAGGCTCAACAGGCCGCCCGGTACCTATGCTGATGCAATTTTTACTTAATCGCGTTAATTGATTCACTCATGACCCGTATCGATTTTTATTTAAGCAAAGACACTGAAAATTCAGCTCGCCATACTCTGGCCTGCCGTATTGTTGAAAAAGCCTATCAGTTAGGCAACCGCATTCATATACACACCGAATCCACTGAACAAACTCAACTCATGGATGACCTGCTGTGGACCTTTCGCGATGGCAGCTTCCTGCCTCATCAGAAAAGCACGGACAACCATAGTAAAAACACACTTATCTCCATCGGAAATAATAAAGATTTTAGCGCCGAGGCCGATGTATTAATCAATCTGGCACAGAACATCCCTTCATTTTTCAGCCAATTCGAGCGCGTAGCCGAACTGGTCAATGAGGATCCTCAATATAAAGCCCAGGCTCGTGATCGATATAAATTTTACCGGGATCGAGGTTACGATTTAAAAACACATAACCTCTAACAATAAGGGAAACACAATGGCAAAAGACCAGGAAGCAAGCATACTGGAGATCAGCGATCATACTGATACCATTCCCACCCTGAACGAAATCCATCATGATTTAGAAAAAGAAGAGCTCAAACTCCAGGCCATGGTGAATCATCTGGCAGAAGAACTGCAAACCACACTACATCAGCACTTGTATCAGGCCATGGTTAAAACCATGCATCAGGTTGTCAATGAAGAAAGTAAAACCCTGTCCGGGAAAATCCTTGAAAAACT
>JAADHQ010000021.1 GCA_013151795.1 Gammaproteobacteria bacterium | reverse complement strand
TTCGAAGCATGCCCATCAGGAATTAAAATAGTATTCACTGGTGGTTTTGAATTATCCTGCTCAGGGTAATCCAGTGTGTAATGCAGGCCCCGGCTTTCTTTGCGACTTTGTGCCGAGCGAATAATAAGGTTGGCAACCTGGGTCAGGTTACGTAGTTCGATCAGGTCATTTGAGATACGAAAGTTGCCATAGTATTCGTTGATTTCATGAAACAATAAATCAACACGGCTTTTGGCGCGTTGCAGGCGTTTGTCGGTTCGGACTATGCCTACGTAGTCCCACATGAATCGCCTCAGTTCGTCCCAGTTATGTGAAACCACGACTTCTTCGTCTGAGTCGGTTACCCGGCTTTCGTCCCATGCAGGTAGCCGGGGTGGTTTGGGTATTTGTTTTATATTTTCATTTATGTTTTTTGCAGCGGATGCTGAAAACACGAGGCATTCGAGTAATGAATTGCTGGCCATGCGGTTTGCGCCATGCAGGCCGGTAAATGCAGTTTCGCCAATGGCATAAAGCCCCTTGATATCTGTTTGTCCGTGTATGTTGGCCATGACACCGCCACAGGTATAGTGAGCCGCAGGAACAACCGGGATAGCTTCTTTACTTATGTCGTAGCCAAATTCGAGACATTTAGTATAAATGTTAGGAAAATGTTGTTTGATAAAGGCATAAGGTTTGTGACTGATATCAAGGTAGACACATTCCGCACCCAGGCGTTTCATTTCATGGTCGATGGCGTGTGCAACAATATCTCGCGGAGCCAGTTCGGCCCGTGGATCAAATTGTGGCATAAAACGTGAGCCATCGGGTAATAGCAGGTGTGCACCTTCACCACGTAGCGCTTCTGTTACGAGAAATGATTTGGCTTTCGGGTGATAAAGGCAGGTTGGGTGAAACTGGTTGAATTCCATATTCGCCACACGACAGCCTGCACGCCATGCGATTGCAATGCCGTCACCGGTGGAGGTATCGGGGTTGCTTGTGTATAAATAAACCTTACTTGCACCGCCACTGGCAAGGGTGACAACAGGGGCCTCAAATACGGCTACTTCGTTGCTATTGCGGTTGAGTACATAGGCGCCATAACAGTGGTTGTCTTTTTTTCCAAGTTTATTGCTGGTGATCAGGTCAATAGCCAGGTGGTTTTCAAACAGGTGGATGTTTTTTTTGTCTTTAACTTGTTGTTCCAGTGTTGTTTCAATTGCTTTGCCTGTAGCGTCTTCGGCGTGGATGACTCTACGGTGGCTATGCCCACCTTCACGTGTGAGGTGGTAACCCGTTCCGGGCTTGTCTTCATCGAGCAGGGTGAAGGGTACGTTTTCATCAAGTAACCACTGTACAGATTTTGGCCCGTTTTCTACGACAAAACGTACTACTTCCGGGTCACACAGGTTGGCGCCTGCCTCTATGGTGTCTTTGATATGTGAGTCAAAGCTGTCTTCCGAGTCGAGTACTGCGGCTACGCCGCCCTGGGCATACAGGCTGGAGCCTTCGGTGAGGCGATTTTTGGAGAGCACGGCAATATTAAGGTGATGGTCTAACTGCAGTGCCAGGCTCAGGCCTGCAGCACCGCTACCGATAATAAGTACGTCAAATTGTTGATATTTGTTATTCATTTGAATATTGCACCAGAACTTCGGGTATTATTCAAGACATTGTTAAATTGCTTCAAATAGTTGAAAATAGTTAGATTATTTAACTTTAGCCGTCGAACTTAGCCAAATCTATACTGTCTATTCTTATGTTAGTCAGGGATAGGGGTTGGTAGAAGAGGAAATACCCTGATGACAGGGAAAAACATTGATCTGGAATTGGTCAGACAAGTACAAAATGGTGACAAAAAGGCATTTGATATACTGGTTTTGAAGTATCAGAGCAAAATTATCAGCCTTGTCAGACGTTTTGTACATGACCCGCATGAAGCACAGGATGTTGCTCAGGAAGCATTTATAAAAGCTTACCGTGCCCTGGCGAATTTCCGTGGTGACAGTGCGTTTTATACCTGGATCTATCGAATAGCCATTAATACGGCTAAAAATTATCTGGTAGCGCAGAACAGGCGGCCGCCAGCTGGTGATATTGATGCCCAGGAGGCAGAGCAATTTCTGGACTCAGGCCATTTACGTGAGAACGCAACGCCAGAAAATCTGTTATTAACAGACGAGATTCAGAATACGGTTAAACAGGCGATAGAAGATTTACCGAAAGATTTACGTGTAGCCATTACGTTACGTGAATTGGAAGGATTGAGTTATGAAGATATAGCATTGGCCATGGATTGTCCTGTTGGTACTGTCCGGTCGCGAATCTTCAGAGCACGAGAAGCAATAGATGTAAAACTAAAGCCTTTGCTTTAGTCAGGAATGTTCAGGTAAGGATATTAATAACCTAGGATCTACAGTGAAAACTGAGGGTTGCAGTGATGAAAGATAAAATTGGCGAACAAATATCAGCATTATTCGATGGTGAACTGGAACAGCAGGAACATGAGTTACTCATGCGTCGGCTCAAACAGGATACCGGGTTGCAGGGTGATTTTGCGCGTTATCAAATTATAAGTGATGCCATGCGCGACAAGCTTGATACGGTAACAACTGATCTGGTACAGAAAGTGAGCGGGTCTATTGAGCATGAAGATAGTATTTCGTCTCAAGGTTCTGCTAGTAAATCAGTGCGCTTACTAAAACCGGTTGCCGGGTTTGCTATCGCTGCATCCGTTGCGGCAATGGCGGTAATTGGTTTGCAAGGTGTGGGTAACATCCAGGAAGCGCCACAGATATCTCCGCGGTTAGCTCAGGTTCAGCCTCATACTGGTATTTTGCGTGTGTCTACCGGTACACGTTGGGACAGACAGCAACCAGAAACTGAAAGACGTTTAAATGGTTATCTGGTTAACCACAGTGAGTATACATCGAGCATTAGTTTGCAGGGCATGATTAATTACGCACGTATAGCCGGATATGATTCTAAAAAACCACATAAGAAATAAAGAGGTTTTAGTTTAGTGCCGTTTTTTGTACGACAATTTGGTTTGATTTTGTTTTTTTTAGCAGCCCTGCCTGTCTATGCGTCGAGTGATGATGAGGAAGCAAAAGAGTGGCTCGAACGTATGTCGCATGCAATCAAGACACTGAACTACGAAGGTGTATTTGTTTATATCCATGGTAAGCAAATTGAAACCATGCGAATCATTCATAAAAATGTAAATGGTGAAGAGCAGGAGCGTCTATTTTCTTTGGCCGGATCGCCGCGTGAAATTCTCAGAAATAAGGATAGCCTGATTTGTATCTTGCCTGATGTTAAGTCAGTGGTTGTAGAAAAGAGCAGGCCTAAAAATTACCTGCCCGTTGGCTTGCAACATTTAACAGACGATATCAAACAGTATTATCATTTTCACATGGCAGGGCCAGATCGTATGGCCGGCCGTGATGCGATAATGATCGATATTATGCCAAAGGATTCTTATCGTTATGGCTATCATTTATGGTTGGATAAAAAAACAGCCATGTTGCTGAAATCTGATCTGGTAGATGAAAGTGGCAACCCGGTAGAGCAGGTTATGTTTACGCAGCTTGATATCAAAGACGAAATTCCGCAGGAAAAACTTGAGCAAACGATTAGTGCTGATGGTTATAAATGGTTTAAGCAGGAAAAGCAGGAAGAAAATATAAAAACAGATAGTCAGTGGGCTGTAACCAGATTACCTTCCGGATACATGAAAGGCATGCAAACAAAGCATGGGTTACCTATGAGCAGGATGCCGGTTGAACACTTTATGTATACAGACGGTATATCTTCTGTGTCGGTATATATTGAAGCAATGAATAAAGATAAACCCATGATGAAAGGGTTTTCCAAAATAGGTGCGGTGAATGCCTATACAACGGTTATATCAGATTATTATGTGACGGTTGTTGGAGAAGTGCCTAAAGCAACGGTGAAATTCATTGGTGATTCTGTTAGCTACACACCGAATAAATAATTATGCTCGAAGAAGAAGCAATCGTTATTAAGGCAGAAGATGAATATATCTGGGTTGAGGCCCGGAGCAGTAGTAGTTGCAGCAATTGTTCTGCAAAGCAGGGTTGTGGTACGGCATCGTTACAAAAATGGTATAGCCGAAAACCTAATCAGTTAAGAATTGTTAATACAAAAGGCTTCAGTGTTGGCGACAAAGTCATTATTGGTATCCCCGAGCAAGCGGTAGTCAAAGGGTCTTTTATGATTTACATGTTACCTTTGCTGGCGCTGATTGCAGGCGCAATAGCAGGAAGCGCGTTCGGTAACTGGTTATATCCAGGCTTTAGTGAGGTGTTTAGCATTGTCACGGGGTTTGCTGCATTTCTGCTTTGTTTCAGGTGGTTGCGCGGTTATACGTTTAAATATGCACGCCGGGCCGATTATCAACCAATCGCCTTACGCTTATCTTATTGATAATTAAGTTTTAATTTAAGAAAATCAACTATAAATACTCCTGCTTTTACTAGCTTGCCATACCCATTCCACGTTATAATGAGACTTGGTTAAATCATAGTGTATTTAGGCCAGATTAATGGGTGGGTCACTTTGGGTATAATCAATGTCACAGCAATTTCAGGTTTATAGTCGAGCAGGCTGTCACCTCTGTGAAGAGATGATAGATCATCTGAATGTATTAAAGAAAGATTATACATTTGGTTTCGAGATTATTGAGATAACAGGCAACCCTGATCTTGAAGACAGGTTTGGGGTAAAGGTGCCGGTGCTAATGCATAATGATAGCGAAATTTGTCATTATTTCCTGGACGTAAAACTCCTGATTGAACATTTAAAAACATAGAAAGATAAAATTATTTATGCAGTATATTCGAAATTTCTCCATCATTGCCCACATCGACCATGGTAAATCAACTATCGCTGATCGTTTCATTCAGGTTTGCGGTGGTTTGAGTGACCGTGAAATGCAGGCACAGGTTCTCGATTCCATGGACCTGGAAAGAGAACGTGGCATTACGATAAAGGCGCAGAGTGTTTCACTTGGTTATAAAGCCAAGGACGGACATACCTACCAGTTAAATTTCATTGACACACCAGGGCATGTAGATTTTTCATACGAAGTATCACGTTCACTGGCCGCGTGTGAAGGTGCATTGCTGGTCGTTGATGCATCGCAAGGGGTAGAGGCACAAAGTGTTGCGAATTGTTATACCGCATTAGACCTTGGTCTGGAAGTGGTACCCGTATTGAATAAAATTGATTTGCCTGCGGCTGATCCTGATCGTGTGATACAGGAGATTGAAGATGTTATTGGTATAGAGGCAACGGATGCGATAAATGTCAGTGCGAAAACAGGTGTCGGGATTGATGAATTACTGGAACAACTGATCGAAAGAATTCCTGAACCTGAAGGTGATGTGGATGCACCGTTACAAGCGCTGATCATTGACTCATGGTTTGATAATTTTGTTGGCGTCATTTCATTGGTACGTATTATTAACGGAACAATAAAACCAAAACAGAAATTCAAGGTTATGTCGACCGAAGACGTTTACCAGGTTGATGAGGTTGGTGTGTTTACACCAAAACGTAAAAAAGGCGAAGAGCTTTCAGCCGGGGATGTGGGTTATATTATTGCCGGTATCAAAGACATCGACGGTGCACCGGTCGGTGACACTTTGACGACCGTTGCAAATCCGGCTGACGAAGCATTGCCCGGGTTTAAAAAAGTTCAGCCCCGTGTGTTTGCAGGTTTATTTCCAGTGAGTTCGGATGACTATGAAGGCTTCAGGGAAGCGCTGCAAAAGTTAAGGCTAAATGATTCTGCCTTGCAATATGAACCGGAAACATCCGATGCTTTGGGTTTTGGTTTTCGTATCGGTTTTCTGGGTATGCTGCACATGGAGATTGTGCAGGAGAGACTGGAAAGAGAATATGATCTTGATCTTATTACTACTGCACCCACAGTAATATATGAAGTATTAACAGAAAAGGGCGAAGTCCTGTCAATTGATAATCCGTCTCGATTGCCACCGATTAATCAGATTGCAGAAGTGCGTGAACCCATTATTCAGGCCAATATTCTTGTGCCGCAGGAATATGTGGGCGCGGTAATTACATTATGCATTGAAAAACGTGGTGTGCAGAAAAATATGCAATACCTGGGCAAACAGGTGTCCATTGTATATGAAATGCCGATGAGTGAAGTGGTACTTGATTTCTTTGATCGTTTAAAATCGGTTAGTCGTGGATATGCATCTTTTGATTATCATTTTGTAAGGTTTCAGGACGCCCCGTTGGTTAAACTGGATGTATTGATAAATGGCGAGCGTGTTGATGCTTTGTCTATTATTATTCATAAAGAGCATAGCGTTCGGAGAGGACGTGAGCTTGCTGATAAAATGAAAGAGATTATTCCTCGTCAAATGTTTGATGTGGCCATTCAGGCTGCGATTGGCGTACAGGTTATTGCCAGAACAAATGTTAAGGCATTGCGCAAAAATGTTACGGCAAAGTGTTATGGCGGCGATATTACGCGTAAAAAGAAACTTCTCGAAAAACAGAAGGCTGGTAAAAAACGCATGAAGCAAGTAGGTAGAGTAGAAATACCGCAGGAAGCATTTCTGGCAGTCTTGCGAGTAAGTGACAAATAGGAACGTAAAACAATGA
This sequence comes from Gammaproteobacteria bacterium, assembly GCA_013151795.1. Classification (GTDB taxonomy): domain Bacteria; phylum Pseudomonadota; class Gammaproteobacteria; order JAADHQ01; family JAADHQ01; genus JAADHQ01. The sequence goes on along the minus strand of JAADHQ010000021.1, from coordinate 4,170 downwards.
CATTTGATTTCCCGACAATTTTATTTCTCGCATCCGTCATAACGGGTGTAATCTGGCTCGTTGATATTTATCTATGGAAGCCCAAGCGTGAAAAAGAAGCCAATGAACCGGTTCTGGTTGAGTATGCGCGGTCTTTTTTCCCGATTATCCTGATTGTGTTGCTGCTCAGATCGTTTTTATTTGAGCCGTTCAGAATTCCGTCAGGTTCAATGATGCCAACCTTGTTGGCGGGCGATTTTATTCTGGTAAATAAGTACGCCTATGGTATCCGCTTACCGGTGATTAATAAGAAAATTATTAATGTTGCCGACCCTGAAAGAGGGGATGTAGTTGTATTCCGCTATCCTGCTGACCCAACTACAGACTATATCAAGCGCGTTATAGGCCTCCCGGGTGACCATATTGAATATTTTAATAAAATGCTTCATATCAATGGGAAACCGATGGGTTACTCCAAAAAGGGTATTTATATAGGTTCTGGTGCTGGCATTAATTACACAGGCACCCGGGTTATTGATGAAACACTTGGTAAAGTTAAACATGAGGTACTTGTGAAAGAGGATCGATTTGAATATGCTTATCCATGTTTGAAGGATGGAAGAAGCTATGTCGTTCCCAAGGGTGAGTATTTTGTGATGGGTGATAATCGGGACTATAGCAATGATAGTCGTTTTTGGTGTTCAGTGCCGGATGAAAACCTGGTAGGAAAAGCGTTTATGATCTGGATGCATTGGGACAGTGAGGGTGATGGTTTAAATGCATCAAGAATAGGTAAATCAATTCAATAGTTGGGAGTTCTTATGATAATAAAACGACAAGCAGGTATGACAGGGGCGGGCTGGCTAGTTGTGTTGGCAATCATTGGCTTTTTTATTGCATTCGGGCTGACTATTCTCCCCATTCAGCTTGCAGCGTACAAGGTGCGCTCATCTTTGAAAGGGCTGGAAGAAGTTCCGCATATTACTAAAAAAACAAAAAAAGAAATCGTTACAATTTTAATGAACCAATTTAATATTGAAGGTGTTGACGTTATCAAGCCTGAATATATAACCTATAAAAAAGAAAAAGGTGTCTTGACTGTCCAGATAAATTACGAAAACAGAAAAACATTTATCAAGCCTTTTGATATTACCGGCGTATATAATGAAGAGATAAGGATTGTAGAACGTTGAGGAAAGATATTGCCGGACTGATAAAATCATTATCATATGAGTTTAAAAACACCGACTATCTTATTGCAGCAATAACGCATCGCAGTGCAAGCAAAAAAAACAATGAAAGGCTTGAATTTTTAGGCGACAGCATTCTCAGTCTCGCGATTACCGAGCATCTTTATAATATTCTTGATAAAGCACAGGAAGGAGAGTTGAGTCGCCTCCGATCCAGCCTTGTGAAAGGTGACAAGCTTGCTGAACTGGCCCAGGAAATAAATCTTGGTGATTATCTTATCCTGGGTTCAGGCGAATTAAAAAGTGGTGGATTCCGGCGCGCATCGATATTGGCAGATGCACTTGAGGCTATATTTGGTGCAATATTTCTGGATTCTGATTTTTCATGTTGTAAGAAAATCATACTTGACCTGTATAAAAACGAATTAAACTCATTACCTTCTGCTGCAGAAATTAAAGACAATAAAACAAAGCTACAAGAGCACTTGCAGGCTCGTCATATATCATTGCCCGAATATGAAGTAATAGATGTAGCAGGGGAGCCCCATTTGCAAAAATTTACAGTTAAGTGCACTGTTACTGGAATAAAATCAGATGTTGTCGGAGTGGGTACCAGTCGGCGGAAAGCTGAACAAGAGGCAGCTTTAAAAACCCTGGAGTTACTGAAGAATGACAGCTGAAATCTATAAATGTGGTTTTGTTGCTATTGTAGGCCGGCCAAATGTTGGCAAATCAACATTAATGAATAAACTGCTTGGGCAGAAAATAAGTATTACATCCAGAAAGCCGCAAACGACACGACACAGAATATTAGGCATAAAATCGACTGATAACCAGCAGATCATTTATGTCGATACGCCAGGCATGCATTTAGGTGCAAAATCTGCCATGAACAAATATATGAACAGGGCTGCTAGTACAATATTAAGTGATGTTGATTTAATTGCTTTCGTTATAGATATTAATCGATGGACCGATGAAGATGAAAATGTATTACAGAAACTTCAACGTGAGAAGATCCCTGTTGTATTGGTTATTAATAAAATAGATATGTTAAAGCGTAAAGAAGAAGTATTGCCCATGATTACTGAGCTGGGTAAAAAGATGGATTTTACTGATATCATTCCTGTATCAGCTAAACGAGGAAGTAATCTTGATCGTTTCGAGAAAATCGCAAGTCGATTCCTGTCTGAAAGTGCTCCATTATTTCCGGAAGAACAAGTAACGGATAAAAGCGAACGGTTTATGGCATCAGAAATTATCCGTGAAAAACTCATGCGACGCTTGCAGCAGGAGTTGCCCTATTCGTTAACGGTTGAGATAGAGCAGTTTTCGACTAAAAAAAATATTTTACATATAAATGCAATTATCTGGGTAGAAAGGGATAGCCAAAAGAAGATTGTGATAGGTAAATCAGGCTCTGTTTTAAAAGATATAGGCAGCAGTGCTCGCAAAAATATGGAGCAGTTATTTGAACAGAAGGTTCACCTTGAAATGTGGGTAAAAGTAAAACAAGGATGGTCTGACAGTGAGAGTCTGATGAAACGCATGGGTTACGACGACATCGGATAATGAACCCCAGTCTTCAATCAGCCTATATTTTACATGTCAGAAATTATCGTGAGACGAGTGGGCTTGTAGATTTTTTTACTGAGGATGATGGCCGGATAAATTTGTTGGCGAAAGGGTACAGGGCCAATACAAAATCCCGTAAATCTTTTTTGCAACCATTTAGAAAGTTATCGATTTCCTGGCGAGGTCGTGGTGAACTCAAGACGTTGGCAGTAGCAGAAGAAACGGGTAGCCCTGTCAGGCTTGAGAATCATGCTTTAGTTAGTGCTTTATATGTAAATGAATTAATGACACGATTATTGCAGCCGCTGGACCCTCATCCCGAATTGTTTGAAATGTATGAAATGACCATAAAAATGTTAGGTCAAACATCTAATCTTGAACCTGTACTGCGATTTTTTGAACGTAATATTCTTGATGTGATGGGTTATGGCTTGCAGTTAATGATTGATAGTGAAGGCAATACAATTGATGAAAATGCTCAATATTGTTATATAGCAGATATGGGCCCGGTGAAGTCAATGAAGCCCTTGCAAAATGGTGTTATGTTACAGGGGAAAACGTTGTTATCATTGAATTCGTCTGAAATAGTTGATTCGGCAGTTCTAAAGGAATGCAAGGCACTAATGCGTTATATATTGCCGCATTACACAGGTGAAAAGCCACTGAAAACACGAGAATTATTCAAACATTATTGAATAGGTAATAACGGTTATATGAAAATAGACAATAATATTTTACTAGGCGTTAATATTGACCACATTGCTTCAGTGCGACAATCGAGAGGGACGAGATACCCTGATCCTGTGCATGCTGCATTTATAGCAGAACAAGCGGGTGCTGATGCTATAACGGTACACTTACGTGAAGATCGTCGTCATATACAGGATTCTGATATTGAAACACTTAGTCAAACTATACAAACACGCATGAATCTTGAAATGGCAGTGACGGATGAAATGATTGCGATTGCGAAAAAAATAAAACCCGTTGACTGTTGCCTTGTTCCTGAAAAGCGTGAGGAGCTAACTACCGAGGGTGGGCTGGATGTTTATGGCCAGGCTGAAAAGATAAAAAGTGCATGCAGACAATTGGCTGATACAGGTGTAAGGGTTTCTTTATTTATAGATGCAGATGAAAAGCAGGTTTTAGCCTCTGCTGAAGTGGGCGCACCAGTGATAGAAATACACACAGGGCATTTTGCCGACGCTGAAAATGCTGAGCAACAGGAAATTGAATACAATAAAATAATCAAGGCAACTCATATTGGCATAAATGCAGGGTTACAGGTAAACGCAGGACATGGCCTCCATTATCATAATGTAAAAGAGATTGCGGCAATAAATGAAATCAAGGAGTTGAATATAGGCCACGCGATTATTGCACGCGCGTTGTTTACGGGCCTTGAATCTGCGGTAAGAGAGATGAA
>JAADHQ010000141.1 GCA_013151795.1 Gammaproteobacteria bacterium | reverse complement strand
AAGCTGTTATAGTCGATAAAGACTCAGGGGATGTTCATCAATTAAACCCGACGGCAAACTATATATGGGATTGTTTCGATGGTCATACCGCAATTGCAGAGGTATGTGAGCAGGTTTCAGATGATTTTAATATTGATTTGTCGCGCGCAAAGCAAGACGTTAGCCAAGTGGTTAATGATTTAAAGGCACTTGAATTATTGGTCGAATACAAAGGTTGATTTCCAGTAGATCTGATTTATAACTTGTACACCATCGAAATGAAGAGAAGTACCAGGTCGAATAACACACGTTAGTGGTTTTTTATGGTTACAGAATATTTCAGGTATTATTAGAGCAAAAATGCTCTTGTATCATTTATCAAGAGCTTCAGAAAGTCGGTATAGTTTACATGTCTCCTTTAATTAAAGTCCCACTATAATTTAACTTGCTGATATGTATAAATAATTATTTTTGGTATGAATAGTGCTTTGTATTATGTGTAGAGAATTTTAGCTTTCGTTTGTTTTAAATGGTAAAATATATTTATCTAATGTTAGTTACAAACTTACAGATGGATGGTTTTAGAGTATATATTTAAGGAGAAGCAGCATGAGTGATCAGAATGATTCAAGAAGAAAGTTTTTAAAGGCAGCCGCATATACTGTGCCGGTTGTTTTAACGTTGAAGGCAGCTCCCTCGTTTGCCAAGTCAGGTTCCATGCCCGGGAAGAAGAGATAAGATGCCTAGGCCAAAACATAGACCACAGCATAGTCCGCATCATAGACGTCATCACTAGTGGTGGTCATTCTTACTAAATAAGAATAACGTTAAAATTTAAAAGCCGGTGTCTTTACTAACACCGGCTTTTTTATGCTTTATAGATTGTTTGATGATACCCTCTTTTCCAGTCAGTCCATTTACAGGGATTATTTTGTCTACACTTCATTTTTTAATCTTTGACAACATAGTGCGGGTGCGGTGTGATATTGCCGAGTTACGGGCCTTGTTGTTGAGCGTATATGGCAGTTTGTACGTTGATAAGCAGCATGTTCAGCAGGAGCCTGCTCTCGATTATCAGGTATATTATCTGGATGGATTGGAGCAGGTAATCTGTTTGCATCGTAACGGGCAGAAAGTTGAGCACACAGAAGACATAGGGTTCTTCTTGTTTCTGTTTGAAAAAGACATGACTATCGAACTGGAGCATATTCGGAGTGATTTGTATTTTCTTCACGCTGCCGCACTCGAATACAAGGGAAAAATACATTTATTGGTTGCTGAATCAGGTGGTGGTAAATCTACAACCAGCTGGGCATTGTTGCACCACGGTTTTCGTTATGCCAGTGATGAGTTAGCACCAGTAGAACTGGATTCCATGAAAGTTAATGTGTATCCGCATGCTTTATGTCTTAAGACTGAACCCCCTTCACCCTATACGTTACCAAAAGAAACCATATACACAGAAAGAACCATGCATGTGCCTGTTGATGCAATGCCTGCGGATGTGGTGAAAAGCGCTCTTCCCTTGAGTTCAATATTGTTTGTTCGATATGTGCCAGGCCAGCCCCCTGGTTTACAACCGGTCAGTTATGCTCAGGCAGGTGCCCGTGTGTACGCAAACGGATTGAATCAGCTTGCGCATCCAACAGACGGATTGGATGCAGCAATTGAAATTGCCCGGCATTGTCATTGTTATCAACTGGAAAGCTCTGATTTAAACGAAACCTGTTTACTGGTTAAAGAAGTTCTGGACCGGGATATGGCTAACTGATTAAAGGTATGTTTAATTCAGAACGAGGCGCTTGAAAAACCGTACGGAACAGAAAAAAATCTTTCGTGCAGGAGCAAGAAAATAGTATACAAAATGCAGAGCAGAAGGCAGGTTGTATCTCATCATGTCTGATTCGGTTGGTGTTATCAGCGCCCCTTTGATGTAACGAATTTTATCAGCGTAACTATCACACAGAAAAAAAGTAAATGGTTTTATCGCAAGGCATTGCAGATATTGTTTTTCAGGGTCTTTATTTTCCAGTGAAGATTGGATAATAATGTAGCCTTGCTCAACCAGGTCATGGTTTTTTGCAGCTTGTAATATCTGCTCGGGAATCGGTGTCATCAATAATTCATGTGAGATGAGTAATGCTATGTACACCATGCGCTCGCAATGACTGGACATGGCCTGCTGCATTAAGGCGTCCCAGTTCAGGTTATTGTTTTTTCGTATGAGTCGGTCGATATCACATACCCAGATAAGCTTTCGCCATAAGTCCTTGTTACTGTGCATGCAGAGTAACAATATCATATCCTGATCTGAGATAGTGTTGATTGCTCCAGCGGGTAAGTCGAGCTTCCGGCTTTGTGAAAATAAAGTTTCGGTTTTTAGTTGAAAGGGGAAATGTTTTGAAGAAAGCGCCCAGTGCAGATCGATATGCACGAGTTGATCGAGACTGATGAATTCGTGTTCGTGATCTGCGCGGATAAAATGTTTTTCTTTAACTGGAGACAGAGGCGGGATTTTTCTGTTGTATTCTCTGCTTGTCAGGAGATTGCTGGCAGCATCGATGTCTTTAGTATTAATCAGAATATCGAGGTCGCCAAAATGACGTAAGCCAAGGTCGCCATAAACAGATAACGTTAAAGAAGGCCCCTTATAGGCTAAAGCGATAATGTTATGTGTGCTGAATAATTCAAGAATGTCGAAAAGTTCCTGTGATAATACGCGATTTCTTAATTTATTTGCCTCATGTCTGTTTGCTAACGTGTTTAAAAATGTATCAGGTGTATTTATTTCGCGATTATTTCTAATATATTCGTATAGGAGCGGAGTGATTCCGTGGTCTTCAGCCATTTCAAGAAGGTTGCCCCAGTCTATTTCGTTGCAATCAATCGTAGTCGCAGACGATAATGCACCGGGTGCCATCATTGCATTTAGTAGTATGTTATGTTCGGGGGTTTTAAAGGCGTTTATTATGCTGGTCATGAAGTATGCAGAATACGTATGAAATCAGTTTTCATGAGTTTGTTTATTCTATCCATATTTTGAAAGCTTGTATGCACTATAAATTATTAGAGGCTTGTTTGTGAAGCTTTTGTGATAACTTTACTGGAATATAACTATTAAGGTAGCTTATTTTACATAAGTAAGATAAATATTCATTGTCTGGATGATAATTGATAATATGCATGCAACTTTATAGACCAGGACCAGTCATACTTACCAATGCAACTATATACAAACAGGTGAAACATGTTAATAAAAAAACCATCTGATATAAAGCCATCAGAAATTACAGATCAAAAACATTATAAAGATCGAAGGAAATTTATTCAGGCTGGTCTGGGGTTAACCGGGGCTGCGATGGTTCCTGGATTATGGTTACCACCTGCCGTACAGGCTGCAAGAGAAAAACTGGCCGGCGTGCAAAAATCACAATACAGTACAAAAGAAAAAACAACGGACTATGAAGACGTCACTACTTATAATAATTTTTACGAATTTGGAACAGATAAAAGCGATCCGGCTAAATATGCACATACTTTAAAGACAAGTCCCTGGACGCTAACCATAGAAGGTGAGGTTGCTAAACCCGGGAAGTTTCATTTAGAAGACATCATCAAGCAAAGCGTACTTGAAGAGCGTATTTATCGTTTTCGTTGCGTAGAAGCGTGGTCAATGGTCATCCCCTGGGTGGGTATTTCACTGGCGGATATTATTAAACGTTTTGAGCCAACATCGCGTGCAAAATTTGTTGAATTTACAACGCTATATGACCCGAAACAAATGCCCGGTCAGAAACGCAGAGTGCTTAGCTGGCCTTATGTCGAGGCACTTAGAATTGATGAGGCAATGAACCCTTTGGCTATTATGGCTGTGGGTTTGTATGGTGAAGTGTTGCCGAACCAGAGCGGTGCGCCAATGCGATTGATTGTGCCATGGAAATATGGCTTCAAGAATATCAAGTCAATTGTGAAGATACGCTTTACTGAAAAAATGCCAAAAACAACCTGGGCAGCAGCGGGTCCACGTGAATATGGTTTTTATGCCAATGTTAATCCTTTGGTTAATCATCCTCGCTGGAGTCAGGCGCGTGAGCGGGTCATCGGTTCCGGTTCAATTTTCACCCGACGTAAAAAAACAATAATCTATAATGGCTATGGAGAGCAGGTCGCCGGTTTATATTCAGGGATGAATTTAAGAAAATATTTTTAACAGAATTACTGATATGAATTTTCCCTGGTCAAGGCTGCTAAAGCCGGTTGTTTTTCTGATATGTCTGATACCGTTCGCATATTTGCTGACAGGTGTTTTTACCGAGAACCTGGGTGCCAATCCGGTCGAATATCTGGCCCGGAGTACAGGTGACTGGTCATTACGTTTTTTATTGATCGTTCTTGCCGTTACACCATTACGACGGATAACAGGGTGGCGTTTTCTTATTAAATTGAGACGCATGCTGGGCTTGTTCGCCTTTTTTTATGTGACGGTACATCTATTGGTTTATGCAGTGCTGGATTTAACACTGGACTGGTCTTTTTTACTCGAAGATATTCTTGAACGTCCATATATCACTATAGGGTTTACAGCCTGGGTGTTATTGATCCCCCTGGCGGTAACATCTACTAACAGGATGATGCGCTGGTTAGGTAAGCGTTGGAAAACCCTTCATAAGCTGGTTTATCTTATTGGCCTGTTAGGTGTAATACATTACTGGTGGCTGATTAAGAAAGATCTGCAAGAGCCCATTATCTATGCGACTATTTTATTTGTGTTACTGGCGATGCGTGTGAATAAAAAATATTTTAATAGTTTGTCAGTGCTTGCCTCAAAACTGCCTTAGTAAGAAATAAAGGTTTTATTTAATTTTTCAACGCAGAGGCGCAAAGACGCAGAGGACGCAAAGTTTTTTATTTGTTTTTCTCTGCGATCTTTGCGCCTTCGCGTTTTTGCGTTAAGAGAATTATAATCAGGGTTTTAAAGATCAAGAGTAAAAGTGTTATTGTTTTATTTAATTTTTCAACGCAGAGGTGCAAAGACGCAGAGGACGCAAAGTTTTTATTTGTTTTTCTCTGTGATCTTTGCGTCTTCGCGTTTTTGCGTTAAGAGAATTATAATCAGGGTTTTAAAGATCAAGAGTAAAAGCGTTATTGTTTTATTTAATTTTTCAACGCAAAGGCGCGAAGGCGCAGAGGACGCAAAGTTTTTTATTGGTCTTTTCTCTGCGATCTTTGCGCCTTGGCGTCTTTGCGTTAAGAGAACTATAATCAGGGTTTTAAAGATCAAGAGTAAAAGCGTTATTGTTTTATTTAATTTTTCAACGCAGAGGCGCAAAGACGCAGAGGACGCAAAGTTTTTTATTGGTTTTTCTCTGCGATCTTTGCGCCTTCGCGTCTTTGCGTTAAGAGAATTATAATCAGGGTTTTAAAGATCAAGAGTAAAAGCGTTATTGTTTTATTTAATTTTTCAACGCAGAGGCTCAAAGACGTAGAGGACGCAAAGTTTTTTATTGGTTTTTCTCTGCGATCTTTGCGCCTTCGCGCTTTTGCGTTAAGAGAATTATAATCAGGTTTTTTTAAGCATCAATACGCTTATATTTAATACGTTTTGGTTGATCAGCAGACTCACCCAGACGTCGTTTATAGTCCGCTTCATAATCCGCATAATTACCTTCAAACCATTCAGCCTGGCTGTTTCCTTCAAAGGCCAGAATGTGAGTCGCAATGCGATCCAGAAACCAGCGGTCATGAGAGATAACAACAACACAGCCGGGGAAGGTAAGGATGGCCTCTTCCAGTGCGCGTAATGTTTCAATATCCAGGTCATTGGTTGGTTCGTCGAGTAATAAAACATTACCACCACTTTGTAACAGTTTGGCTAAATGAACACGGTTACGTTCACCGCCTGACAGGTTCTTGATGAATTTTTGCTGGTCGTTACCCTTGAAATTAAAACGTCCGACGTAGGCGCGTGAGTTGATTTCAAAAGTACCAATAGTAATAATATCCTGTTCATCGGATATTTCCTGCCAAACTGTATTATCACCATTCAGGCTGTCGCGACTTTGATCGACGTAGGATAGTTGTACTGTTTCACCTATGCGAATTTCGCCGCTGTCGGGGGTTTCTGTGCCGCTAAGCATTTTGAACAAGGTTGATTTGCCGGCGCCATTCGGGCCGATGATGCCAACAATGCCGCCCGGTGGCAGATTAAAATTCATGTTTTCGATTAGCAGGCGATCACCAAAACTTTTACTGACATTATTGACCTCAATAACCAGATCACCCAGACGAGGCCCGGGTGGAATATAAAGTTCCTGTGTTTCATTGCGTTTCTGAAAGTCTTGTGAAGACAGTTCGGCATAACGTTGTAACCGAGCCTTGCTTTTTGCATGCCGGCCTTTGGCGTTACTTCGTACCCATTCCAGTTCTGCTTTCATGGTCTTGATGCGAGAGGCTTCCTGTTTTTGTTCGGTTTCCAGGCGTTGCTGTTTTTGTTCCAGCCAGGAGGAATAATTGCCTTCCCAGGGGATGCCGCGACCACGGTCAAGTTCAAGTATCCAGCCCGCAACATTATCAAGGAAATAGCGGTCATGGGTAATGGCAACAACAGTGCCATTAAAATCTTTCAGGAAGCGTTCTAGCCAGGCAACGGATTCGGCATCAAGGTGATTGGTAGGTTCGTCCAGTAATAACATATCCGGTTTGGATAGCAGTAATTTACAAAGTGCGACGCGGCGGATTTCTCCACCTGACAGTTTTGTCACATCGGCATCCCATGGAGGAAGACGCAGTGCGTCTGCGGCAACGTCCATTGTTCTTTCCAGATTATGGCCATCTTCGGCTTGCAGTATATTTTCCAGTTTGGCCTGTTCAGCAGCCAGCGCATCGAAGTCGGCATCGGGCTCGGCATAGGCGGCGTAGACTTCGTCAAGCCGGGTCTGGGCATCGGTGATTTCAGATAAGGCTTCTTCAACATTGCCACGTACATCCTTGTCCGGGTTAAGTTGTGGTTCTTGTGGCAGGTAGCCTATTTTAATACCGGCCTGAGGTCGTGCCTCACCAAGATAGTCTTGATCGACACCGGCCATGATGCGTAATAAACTGGATTTACCGGAACCATTCAGGCCGAGTACACCAATTTTTGCGCCCGGGAAGAAAGACAGGGAAATATCTTCAAGTATAATGCGTTTAGGCGGTACAATTTTACCGACGCCATTCATTGTGTAAATGTATTGAGCCATAGTTTTAATCTGTATTTTCAGGTTATAGTATCAGGATGTATATATTTATAGACTATATAGGATAAAATCATCTTACATAACTATATTACATTATTAAAACGATTGTCAGGGTGCATTTATGGGGTGGTTTAGATTTTTTATCCGGCTTCCTCTGGTATTGTTTTATATCCTTGTCGGTTTTTTGATTATTATACTTTTACATCTTCTGGCAGGGAAGTCGTGGTTTAAAACCAGGCTTGGTAAAAATGTTATTTCTGTCTGGATGCAAATACTGTCATTTATGATTGGCCTCAGAATTTATGTTGAAGGTAAACCGGTAACCGGTCTTTTGGTTGCAAATCATATTTCATGGCTGGATATTATTGCACTGGGTTCAATTACCGGATCACGATTTGTTTCTAAAGACGATGTATTGTATTGGCCGGTTATTGGACTGTTGCCAAAGTGGAGTGGAACCTTTTTTTTGAAAAGAGGGTCGGCAGCGGCGGTTAGTCGTCTTAATGTTGAAATTCAGTCGGCGTTACGTGATGGATCGACAGTTGCTATATTTCCGGAAGGCAGAACGATGGATGGCCGTGAGGTTCACCCGTTTTTTTCTGCCCTGTTTCAGGCTGGTATTGATGCCGGTGTACCCGTACAGCCAGTTGCTATTCGGTATATTCGCAATGAGAAAAGAGATCAAATAGCGTCTTTTTCAGGTGATATTACATTCCTCGTTCATGTTTTAAGTGTGCTAAAGGCGCCATCAGTTAATGTCTTTTTTCATTTTTGTGAACCCATACTGGAGAGAGATATAACACGAAAGGAACTGGCAAAAAAATGTCAGAATAGCGTAACAAAGGTATTTGAATCAGAACCGCAATATCATGAATAGTTATTTATTTTTCCTGCAGGGGTTTTAAAGCTATTTGCAGAGACTGATAGAGTTTCCCGTTAACATAGTCTTCGACAAACACAATAAGTGTGAGGTCGTCCAGCTTCCAGCTTTTATCCAGCATGATTTTTTCTTTGATGTCCAGTTTGCTTTTGCCTTGCATTCTTATCGGGCCGGTTAACTGCCTGACCACATTATTATGTTTCAGGGACAACCCCTTGTTATCACCACCAGTAATGCTGGACGACAGATTGTTTTCAGTAATCGCGATATAGATATCAGACGTCCATTGCACACGACTGTTATCAGTCTTAATCGATATGGATGTCTCAAGTGAAGTATTATCTTTCAGGCTGACTGTGGCCTTGATCGCCGCCATCGGTTTTATGTTATTGACAACATCAATGGCTTGGGGAATATTTTTGTATGCAGGAAAATCCTGGCCATGGATAACAAATTGTGGTGTGTATATCGTATTTAGCTGGTTGCGTTGAACTATAGTGCGCTGACGTTGACTGTATTTTGCATTGGAGTAAGGGTCTCTCCATCTCTCGTCATCCCAGTAATCCACATGAAAGGCCATGGGTATATACGATTGTTTATTTGCCTGTTTCCGGTTTAGTTTATCGAGGTATTTTTCAGCTTGCGGGCAATTCGGGCATCCTTCTGATGTGTAAAGCTCGAGGATCGGTGTTGTTTGGTTATCACTTTGTGCTGTAATCTCTCCTGCTGTTCCCAGTGGGCTAATAAAAATAAGGGCATAACATATTGTTTTTATAGGTTGTTTTAATTTCATCGGGGTTATTCCAGTATTATCTATAATATTCAGACAATGAATAGTACTTGAGGTTCTACCGGCCAGGCTGGTTAAGAGGGTGTTTTCTGTAAGTTTATGGAATCTAACAAAATTTAAGCTTTTATCGTATAATAAAACTGCAGGAATCGGATAAATAATGTATTATTTGCATCCTTTTTCCGGGAAATGACCGGAAATCCGCAGAATGCAGGTTTTCATAAAATAATCAATTGGTATGACAGCAGTTTAGAGGATAGTTAAATGTTTTCAAAAGACATGACAATAGCCGGGTTTGACGACGAATTATGGGCAGCAATGCAGGCCGAAGAAAAACGACAGGAAGAGCATATCGAATTGATCGCTTCTGAAAACTATACCAGCCCCCGGGTTATGCAGGCACAGGGCAGCGTGTTGACCAACAAGTATGCTGAAGGTTATCCGGGCAAACGTTACTATGGTGGTTGTGAAAACGTTGATGTTGCAGAGCAACTCGCGATTGATCGTGCGAAGGAATTATTTGGTGCCGATTATGCGAATGTGCAACCTCATTCCGGCTCGCAGGCCAATGCGGCCGTATATATGTCACTGGTAAATCCGGGTGACACGGTAATGGGCATGAGCCTGGCTCACGGTGGACATCTTACTCATGGTTCTCATGTTAATTTTTCAGGCAAAATTTATAATGCAGTTCAATATGGCATTAACGAAGAAACAGGCGAAATTGACTACGATGAAGTAGAGCGGCTCGCAAAAGAACATAAACCTAAAATGATTGTAGCCGGTTTCAGTGCTTATTCCCGTATTGTTGACTGGCAACGGTTTCGTGATATTGCAGACAGTATAGATGCCTACCTGATGGTTGATATGGCCCACGTTGCAGGCTTGATTGCAGCAGGTAACTATCCGAGCCCCGTCAATATTGCCGATGTTACGACAACGACAACGCACAAAACATTACGTGGTCCACGTGGTGGTTTGATCCTGGCTAAAGCCAATCCCGAGATTGAAAAGAAATTAAATTCAGCCATCTTCCCGGGTATTCAGGGTGGGCCTTTAATGCATGTGATTGCAGCAAAAGCCGTTTCTTTTCAGGAAGCCTTGTCAGATGAATTCAAAACCTATCAGATACAGGTGAAGAAAAATGCACAGGTGATGGCAAATATTTTTATCGAGCGTGGTTACAAGGTTGTTTCTGGTGGTACAGATAATCATTTGTTCCTGGTTGATTTTATTGCACAAGGTATGACAGGTAAAGACGCCGATGCAGCATTGGGTAGAGCACATATAACAGTGAACAAAAATGCAGTACCAAATGACCCTCAATCACCATTTGTGACTAGCGGCATTCGTGTCGGTACGCCTGCGGTTACAACGCGCGGTTTTAAAGAAGCAGAAGTCAGTGATTTGGCAAACTGGATGTGTGACATTCTCGATGATCTGGAGAACGAAGAAGTCATTGATCAGGTGAGAGCCAAAGTGTCTGAAGTTTGTAAAAGATTGCCAGTATATGGTTAAGATCAGTAACTAGCCGGGCGGAAAAATATGCGTTGTCCTTTTTGTGCAGCAGAAGATACTAAAGTGATCGATTCGCGCCTGGCAAGCGAAGGTGATCAGGTGCGCCGACGTCGGGAATGTTTAACGTGCTCTGAACGTTATACAACTTATGAAACGGCTGAGCTACACATGCCTAAAATCGTAAAAAGCAGTGGCGTACGTGAGCCATTTGAGGAAGAGAAATTACGTAGTGGCATTGTCAGGGCATTGGAAAAGCGTCCGGTTGACACAGAAATAATCGAAGATGCCATTAATCGTATCAAACACAAGATTCGTTCCACCGGAGAACGTGAAGTACCTTCACGTTCATTAGGTGAATGGGTTATTAATGAATTACGTGAACTGGATCAGGTAGCCTATGTTCGTTTTGCATCCGTTTACAGAAGTTTTGAGGACATTAATGAATTCAGGGAAGAAATAGATCGTTTACAACGTGAGCCCACACCTGAATTAAAAAAGCATCAAATGTCATTACTGGTAAATGAAGATAAAAAGTAAACATGATCGCGATGAACGATAATATTTATATGGCACGAGCCATTCAATTGGCGCAGAAAGGTCTTTATACCACTCACCCTAATCCTCGTGTAGGTTGTGTGTTGGTTAAAGATGGCGAGATTATTGCGGAAGGCTGGCATAAAAAAGCCGGTGGTTCGCATGCAGAAATCCATGCTCTGCAACAGGCAGGTGATAACGCCAAAGGTGCAACTGCCTATGTGACGCTAGAACCTTGTTGTCATCAGGGGCGCACGCCAGCCTGTTCACAGGCATTGATAAACGCAGGTATTAAACGTGTTATTGCAGCGATGGAAGACCCGAACCCGCTGGTATCAGGGAAGGGTATGGCACAATTACAGGCAGCAGGTATCGAGGTTGAATCCGGTTTAATGACGGCGCAGGCCGAGGCTCTGAACCCTGGTTTTAATATGCGCATGAGTCAGGGACGCCCTTTTGTACGCTGCAAGATGGCCATGAGCCTGGATGGTCGAACGGCTATGGCATCCGAAAGTAAATGGATAACAGGAGATGCAGCACGTACGCAGGTGCATCAATTACGAGCAAGAAGTTCTGCAGTGATAACGGGTATCGGAACAGTACTGGCTGATGATCCATCTTTAAATGTAAGGCTGGAAGAACCTGCTCCTGAAGGGGGATGGATTGATCCAGTTCGAGTTGTACTCGATCCGAACATGAGCTTGCCTGTTACAGCAAAAATGTTGGAACTACCCGGTCGAACGATTGTTGTTACAGCAACAGATGATAAAGGCATGGAAGCTGAGTTGGTACAGGCAGGTGCAGAAATCATACACTTGCCAGCACCTGGTGGTGCGATAGATTTGCCAGAGTTATTAATATTTCTTGCTAATGAAGAGATGAACGAAGTATTACTTGAGACGGGTGCCACGCTAAGCGGCGCGATGTTAAATGCCGGACTGGTTGATGAACTGGTTATTTATATGGCTCCTCATTTGATGGGTAATGGTGCACGTGCATTATTTAATTTGCCAGGCCTTGAGAAAATGGATCAGCGCATTGATTTAAACATCAAGGACATTCGCGCGGTAGGCAAAGACTGGCGTATTACATGCGAAGTTCAGAACAATAAGTAAGAACAGGTAGGAGCGGCATTCAGCCGCGAATATATGAAATCGCGGCTAAATGCCGCTCCTACATGAATATTTTCAGGTGATCCAGGTACGAAATGTTTACAGGAATTATTGAATCAACAGGTACAATCGCCAGCATGGAATGGGATATGCGTTCAGAAGGTAAAGACTGGCGCATTACATGCGAAGTTCAGAACAATAAGTAAGAACAGGTAGGAGCGGCATTCAGCCGCGAATATATGAAATCG
>JAADHQ010000159.1 GCA_013151795.1 Gammaproteobacteria bacterium | reverse complement strand
CATGCAGGACGTTTACGCATTGCGACCAAGTTTATAAACAGCACCAAACGTTATTATGAACAACAGGGCAAGCAGGTTGAAATCATCAAATTATATGGTTCGATGGAGCTTGCGCCATTGGTCGGCCTGGCAGATCGTATCGTCGATGTGGTTGATACCGGCAATACATTAAAAGCCAATGGCCTTATGCCGCTTGAACATATTGCTGATATCAGTTCGCGCCTGGTTGTGAACAAGGCCGCCATGAAAATGAAACACGAGCGGATTCGTGCCTTTATCAATCAGATTCAGGAAGCGGTTATCAAGAATCGCAGTAAAGCGTAAATGCCCACCATTAGAAAATTAAATGCGAGTGATGCCGGTTTTGATGAAACACTGGAGGAGCTTCTGGCGTGGGATTCTGTGTCTGATGATGCGGTGTTCAATACCGTGATGGACATCCTGGCCAATGTAAAATCCCGTGGTGA
Source organism: Gammaproteobacteria bacterium (assembly GCA_013151795.1). Lineage (GTDB taxonomy): Bacteria > Pseudomonadota > Gammaproteobacteria > JAADHQ01 > JAADHQ01 > JAADHQ01. Next base: position 10,407 of record JAADHQ010000159.1, on the reverse strand, counting down.
TGAAGCCGTTGTTGAATTCAGCAATCGCTTTGATCGCTTGCAAGCAAAAGGTATGCAGGAACTTGAAGTACCGGTCTCGCGTTTGCAACAGGCATTAAAGTCAATATCTGAAGAACACCGCGCAGCATTACAACTGGCCGCTGATCGCATTAAACAATATGCCGACCATCAGAAAATGGAATCATGGTCCTATACCGAGGACGATGGCACATTACTGGGGCAGCAGGTTACCGCGCTTGACCGTGTTGGTTTATATGTACCGGGTGGCAAGGCCGCTTATCCTTCATCGGTATTGATGAATGCCATTCCTGCAAAAGTAGCGGGTGTGGAAGAGCTGGTGATGGTGGTGCCAACGCCGGACGGTGAGATCAATGAACTGGTATTTGCTGCAGCGTGTATAGCAGGCGTTGACCGGGTATTTACCATCGGTGGTGCACAAGCCGTTGCGGCATTGGCCTACGGTACTGAAACTATTCCACAGGTAGACAAGATCGTTGGTCCCGGTAACATTTATGTTGCTACTGCCAAGCGAATGGTATTTGGAACAGTGGGTATCGATATGATAGCCGGCCCATCGGAAATACTGGTGGTGTGTGATGGTAAGACAGATCCTGACTGGATTGCGATGGATTTATTTTCGCAGGCCGAACACGATGAAGATGCTCAGGCGATATTAATCAGCCCCGATGCTGATTTTATTGCACAGGTTGAAGCCAGCATTAAACGCCTGATACCGGAAATGGAACGTGCCGATATAATCAAACAATCCTTGCAGGGCAGAGGGGCAATGATTCAGGTCGCCGATATGGATGCAGCCGTTGAACTGGTTAACCGTATTGCTCCCGAGCATCTGGAATTATCCATTGATGACCCACAAGCCATGGCAACGCGTATACGCCATGCCGGTGCTATATTTATGGGACGTTACACTGCTGAAGCACTGGGTGACTACTGCGCAGGCCCGAACCATGTATTACCTACTTCAAGAACAGCGCGGTTTTCTTCACCGCTGGGGGTCTATGATTTTCAGAAACGTAGCAGCCTGATCATGTGCTCGGCTGAAGGTTCATCGGTGTTAGGTAAAACAGCATCAACACTGGCTCGTGGTGAAGGCCTGACCGCACACGCCCGCTCAGCCGAATACCGTATAAAGCCGAAATAAAACTGACCTGCTAATGCAGGAGCGGCATTCAGCCGCGAACCCAATAAAACAATTTTACCGCAGAGAACGCAGAGGAACTTCCCTTTAATATTGAGTCAGTTCCGAAGATTGTTCGATTTTTTGTGATGAATTACACCATAGCCTTTCCGTAGGAGCGGCATTCAGCCGCGAACCCAATAAAGCTATTTTACCGCAGAGAGCGCAGAGGAATTCCCCTTTAATATTGAGTCAGTTCCAAAGATTGTTCGATTTTTTGTGATGAATTACACCATAGCCTTTCCGTAGGAGCGGCATTCAGCCGCGAAAAAAACCTGTAAACGAAACCCCGAATAGTTCCTCTAGTCCTGTTATCATAACCATCAATGAAAAACACAGACCCCAAAAACTGGATACGCCCTGAAATCCTGAATATCAGTGCTTATCATGTACCTGACCCGGGTAACATGATAAAACTGGATGCAATGGAAAACCCCTATACATGGCCAGATGAAATGGTGCAGGAATGGCAGGCATTGTTGAAAGACACGGCGTTAAACCGTTATCCTGATCCGGCCAGCCAGTCACTGAAAAATAAAATTCGTATCGCGTTTTCCGTGCCTGATGAAATGGGTATTTTACTGGGCAATGGTTCAGATGAAATTATCCAGATTATTGCCATGGCCGTGTCCGGAACTGATCGTTGTATTCTGGCACCCGATCCCGGTTTTGTAATGTATAACATGATTGCAAAATTTGTAGGCATGAACTACATCGGCGTTCCACTTGATGCTGATGATTTCAGCCTTGATATGGATGCCATGCGCGCTGCGATAAAACAACATCAGCCTGCTGTCGTTTTTCTGGCTTATCCGAATAACCCGACCGGTAATTTATTTGATGCTCAACAGGTACAGGAAATTATTCAATTGTCACCGGGTCTGGTGGTGATCGATGAGGCCTATGCTGCATTTGCAGATGATAGTTTTATGAACAGGCTGGGAGAATTTCCTAATCTTGTTGTGATGCGCACTGTTTCCAAGATGGGTCTGGCAGGTTTGCGACTGGGTTATCTTGCAGGGCCTGCTTCGTGGTTGAATGAGTTTGATAAAGTTCGTCTCCCCTATAATATTAATGTGTTAACCCAGGTCAGTGCTGAATTTGCATTGAAATATAAATCAGTACTCGATCAGCAAACGGATAACCTGTGTCAACAACGCGCCCGGGTGTTTGATCGTTTGAGTGCGTTACCAGCATTACAGGTTTTTCCCAGTCAGGCTAATTTTATACTGGTTCGTGTCAGGCAAGGTGATGCAAACAGCTTGTTTGAAAAACTGAAAGAGGCCGGAATTCTGATTAAAAACCTGGCGCGTTCTGAAGGCATATTAAATAATTGTTTGAGGTTAACCATTGGCAGGCAGGAAGAAAATGATGCTTTGCTGGAAGTGCTGGAACAGTATGATTTTAGTGAAATACAGGCAGGTATAAATGGTTCTTGAATCATTTCTTGAGTCTGCTCTGCTGGTGTTAATTGTCAGCTCGATTGCTGTTGCCTTGTTCAAGCACCTGGGGTTGGGTTCAATGCTGGGCCTTTTGCTGACAGGCATTATTGTTGGGCCGTATTCACCCGGCCCCTATGTCACCAAACATGTAGAAGACGTCAGACACTTTACCGAACTGGGTATTGTCCTGTTATTATTTATCATCGGTCTTGAGATGAAACCGAGTCGCCTGTGGGCCATGCGGCGAGAAGTTTTCGGACTAGGCTCCTTGCAAATTATTTTGTCTGGTCTGGCCATAGGTGCTTACCACATGCTCTTTCAGGAGTCCTGGCAGGTAGCGCTACTGATCGGAATGGCATTCGCTTTATCATCAACCGCATTTGTTCTGCAGCTTTTACAAGAGCGTGGCGAGATTGCAAGCAAGCAGGGAAGAACCGCTTTTTCTATCTTGCTGATGCAGGATATGGCCATTGTTCCCTTGCTCGCAGTAGTACCGATTATCTCGACGACGGGTCGGTTGTCCGGGGATGTTCCATTATGGGAACAGGTTACAATTGTAACAGGCATGTTAGGGCTGATCGCGATATTCGGGAAATATCTGTTACCCAAAACATTAAATTACCTGGCAAAAAAAGGTAACAAGGAAGGCTTTTTACTGGCCGTCCTGCTGGCTGTTTTCCTTGCGGCATGGTCAATGCAAAAAGCAGGCATTTCTATGGCCCTCGGCGCATTTATGATGGGGATATTATTGTCAGGGTCACGTTATCGATTGCAGGTGCAGGCATCGGTTGAGCCCTACAAAGGCATATTGATGAGCCTGTTTTTTGTTGCGGTGGGTATGTCGATTGACATTAAAGCCTTGTCAGAACAACCGTTTATGTTTATGCAGCACGTGACAGTTATCATTGTAATAAAGCTGGTTATTTTATATGTGCTTGCGTTGATGTTTGGTTATTCCCGCGGTATAGCTACACGTATTTCATGCTTGCTCTCACAGGGTGGGGAGTTCGGTTTTGTATTATTTGGTTCGGCAAAGATACTTGAAGTCATAGACGATGACACTTTCATACATGCGATCGGTGTTATTTCTATCTCCATGCTGGTGACCCCTGTGCTGGTGAAGTTGGGTGATAAAATAGCCAATCATCTTGACTCTGAATATAATACCTCGGAAGAATCATCTATCCCGCAGGCAGAGGACGAACGGCGTGTTGTTATCGGAGGATATGGTCGTGTTGGTCATGCTGTTGCGGCATTATTGCATGCCAGTGGCATCCCGATTGTGGTGTTTGATACCAACCCGGCTCATGTAGCACAAGGCAGAAAAGATGGCCTGCCGGTTTATTTTGGCGACATAGGCGATCCGGAATTACTATCCACTGCACGAGTGGATCAGGCAGCACTGGTGGTGCTGACGATTGACCAAAGTGAGATAGCTATCCAGGCAGTATCACATATACGTAACAGCTCGCCGAGTGTGCCAATTATTTCCCGTGCACGTGATCTTGAAGGGTGTAATCGTTTAATGGAAGCCGGTGCCACACAGGCTTATCCCGAGGCGGTGGAAAGCAGCTTGCGATTGGGTGGTATGGCGCTGGAGTTAATCAACGTGCCTCAGGAAAATGTTGATTTACTGGTCAAGGGAATCAGGTCTGATAACTATCGTTTAATTGATGAAGCGCCAGATCAGGATAATAAAACCAGTTGAGTCACCAGTAAGTAGATTGCTTATCGACGCAAATTGCGATAAGTCATCATCGGTCTTTGTGCGACGGCCACATCAAGCGTAAACTTTTTCTTTTCACGTTGCCCTTTTAAATGAATGACATTACCCGGTTTTTGTTTAGCAATCTCATCGAGTAACGTTCGTACATCATAGATAGTTTGATCATTAATACTTAATAAAATATCACCGGGTTCCAGTCCTGCTGCGAGTGCAGGGCCCTCTTCAAGCAGGCCGGTAATAAGTACGCCACCCGGGCTGGGAATACTCAGTGAGCGGGCAAGATCAACCGGAATATTGCGTAAACGTACGCCGAGCCAGCCACGAATAACATGGCCTTTTTCTATAATCTGGGTCATCACATCACGTACAAGATTAATAGGGATAGCAAAACCAATACCTTGTGAACCACCACTTTTACTAAAAATAGCTGAATTGATGGCAATCAGTTCTCCGCGGGGATTAATCAACGCGCCACCTGAATTTCCCGGGTTGATCGCAGCATCGGTCTGAATAAAATTTTCAAATGTGTTCAGGCCAAGTCGTTTTCTTCCCGTTGCGCTGACAATACCCTGAGTGACAGTCTGCCCAACACCAAATGGATTGCCGATGGCCAGAACAACATCCCCTACCTGCAGGTCATCCGAATCGGTAATGGTGATACTGGGTAAATTGTCGAGGTTTATTTTCAGGATAGCCAGATCGGTTTCAGGGTCTGTGCCAACGACTTTGGCGAGCGCATTGCGTCCATCGGACAACAATACCTGTATTTCAGCGGCACCACTGATAACGTGATTATTGGTAATAATATGCCCTTGTGGTGTCATGATAACGCCTGAGCCGAGGCTGGTTTCAATCCTGGATTTTTTTGGTTTTGTGCCATTGAAATAATGTCTGAGTAAATCCGAAGATGAAGGTTGTCTGGAAACAACCTTGGCGGTGAAAATATTGACGACTGATGGCGATGCCTGTTTAACAGCAGTCGCATAAGAAAAAGGCGCATTGGTTTGTGAATGCGTGACTTCCTGTTCAGTAGTCGTAGTCGCATGTTGGCGAATTTCTACTTTGGGGCGAATATTTTGAATTAACTCAGGCCTGAGAATCAGAATAACAAAAGCCGCAGCCAGCCCGATCGTGACAAATTGAGAGACAAAAAATATGAAGCGTTTAATTTTTTTCACAATGGATTTTTATCGTTTTTTTAATATTCAGCTAATGATTCACGTCATACCTGGCTTAAGCCAGAAAGATACACAGGATATTCTGGTTCATGTCAGTGCCCCATGTTGTTACATAAATAATGATTAAATCAGAATATTTATCATTAATCGGCTTATCTTAACGTGGTAGCAGTGATATGGTTTGTGTTTATTATCATGCACATGTAGTTTGCATGCAATGGGGTGAGCAAAATTATGACAAGTCTCAACGATATAGTTAAATATACGAACGATCTGCTGAACATTGATCAGTTTAGAGACTATTGCCCTAACGGTTTGCAGGTGCAGGGCAAGGCAGAAATTGAACACATTGTTGCGGGTGTGACAGCAAGTAAAGCCTTGATAGAAAAGGCAATTGATATTAAAGCTGATGCAATGCTGGTTCATCATGGTTATTTCTGGAAAGGCGAGAACCCGGTTATAAGCGGCATGAAATACGATCGCTTGAAAGCCCTGATCGAAGCAGGTATTTCATTGATTGCCTATCATCTACCCCTCGATGCGCACCCGGTTTATGGTAATAATGCGCAATTGGCAGAACGTCTTGGTTTTAAAATTGAAGGCGGCTTCGCTAAAAACGGGAATAGTGATATTGCACAATTTGGTCAGTTATCAGCGACGCTTTCTGCAAATGCCTTAAGCGATAAGTTGGAAGCAGTGCTTGATCGCAAGCCTTTTCATATAGCCGGTAACAATCGTAAAATTCAGTCCGTAGGCTGGTGTACGGGTGCAGCGCAAAATTATATCGAAGACGCAGCAGCACTCGGACTGGACGCCTATATAACAGGTGAGGCATCAGAACAAACATTTCATGCTGCAAATGAGCTGGGCATACATTTTTTTGCGTGCGGACATCATGCCACTGAGCGTTACGGAGTGCAGGCATTAGGCGTACATATATCCGAGCATTTTGGTCTGAAATACACTTTTATCGATATCGATAATCCTATATAAGGCATTGTTTATATAGAATTTTCATAGAAAGCATGAATTTACTTATACCTACCAAAAAAACATACAGGTAAATTATCTCGTCAATCGCTGTAATACATAAGGATATTCTGATAGAATCGACGCCGATTTTATCCGGGTTGGACTGTTAGTGTTAATAATGGTTCAGCCTGACAATTATTGCTTAAATGCTTTGATCGGTTTTTGGAGAATTTTCATGAGCAAAGAAGGTGTGGATCTCGGAAAACGTCGTTTTCTGACAGCGGCGACAACTGTCGTTGGTGGGGTTGGAGTAGCAGTTGCTCTCGTTCCTTTTATTTCGTATATGATGCCTAGCGCACGAGCACGTGCAGCTGGCGCCCCCGTAGAGGTTGATATCAGCAAGCTGGAGCTTGGTAAAAAGATGACCATAGGATGGCGTAAAAAACCAGTCTGGGTTATCCGACGTACAGAAACTAATCTGTCGGACCTGGAAACGCTGGACCCTGAAATGGAAGACCCTCTTTCAGAAGTACCACAACAGCCTTCTTATACAACAGGCAGAATACGCGCCATCAAGCCTGAATACATGGTCGTTATTGGACTGTGTACTCATCTGGGTTGTTCGCCAACATTCAGGCCAGACCTGGGTGCACATGATCTGGGTGGTGACGCATGGAAGGGGGGGTTCTTCTGTCCTTGTCATGGTTCCAAGTTTGACCTTTCCGGTCGAGTTTATGCCGGTGCACCTGCACCTACTAATCTGGTCGTACCTCCACATAAATATCTTACTGACACCGTGATTATTATCGGTGAAGATCAAGGAGTCGCATAATGAAAATGTTAACAGCGTTGTTGGGTTGGATTGATGCTCGTTTCCCGTTGACGAAGATGTGGAAAGAACATCTTTCTGAATATTACGCACCGAAGAATTTTAACTTCTGGTATTTCTTTGGTTCAATCGCATTACTGATGCTGGTTATGCAGATTATTACCGGCATTTTCCTGACCATGAATTATAAACCGGATGCAGAGCTGGCCTTTGCCTCGGTTGAATACATCATGCGAGACGTTGAGTGGGGCTGGTTAATTCGTTACCTGCATTCTACCGGTGCTTCGGCCTTCTTTATCGTGATCTATCTACATATGTTCCGTGGTCTGATGTATGGCTCATACCAGAAACCGCGTGAATTGATCTGGCTCTTCGGTATGCTTATTTATGTGGCACTGATGGCAGAAGCCTTTATGGGTTACCTGTTGCCATGGGGTCAAATGTCATACTGGGGTGCACAGGTTATTATCTCATTGTTCGGTACCATTCCTTTTGGTATTGGTGAACCGGTTTCTGCGTGGATACGAGGTGACTTTGTTATCGCCGATGCCACATTGAATCGTTTCTTTGCATTCCATGTTATCGCAGTGCCAATGATCTTGTTAATGCTGGTTGTTGCTCATATCCTTGCATTACATGAAGTGGGTTCCAATAACCCGGACGGCATCGATATCAAGAAACATAAGGATGAAAATGGTATACCTCTCGATGGTATTCCTTTCCACCCGTATTATTCTGTTAAGGATATCGTTGGAATCATAGTATTCCTGATCTTCTTCGCCGTGGTTATATTCTTTATCCCAGATCTCTGGGGCTGGTTCCTGGAAAAAGATAACTTTATTCCAGCTGATCCATTGAAGACACCCGAACATATTGTGCCACTATGGTACTTCACGCCGTTCTACGCTATTTTACGCGCGGTTCCACCGATCTTTGGGTCGCAGTTCCCTGGTGTGTTAGCGATGGCAATGGCGATAGTAGTCTTGTTCCTGGTGCCCTGGCTGGATCGTAGCCCGGTTCGTTCAATTCGATACCGTGGTGCAATATACAAAATTGCGTTAGCTATATTTGTTATCAGCTTCCTCTTCCTGGGTTGGTTAGGTACACAACCTGCCGGTGGGGTTTATCTGACATTGTCCCGAATATTCAGTGTGGTCTATTTCGGGTTCTTCATCTTGATGCCTTGGTATACCATGATCGATAAAACCAAGCCTGTACCAGAAAGGGTGACTGACAAATGAAAAAACTAATATTTGCAATGATTTTTTTCGTAATGCCTGGCGTTGTCCTGGCAAGCGCCGGGTTCAGTTGTGGAAAGATAGATTGTTATAAGGCCAAGACAGACCTGAATAACAAGGCATCTCTGCAACGTGGTGTGAAACTGTTTGTTAACTACTGCATGGGCTGTCATTCAACCAAGTTCATGTCATACAAACGAATGGCGACTGACCTTGATCTGAGCGATGATCAGGTACTTAAAAACCTGATGTTTAAAGATGGCAAGATCGGTGACTACATGACCACAGTCAAGCCTGCTGGTATGAATCCGCCGGACCTGTCGCTTGTAGGCCGCTCACGTGGTAAAGACTGGTTATACACATACCTCAAGACCTTCTATGTTGATGAATCACGTCCCATGGGCGTAAATAATCTGGCATTTGCCGATGTCGGTATGCCTCATCCAATGTGGGAACTTGAAGGCATGAAGAAGGCCGTTTTCAAGAAAGATAAACATGGTATGTCTGAATTTGAAAAATTCGAGATCATTTCGGAAGGAACCATGAGTCCGGCCAAGTTTAACCAGGCAACACTGGATCTGGTTAATTACCTGGATTATACAGGCGAGCCTGCCAAACTGATTCGTCTTGATCTGGGTATCAAGGTTATTTTGTTTCTGATTATTTTATTGATTCCTGCATATCTGATGAAGAAAGCATTCTGGGAAGACATACACTAGTCGTATAAAACGATATCAGGCTAGTCCCGGCGGCCTGCCGGGATTAGCTCACATTTTTTATTTCTTTTACGGTATAATGCCGGCCTAATCTGATTGAATTTGGGAGTACCAAATGGCTTTAGTTGCCAATAGACGTTCTGTAATGACCTTGTTTTCTTCCCCTGTTGACCCTTATTGTCATCGAGCAAGAATAGTGCTGTGTGAAAAAGGCATTACATTTGAGGTCAACATGGTTGAGCCTGGCAATCTTCCAGAAGATTTGATTGACATTAACCCGTATCAGTCAGTACCAACCCTGGTTGATAGAGAGCTGGTTTTGTATCATTCGCAAGTCATCGTAGAATACCTTGATGAACGTTTTCCGCATCCTCCCTTAATGCCGGTTGATCCTGTCTCACGTGCAAAAACCCGACTTGCCCTGCATCGAATAGATGCTGACTGGTACAGCCAGGTAGATGAAATTGAATCGGGAGATGTAAAACGTGCAAACAAGGCACGCAAGATCCTGCGAGACAGCCTTGCGGCCAGTGCAGAAGTATTCGAATTTAAACCCTATTTTATCAGCGATGATTTCACCTTGATGGATTGTGCTATCGCACCCCTGTTATGGCGTCTGGAAGAATATGGTATAGAGTTGCCACCACAAGCCAAAGCCATACACGAATATGCCGAGCGAGTATTTGAGCGTGAATCATTTCAGACCAGCCTGTCAGAGCAGGAAAGGGAAATGAAACTCTAGTTTCTCGTGAGCTTGAGTGATAACAGGTAAACTATGACATCCAGCCGCCCGTATTTAATCCGTGCCTTGTTTGAATGGATTAATGACAACGGGCTCACTCCCTATATTCTTGTGAACACAGAAATCCCTGATGTTCAGGTTCCCCAGCAACATATTCAGGATGGCAAGATTATCCTGAACATTGCACCAAGCGCCGTACAGGAACTGGATCTGGGTAATGACGGTATTATCTTCAGTGCGCGTTTTTCCGGGGTATCCATGCTGGTCAGAGTCCCTGTCGAAGCCGTATTAAGCATCTATGCAATGGAATCCGGCGAAGGAATGGTCTTTTCCGAAGCCGATGCAGGTGGTGATCCGCCAGATGAT
>JAADHQ010000107.1 GCA_013151795.1 Gammaproteobacteria bacterium | reverse complement strand
GACCATGAAATCGTGATTCTGGCCGCTGCCAGACTAGGCAAGACACGTCTGATTGATAACATTGCCATTAATATCTGATATAATCAGCAATTATTAGATTAATCATCAGTTTATGGATTGTTAGATGCAAAGAACTCTACTAAAAGCCAAGTTGCACCACGCCTATGTCACTCATTCAGAGCTTGAATATGAGGGATCCTGTGCGATTGATGGACATTTGCTCGATACGGCGGGTATTCTTGAGTATGAGCAAATTGAGATCTATAACACCAATAATGGCGAGCGCTTCAGTACTTATGCTATCCGCGCTGAAAATAACTCAGGCATTATTTCGATTAATGGAGCTGCTGCCCATAAGGCCGACCCGGGTGACCGGATTATAATTTGTTCCTACGCCCGTCTGGATGAAAAAGAACTGTCAACCTTCAAACCTCAGCTGGTTTACCTGGATGAAAGTAATCGAATTAAACACATGAGAAATGCCATACCGGTTCAGGTAGCCTAGATTTTTTTTAGCCGTGATAGATTTACAGGAATTAAACGCAAAGGCGCGAAGGCGCAGAGGACGCAAAGTTTTTTGTTTGTGGAGAAGAGCGTTAAATACTGATAGGTAAGAGATATTATATTAATCAGGCCTATTATTAATCTTTGCGTCCTCTGCGCCTTCGCGTCTTTGCGTTTAAATATTAAATTTAAATAACTAAATTATGAATAAACCTTTTTCAGAATCATGTGAACAAAATAAACATGTCATCCTTGAAGTACTTCAAGGCTTGTTTATTAATCCGGGTAAGGTGCTGGAGGTTGGGAGCGGAACCGGGCAACACGCCATCTTTTTTTCTGAAGCAATGACACATCTGCAATGGCAACCGACAGACCGTGAAGAAAATCTGTCTGGTATACAGAGCTGGATTGATGAGGTCTCTAATAACAATCTGCTGCCTCTGCACAACCTGAATGTTGAGCAAGCTGAGTGGTCTGTTGAAGATGCGGACTATGTTTTTTCAGCAAATACAGTTCATATCATGTCATGGAAAGCCGTTCAGGCATTTTTTGCAGGGCTCGAAAATACGCTGAATGGGGGTGGGTTATTTGTCTTGTATGGGCCGTTTAATTATGACGGGCAATACAGCAGTGACAGCAATGCACGGTTTGATCAGTGGTTGAAGCAACGTGATTCATTGAGTGGTATTCGTGATTTCAATGATCTGGATAAACTGGCACAACAGGCAGGTCTTGAGTTTGTGCATGATTATGAAATGCCGGTAAATAACCGGATTCTGGTCTGGAAGAAGGTCTGATTTCACAGAATTTTTTATTAAGAGTGGGAGCGGTCCTTGACCGCGATTAATATTATTCGCGGTCAAGGACCGCTCCCACAATTTAATTACCCGGTATTTCGCATACCCGCTGCAATCGCATTAATTGACCTTAATAGCGGGTCAAGCCAGATTGATTCATCGCCATTTTCAATATCCTTACGATAACGTGCCAGCAAGGTGATCTGAATATAGTTCAGTGGATCAAGGTAAGGGTTTCTGCGTGTCAGGGAAACAGCCAGTGATGGATTTTCTTCCAGTAAAAAATGTTGGTCAGCAACACTGAGTGCTTGTTGAACTGTACGCGAAAACTCGGTTTGAATCTTTTTGTAGATTTCAGTTTCCGTTTCCTTATCCAGACATAATGTTGCATATTCACGAGCAATATCCATTTCACTTTTAAACAGTGCCATCTGGCTATTACCCAGTAGTGAACGGAAGAATGGCCATTCATGATACATTTTTTGTAATTTAGCTAATCGTTCCGGTTCGTTATGTCTCCATTGCTCAAGTGCCGAGCCAATTCCATACCATGCTGGCAGTGTCTGACGTGACTGGGCCCAACCGAATACCCAGGGGATTGCACGAACAGATCCTTTTGAGCGATCCTGTTTTTTACGATGTGACGGGCGTGAGCCAATATTCATAAGACCAATTTCTGAAACGGGAGTCGCCTCATAAAAATAATCAAGAAATGCAGGTGAGTTATCGGTCAGTTCACGATATTGCTGTTCGCCGATTGCCGTTAGCTCATCCATGATACCCATGTAATCCTTGCGCTCATCTTCGACTGTGTGGATCAGTGAGCGACTGGCCTTGATCAGACCACTGACGCCCATAGTCAGTTCATAAAGCGCAGTTTCCTGATTACTGTACTTGTAGGAAAGTACTTCGCCTTGTTCAGTAAATTTGATCTGACCGTGAACGGTGTTTGCCGGTTGAGACATAATGGATTCATGTGTTGGGCCGCCGCCGCGACCGATAGTGCCACCGCGACCGTGGAACAGGCGACATTCAACCTTGTGTTTGTTGGTCAGTCTGATGATGGTTTTTTGTGCATTGTACAAGCTCCACCCTGACGCAAGAATACCGCCATCCTTACATGAGTCAGAATAACCCAGCATGATTTCCTGTGTATTGCCTGCAGCGCTCAGAAGTGCGGAGTAGGTTTCATTGCCCAGTAGTTGATCAAGTACTTCCTCTACATGCGTAAGGTCTTCGATGGTTTCGAAAAGTGGTGAGACGCTGATATGGCTGTAGTAGTTTCCGTCTTTTACACCCGCAAGTCCTGCCAGGCGGGCGAGAAACATCACTTCAAGAACATGGCTTGCAGTGTGTGTCATGGAAATAACATAATCGCCAAAGGCGTTCGGGCTAACCTCTTTGCGAATGTCTTTCATGGTGTGAAAGACTTCCAGTGTTTCACGTGTGGGTTCGTCCAGTTTTTCCAGTGCGAGCTCAGGTATAGACGGGTTGGACAGTTCATTAGCCAGCAAAGTTTGACGATCACTTTCATTCAGAGCGTCGTAATCGCCTAGTCCGAGTTGCTGACAAACTTTAATAATTGCATCTGTATGGCGTGTTGATTCCTGTCTGATGTCGAGTTTAACCAGATAGAACCCAAATGTTTCAACCAGTCTGATCAGGTCTTTCAGATCACCGTCTGCGATATTGGCATCACCATGGCTGATAAGTGAATCACGGATGAGTTCAAGATTGGATAAAAATTCATTTTCATCCTTATAACTTGCGACTGAATCAGGGAAGACGCCATCAATACGTTGTTCTGCAGCACTGAGGTTTTTCTGCAAGCGATAAAGTATGATGCGTAACATGCGCCGATATGGCTCATGTTTGAAGCGATCAGGTTTATCATTAAAAGCATCGTGGCAACTTTCGAATTGTTTTTCGAGGTTTTCAGAAAGAGCAGCATTGGGTGTAATGAGCTTGTCAGAGTGTGTCAGAATATGACCCAAAGCTTTTATCCGGCGAATGTATTCCTCAAGTACTTCCTGATTATGCAAGCGTACAGCCATTGCCGTGGTTTCAGGTTTTACAAACGGGTTGCCATCACGGTCGCCACCGATCCATGAACCAAAATGCAGAAAACTGGGAACATTAACCGCAGGTTTTCCATCAGTGTCGCCATAATTTCGGTAAACAGCCTTTTCAAGATTCCGGTAAACCTGGGGTACAGCTTCAAACAGACATTCACGGAAATAATACAGGCCATTGCGTATTTCATCGCGAACCTGTGGTTTAAGTGCGCGAACTTCATCGGTCTTCCAGAGTAATTGTATTTCGCTTTCGAGATGTTTTTTGACTTCTCTTATTTCTTCCTTGCCCAGATTTTTATCCTGCAGTTTTTCACTGGTAACAAAAATTCGGCGCAGGATTTCCATATTCGTTCGGCGTTTTGATTCAGTGGGGTGTGCTGTAAAGACAGGAATATAAGCCAGACTATCCAGCAAGGTCTGTAACTGTTCGGCACTGATGCCGTTGATCATGAATTTGGTAATGGTGTTGGAAAAAGAGCCCGTCCAGAGTGTGGTGTTGGCGCGTACTTGCCGACGACGTTGTTGATGCATGAAAGATTCTTCAGCAATATTGACCAGACTGAAGTAAATGCTGAATGCCCGAAGTACCTGGCTTAAATCAGTAGCTTCCAGTTGTTCTATATATTGTTGCAGTTTTTTTCGACGACGAGGGCTGTCTTCCTTGCGTAATTTAATGTAACCCTTGCGTAAGGTTTCTACAGCCTCGAGGATGTCTTCACCTGCATGTTGGCGGATGACATTGCCGAGCAGGTTGCCGAATAACTTAACGCGTGTGCGCAGTTCTTTGTCGCGGGGTAAACTTTTTTGCAAATTATCTATATACATATTATTAAACTTGATTTTGTTATTCAGTGTTAAGCCACTGTAAATTGAGCCGATAAAACCGGAGGAGTATACTGAAAATGGCTAAAAATAGCGATTGCTAACCCTGATTATTATGGATATCATTTGCTAAATTTATGTTTTTAAAACTATTTTTGTAATAAATACAAACCATTCGAGTTGTTTGGGGCGTTAAATAAGGAACATTATGGGTGAACTCAACTTATCGCCAACCTGGCAGGCATTACAGAAACATTGGAAAAAAACCAATGACAGGCACATGCTGGATCTGTTTATGCAGGATTCACAACGTTTTGAGAAATATTCGTTAAAAGCGGCAGGGGTATTTCTCGATTACTCGAAAAACCGCCTTGATGATGAAACCGTCCGCTTATTGATGTTACTTGCACGTGATAGTGACCTGGAAGGCTGGCGTGATCGTATGTTTGCCGGAGAATTAGTTAATAACACTGAAAAACGAGCTGTTTTACATGTAGCACTACGTAATCGTAGCCAACGCCCTTTTATGACAAACGGGCAAGACGTCATGCCGCAGGTAAAGGCGGTGCTTGCCAGAATGCGGGAGTTCACCGATTCTGTTCGAAATTGCCAATGGCTGGGTTATACCGGCAAGCGTATCAAACATATTGTAAATATCGGTATTGGCGGGTCGGATCTGGGGCCAATAATGGCTTGTGGTGCACTCAGGCCATACAGACATCCGCATTTACAATTGCATTTTGTCTCCAATATTGATGGTACACATATGATCGAGACCTGTAGTCGTCTTGATCCGGAAACTACCTTGTTTCTGGTTGCATCGAAGACCTTTACCACGCAGGAAACTATTGCCAATGCCTATACTGCGCGAGACTGGTTTTTAAAGTCGGGTGCTCAAGAGAAGGATATTGCCAAACACTTTGTTGCCATGTCCACCAATACAGAAGCGGTTAGTGCCTTTGGTATTGATACAAATAATATGTTCGAATTCTGGGACTGGGTAGGTGGGCGTTATTCACTCTGGTCGTCTATCGGTTTATCGCTGGCATTATCAATTGGCATGGATCGCTTTGAAGAATTCCTCGCCGGCGCGCATGAAATGGACGAACACTTTCGCACTGCGCCATTAGAAGAAAACATGCCGGTTATTATGGCGATGATTGGTGTCTGGTACGTTAATTTTTATTCTGCCGAGTCACAGGCTATTATGCCTTACGATCATTATTTTTCACGTTTCCCTGCTTATCTTCAACAAGGCGATATGGAGAGTAATGGTAAAGGCGTTAATAAAAATGGCGATCCCGT
The DNA here is from genome assembly GCA_013151795.1 of Gammaproteobacteria bacterium. GTDB lineage: Bacteria > Pseudomonadota > Gammaproteobacteria > JAADHQ01 > JAADHQ01 > JAADHQ01. The sequence continues at coordinate 5,426 of JAADHQ010000107.1, read as the reverse complement.
TGGTTACCATACCGGCCCTGTGATATGGGGTGAGCCCGGTGTCAATGGCCAGCATGCTTTCTTCCAGTTATTACATCAGGGTACGCGTCTGATCCCGTCTGATTTTATTATCCCGATGAACTCACATAATGCGGTGGGAGACCATCATACCTTCCTGTTATCAAATTTCTTCGCCCAGACTGAAGCGCTGATGGTAGGCAAAAGCGCCGAAGATGTGCAACAGGAGCTCGCAAGCGAGGGTATGCCGCAGGCAGAAATTGATGAGTTGTTGCCGCATAAATGTTTTACCGGTAATCGTCCAAGCAACAGTATCATGGTGGATGCCATGACCCCGTATAACCTGGGTAGCCTGATAGCACTGTATGAGCATAAAACTTTTGCACAAGGTATTATCTGGGATATCAATTCCTATGACCAGTGGGGCGTTGAGCTGGGTAAAAAGCTGGCGTTAAAAGTTCAGGAAGAATTACGTGCTGGAGAAAATGTCAGCAGTCATGATGGCTCAACAAACGGACTGGTTAATTATTACCTCAATAACCGTATTTGGGATGATGATCTGGAAAGTTGATGTTTGTTGATATTGTTTGGCTGGATATTGGTAACGCAAAGATCGCAGAGGACGCAAAGAGCGCAAAGAAAAAATAAAGTGATGTAGTTGGTTCATAGCACGGTTATAAAAACAAGAAACTCTCAGGTCAAGATATAACAATCTTAAATCTTTGCGTCCTTTGCGTCCTTTGCGTCCTCCGCGTTACCAATATCCAGCCAAACACATGTCACAATATAAAAACCAACCCGAAAATTTATTGTTGATGCTGTTCAAGCGCCCACAAAACATGCTCACGTATCAGTTTAGAATCGTGTTCTTTTTTTGCCATTAATGCATCAACGACAGTAGTCGTTGTTTCACAGTTACCCAGCGCGACAGCAATATTCCGCATCCAGCATTCAAAACCGATACGGCGAATAGCCGAGCCTTCTGTCCGGGTTAAAAATCCGGGTTCATCCCAGTCGAATAATTCAATCAACGCGCTTGCATCGAGGTGTTGACGGGGTAAAAAGTCAGACTCTTGTGTCGGGCTGGAAAACTTGTTCCAGGGACAAACCATCTGGCAATCATCACAACCATAGATGCGGTTTCCCATGGGTTTACGGAATTCTACCGGTATCGATTCGCGTAGTTCGATTGTTAGATAGGAAATGCAACGCCGGGCATCCAGTTTATAAGGTGCAATAATGGCTTGTGTAGGGCAGATATCAATACAGGACTGACAGCTGCCACAATGATTGTTCGCAGGGCTATCGACGGGCAAGGGCAGGTCGGTATAAATCTCGCCCAGAAAAAACCAGGAGCCGGCTTTTTCATTGATTACATTGGTATGTTTACCTATCCAGCCGATACCTGATTTTTCTGCAATGGCTTTTTCCAGTACAGGTGCACTATCAACAAATACGCGATAACCAAAAGAACCAATGTGTTGTTCTATTTTGTCAGCGAGTTTTTGCAGGCGTGATCGCATTAATTTGTGGTAGTCACGTCCAAGCGCATAGCGGGAAATATAGGCGCTGATCGGGTCATTTAAAACACTGCCTGCATCCTTTGCCTGTTCAGGCCAGTAGTCCATTCTTACGCTGATGATACGTTGGGTGCCTTCGATCAATTCCTCCGGATGAGAGCGTTTGCTGCCGTGTTTAAACATATAATCCATGTTTCCGTGAAAGCCATCACTTAACCATTGCTGTAAAAATTGCTCATGTTGTTCCAGTTCAACATCACTGATGCCAGTTTGTTGAAATCCTAATGATTGACTCCATGCCTTGATCTGTTTTGCCAGGTCGATAAAGTCAGGGTCAGAATTATTCATTTCTAATTTCCAAGTGGGGTGAGTGCGGTATACTGTTGTGTATGTCTGAAACAAGTTTACCACTAACACTTTATACAGCGGAACAGGTTCGAGAGCTGGATCGTATCGCAATCGAGGAAAAAGCCATACCTGGCCTGATCCTGATGCAGCGGGCAGCACAAGCGACTTTTGAAATCCTTAAAGCGAGTTGGCATGATGCAACTCATGTATTGATCTGTTGTGGTTCAGGTAATAATGGTGGTGACGGGTATTTGCTTGCCTGTATAGCGAATAAAAGTGGATATAAAGTCACCGTATTAGCGGCCAGTGACGAAAAAACATTGACAGGCGATGCCAGAAGCGCCTGTGAAAAATGGCAGCAGGAATCAGGTGAGACTATTGATCAGGAGCAGTTATTAGTTACATTGGATAAAGTTGATCTGGTGGTAGATGCCTTGTTAGGGACAGGCCTTACGAGAGAAGTTAGTGGCCCGTGGGCAGTGTTAATAGAAACGATAAACCAGTCAGGCAAGCCGGTTCTGTCTGTTGATATTCCATCAGGGTTGAATGCTGATACAGGGCAGGTTATGGGAGTGGCTGTCAGGGCCAGTAAAACAATCTCATATATTGGACTGAAAAGAGGGATGTACACAGCCTGTGGACGTGACTTTTGTGGTGACATTTATTTTAACAACCTGGATGTTCCGGGTGAAATCTATGGGCAGGTAAAACCATCCTGCGAGGTTATTGATCCGGCCTGTGTACAGCAGCAGTTTCAGAAAAGACTGGCCAGCACCCATAAAGGTCAGTGTGGCCATGTGTTATTGATAGGTGGTGATACCGGCATGGCTGGCGCAATTCAAATGTCAGCGGAGGCTGCTGCCAGAAGTGGTGCGGGTCTGGTGAGCATTGCGACACGTAGTGAGCATGCGACAGAGATAACGATTCAACGGCCTGAACTGATGTGTCATGGGGTTGAGTCAGCGAGCGATCTGGAAAAACTGATAAAACAGGCGAATGTGGTGGCCATTGGCCCGGGGCTGGGCCAGAGTAAATGGGCGCAAGATTTGCTGCAAAGAGTGATGGAAAGTGACCTGCCTCTGGTGGTTGATGCCGATGCCCTGAACCTGCTGGCCAGTCATTCGACAAAACGAACAAATTGGGTGCTGACGCCTCATCCAGGAGAGGCCGCCCGGTTATTGAATTGTGGAACTGCAGAGATGCAACATGACAGGTTTGCATCCGTAAAATCAATTGCACAACAATATAATGCAGTAGTGGTGCTAAAGGGCAGCGGCAGTCTGGTTTTTGATCACAACACACAAAATTGTTTTTTATGTCGGGATGGTAATCCAGGTATGGCAACCGGTGGCATGGGCGATATTCTCACCGGAGTCATTGCTGCATTAATTGCACAGGGTCTTACTCTGATCGATGCGGCATGCTGCGGTACGCAATGCCATGCCCATGCCGCAGACAGGGCGGCAGAATCCGGCGAACGAGGAATGATGGCAACTGACCTGTTGCCTTTTATCCGGCAAATACTCAATGAAAACTAATCCATTAATAATTCCTGACGAGCAAGCGATGTTAGCCCTGGGCGCAAAACTTGCGAGTCATATTTCAGTGCCTGCACTTGTATTTTTACACGGTGAGCTGGGTGCCGGTAAATCCACACTGGTGCGTGGTTTCATGGCGGGTCTGGGCTATCAGGGTCGGGTAAAAAGCCCGACCTATACTCTGGTTGAGCCTTATGAGGTCGGGGAAGATATTATTTATCACATGGACTTGTACAGGCTTGCAGATCCTGAAGAGCTGGAATTTCTCGGCATCAGGGATATTTTGTCAGGGCGATCAATCTGTCTGATTGAATGGCCAGAAAAAGCAGAAGGACTGCTCGGTAAAGCCGATATTGACATAAATATCAGCTATTTAGAAAACGGCCGTAGTATTGTGATAGAAAGCGAAAAGGGTACTAAGCTTACTTTCTTCAATGAATTATAAGTCCTTTATTATAATCTGGAATAGAAGTTAAGCCTATCTCATGGATTATATTGACTTTTATTATTTTTACTTCTAGAATCTTTAGCATACTTATAAAAAATAAGCCTACATGGTGACCCATGCAATTATCAGGCAAAACATTTATTACGCTGGTTCTTTTATTTATCAGCAGCTCCATATTGGCAGGTACCGTTGTCAGGGACGCGCGACTCTGGGCTGCGCCGGAAAGCACGCGTATTGTCTTTGATATCAGCGCACCTGTTGAACATTCCCTTTTTACCTTAAAGAAGCCTAATCGTATTGTTATCGATGTGCGTGATGCAACATTGATCAGCAATCTTTCCGGCGCTCAATATAACAAGGGTGTTGTCAAACGCATACGCACAGGAAAGCATAATAAATCAGGTATCAGGATTGTTCTGGATCTTGCCAATAATGTAAAACCTAAAAGTTTTCTGCTAAAGCCTCATCATAATTATGGCCACAGGCTGGTTATTGATTTGCAGAATGTTGGTGTAAAAAAAGTCAGCGTTAGCAAGCCAGTCAAAAAAATAAAGAAAAAGTCTCGACGTGATCTGGTAATAGCCATTGATGCCGGTCATGGTGGTGAAGACCCGGGGGCAACCGGGCATCGAGGTACGCGAGAAAAAGATGTGGTAATGGCTATCGCTCGCAAGCTTCAGCGGTTAATTTCCCGTCAACGAGGTATGCGTGCGGTGATGATACGTAAGGGCGATTATTATGTTGGCTTGCGTAAACGCGTTAAAATCGCTCAACAACACAAGGCGGATATGTTTATTTCTATCCATGCCGATGCCTTTAAAGACAAACGTGCGCGAGGCGTTTCCGTATTTGCTTTATCGCAACATGGTGCGAGCACAGAAACAGCACGCTGGTTAGCAGAAAGTGAAAACGCAGCCGACTTTATCGGTGGTGTCAGCCTTGATGATAAAGATGATCTGTTAGCATCAGTATTACTCGACCTTTCCATGAACGGTAAAGTAGAGGCCAGTCTTGAGCTGGGGGATTATGTTTTATCCGAATTGAAAAATGCTAATCGGGTACATAAAAGAAAAGTAGGGCAAGCCGCATTTGCTGTGCTTAAGTCGCCTGATATTCCTTCTATTCTGGTTGAAACTGCATTTATCTCCAACCCGCAGGAAGAGAGAAAATTACTTAACCCCAAGCACCAGTTGCGCATGGCGCGTTCAATTTTACGTGGTGTGAAAACCTACTTTTCTCATAACATGGTGCCGGGTACATTACTTGCGCAACGTCGCCATAGGATAGTTAAGGGTGAGAACCTGAGCTTGATAGCAGATCAGTATAAAGTCAGCCTGAAAGCGCTTAGAACTGAAAACAGATTAAGAAAAAACACCTTGCGAATAGGTGATGTTTTACTTATCCCTGAAGGTTGATTTCTGCCATTTCTTTTTTCGTATAAAATCCTTCCCGTAGAAGTGTTATGTTGATTGCGGTATGCTGACCGTAATATTCATGCGGCACAATTAAATAAATCATGTCAATCAAGAAACTCTCATCGCACCTCATTAATCAGATTGCCGCCGGCGAAGTGAT
>JAADHQ010000090.1 GCA_013151795.1 Gammaproteobacteria bacterium | reverse complement strand
AAGATACTGATAGACCCTGCTCGACCCGGAGCCCTTGAAATGATGGAGCATGTAGCAAAAATGAAACCCGAGCGAATTGTTTATGTGTCATGTAACCCGGCAACACTTGCGCGAGATGCGGGTGTCCTGGTGAATGACTATGGATACAAGCTTCAATCAGCAGGGGTGATGGATATGTTTCCTCATACAGCTCACGTAGAATCCATGGCTTTATTTGTAAAGAAATAATTTATTTTCCGTTATTTTTTATTTCCGGAAAATCAATATAGTGTCCAATTATTCTCATATTTGTTGCATCTGCGTCTGAAATAATGGTTAACTTTTGTATTGAATAGGTTTTTTCATATTGCACTCGAAATACCAGTACTGTGGTTACTGCGCTATTGCGATTAAAGCCTTGTTCAACATTTGATGCGGTTTGCTTTACGGACTTGAAGGCACCTATCTTGTCTTCGAGTTTTTCGAGACTATCGACCCACCCAGTAGGGCTGATACGTTCAAAAAAACGGGGGTCATAGAGTTTAATGACCTCGGTATATTCTTTGGCGGCCAAATGATTAAACAGTTTTGTAGCAATGACTTCAGCATTTTTTTTAAAAACATCATTAGACGGTGCGCTGCATGCACTGAGAATAATGGCCATTACTGGAATAAAAAATTTATATATCAGGGGTTTGTAATACATGTTAATTATAATCCCGCTTCTTAAATTTAAGTTATGATTTAATTTAAGTATATACGTAAACAAAAAGCAATATCTTTATATGTTTTATCGGATATTATCAGAATATAAGGTAAAATCCTCCAATACTATAGATATGGAATATTTGTCTTTATGGCGATCGAGATAGAACGGAAATTTTTATTGAAAGATGACTCCTGGAGACGATTTTCAGAGCCAGGCACTGACTTTTGTCAGGGGTATCTTTGTGATTCCGGGCCTGGTTCAGTACGTATCCGGATTGAAGGTAATCAAGCGAATATAAATATTAAAAGTGCCACGTTAGACATGCAGCGTCTGGAATATGAATATTCTATTCCAATAGAGGATGCCCGTGAAATGCTTGATCAACTCTGCATTAAACCTTTAATAGAAAAAAAGCGATACCATGTTAATGCGTGCAGGAAGTTATGGGAGATTGATGTATTTGAGGGTGATAACAAAGGCCTGATTGTTGCAGAAGTAGAGCTTGAAAGCAGGGATGAGTTTATCGAGATGCCTGAATGGGTAGGCGAGGAAGTAACAGAAGATACGCGTTATTATAATGTTTGTCTTGTGAAGCATCCATATAAAGACTGGGATCAGTAATGTTACTCAGACCAGGTTATATTTTATCTGTTTTTGTATTTTTATCGTTAACAGCGTGCAGTGACCCGAGCAGTACTTCAATTCGTTTTGCCCTGGCAAGTTCTCCTATTAGCCTTGATCCACGTTATGCAACCGATGCAGTGTCTTCCCGGATTAATCGATTGCTCTATCAGCGACTGGTTGATTTTGATCAGAAATTTCAGGTAAAGCCGGCTTTAGCTGGCTGGAATCAATTATCTCCAAAACACTATCGTTTTAAATTAAAACCGGTTCGTGGATATTTTAAAAATGGTGAGCGTTTAACAGCATATGATGTTAAAGCAACCTATGATTTTATTCTGGAGAATGAAAATGCTTCTCCCCATCGAAGTTCGTTATTAATTATAGATAAAATAATTGTTGTAGATGACCAGATCATTGACTTTTATCTGAAGCGAATTGACCCTTTGTTTCCGGGCTATCTTGTTATTGGTATAGTTCCGAAAAATATGGCTGCAGATAGAACTACGTTAAACAGGATACCTGCTGGCAGCGGATCATTCAGCTTTCTGGAATGGCCGGATACCAGCAGGCTTGTTTTGCAAAGAAAATCTGACAAGCAGCTCGTTGAGTTTATCTATGTTCATGATGCAACTGTCAGGGCATTAAAACTTATTCGTGGCGAGGTGGATTTGTTGCAGAATGATTTACCACGAGAGTTGGTGCAATATCTCGGGAAAGAAAATAATATATTACTGAAGAATTTACCAGGAAACAATTTCACATATCTGGGTTTTAATATGGAAGACCGCCTGACAAGTCAACTTGCTATAAGAAAGGCGATAGCTCATGCGATAGACCGACAGTCTTTGATTCGTTATTTGATGGGTGGAAAAACCAGGTTGGCCAATGCTTTATTAACGCCGGAACATTGGGCGGGGCTTAAAAATGCAAAGGCATATTCATATAACCCTGATCTTTCACGTTCTATGCTGGAGTCTTTGGGGTATACACGCGACAAGCCTTTATTGCTTGAATATAAAACATCCAGTGATCCTTTTCGCGTAAGAATTGCAACGATCATTCAGCAACAACTTAATGAAGTAGGGATCAAGGTGAGCCTGAAAAGTTTCGATTGGGGTACGTTTTATGGTGATATAAAGAGTGGTCGCTTCCAGATGTATTCGCTTAGCTGGGTAGGTATAAAAACCCCTGATATTTTTCGTTATGTTTTTCACAGTGAATCTGTACCTCCACAGGGAGCAAATCGAGGTCGATACATCAATAAAAAAGCGGATGAGTTAATAGAAGCCGCAGAGACATCACCTGATATGTCTGCAAGAGGCCAATATTACCAGGATCTGCAAGAACAATTATTGTTTGATTTGCCCTACATTCCATTGTGGTATGAGGAGCATTTTGTAGCTTATCGAAATAACATTAGTGGTTATTCATTGGCGAGTGATGGGAATTATGATGGCTTGAAATCGGTGGAAAAGCTACCTTCACCATGAGGTGTGATTAATAGCATCAGAAATGTCGGTTTTATATACACAAAGCTTGGATAATAACGTTAAGCGCATAAAAATCCACTAGGTAAAACCTTACCAACTTCTTGATATTAATATAGAATAGAATCATGTTGAGATTACTGCTCACACGTCTGTCCAGTACAGTGATCGTTATATTCGGGGTCATTAGTCTGGTATTTTTACTAATCCATTTGGTGCCCGGCGATCCGGTGGATGTCATGTTGGGCGAAAATGCACAAATGGCTGACAGAGAGGCTTTGCGTGAAGCGCTAGGTCTGAATCGGCCGATAGGCCAGCAGTTAATTACTTATATCGGTAATTTACTTCAGGGAGATCTGGGGCAATCCCTGCATAGTCGAACATCAGTATCCAGTATGATACTGGAACGTTTTCCTGCCACGCTGCAGTTGGCATTGGTATCTTTGCTGGTCTCCTGCCTGATTGCATTCCCATTAGGCATTGTTGCCGCGCTGAACAGAGGCAAGGCGTGGGATAAAGTGGCCATGGGAGTATCATTGTTAGGGGTGTCTATTCCCAATTTCCTGTTAGGCCCTATGTTGATTCTTTTGTTTTCTCTTTCTCTGGGCTGGTTGCCGGTCAGTGGAAAAAGTGGTTTTGCCTCTATGGTTCTGCCTGCTATTACGTTGGGGACAGCATTAGCCGCAGTGTTATCAAGAATGATACGCAGTACACTGCTGGAAGTTTTGAATGAAGATTATATTCGCACAGCCCGGGCAAAGGGTTTGTCTTATATTCGTGTGGTTATTTTTCATGCATTGCCAAATGCCATGTTACCGATTATTACGTTACTCGGTCTCCAGTTAGGTGTTTTGCTGGGCGGTGCGGTTATTACCGAGACAGTCTTTTCATGGCCGGGTATCGGTAAGTTAACAATTGATGCGATTACAAAACGCGACTATCCCGTTGTTCAAGGGTGTGTATTACTGATTAGTATCAGTTATGTCATTGTTAACGCCTTTACAGACATAATCTATGGATGGATTGATCCCAGAATTCGACAAGGTGACCGGTCATGAGGCATTTTGGCTGGGCAGGTTGGATATTATTTGTATGGATATTCGTTTCTATTGCGGGTCAGCTTTTGCCTGTTGATATTAACCAGATTCATTTGCCTTCTATTCTGAATGCCCCTGATTGGCAAAACTGGCTTGGTTATGATGATCTTGGCCGTCCCGTTCTTGGTCGTTTATTGGCAGGTTCGCTCACATCACTTATTGTTTCGTTTACAGTTGTTACTGTTTCTGTTGTGTTGGGAACAATACTGGGAACATTGAGTGCCTATCAGGGAGGCATGACAGATTTGATTGTTGTGCGTGTGATTGATATTTTTCTGGCTTTTCCTGGTATTTTGTTGGCAATTGCATTGGCAGGGATTCTTGGTCCTGGAATTGATAATGTAGTGATTGCATTGTCGGTAGTGGGTTGGGTAGGTTTCGCCCGACTTGCGCGTGCACAAACCCTGTCATTAAAACACCGTGAGCATGTGCTGGCAGCTCAGGCGCTTGGCACTAAAAAACGAAAAATTATTTTACGTCATCTTATTCCTTTAATCAGCGCGCCATTGTTAATTGAGGCTACCTTTGGAATTGCTGCGGTTATTATAGCAGAAGCAGGCTTGTCATTTTTAGGTCTCGGAGTGCAGGCACCAGATGCTTCATGGGGTAGTATGATTCGTGACGGCGCACGTTATATGCTGGTTGCGCCGCATCTTGTAATTGTTCCGGGGCTGGCTTTAATGGTTGTTGTGTTATCGGTTAATCTGCTGGGCGATCGTTTGCGGGATGTTATGGATGTAAAAACAAATGTCCAGAAGGGGAGTCACTGATGTCATTAGGCCCGGTTATGGTTGATCTTCAGGGTTACACTATTTCAGGTGATGAACGTGAAATGCTGCAACATCCTTTGGTCGGTGGCGTTATTTTGTTTACCAGAAACTATCAATCCATGGATCAGTTGCAGTCTCTGATCAAGGATATTCACCAGATACGCACACCCAGGTTACTGGTAGCAGTTGATCAGGAAGGTGGCAGGGTTCAGCGCTTTCGTGAAGGTTTTATTCGCTTACCTGCACTCAGTAATCTAGGAAAGTTGTATAAGCAAGATAAAAAATATGCGCGATCTTGTGCTGAAACCTGTGGTTGGCTAATGGCCTCAGAAATGCTGGCGATTGGCATAGATATCAGTTTTGCGCCCGTTCTTGATCTTGATTATGGTGTTAGCAGTGTTATCGGTGACCGGGCGTTCGCCAAATCTGCATTTGTCGTTTCAGATCTTGCCCATGCTTATATTATCGGCATGCGAAAAGCAGGAATGGCAGCGACAGGTAAGCACTTCCCCGGGCATGGAGCAGTGCATGCAGATTCTCACACAGACTTACCTATAGATGAGCGTCGTTTTGAGGACCTTCAAAGTGATGATATGTTACCTTTTGAACGCATGATCCATTTTGATATCGCAGCGATGATGATGGCTCATGTGGTTTATTCCAGGGTTGATAATAAACCTGCCAGTTTTTCACCAGTGTGGATCAAGGAAATATTAAGGAAACAGATAGGTTTTCAGGGCGCAGTGTTCAGTGATGACCTTACGATGGTTGCAGCGCACGAAGTAGGTGGATATAAAGAAAGGGCGCAACAGGCAATGCAGGCGGGATGTGACATGGTAATCGTTTGTAATTCGCCTGATGGACAGCGTGAAGTACTGGATAATCTTGAGGAGCTGGATAACCCGGTAAGTCATTGTCGATTGATCCCTTTGCATGGTAAATTCAGGTATGACCTGAAAACCCTGCAGTCGACAGAGCAATGGAAAAAAGCAGTTGAATGCGTTAAAAATATTGAGCCAGAGCCTTTACTTGATATGGATATTGAGTAATCTTCATCTGGTAAGAAGAAATATGAATAACAGGAAATAGATATATGGATTTTAAACAAATATGGAATGATTCTTTACGCTGGTTATTGTCAGGTGGTGACTGGGTATTGCAAGTGTTCGTGGTAACATTTTTGGCTTTATTGCTGAATTTTTTTGTAAAACGTGTACTCAACCGTTTGAAATGCAAGCTGGAAAAAACAAAGAACCCATGGGACGATTCTTTCGTAGACGCCTTGCAGAAACCAGTTTCGGCACTGATCTGGATTATGGGTATTGCATTTGCGGCTGAAATTGTACAAGCACAGACCAAGGCGATTATTTTTGATGCAATAGCCCCCATCAGAGATGTTGGCGTGATTGTTGTGTTAACCTGGTTCCTGATACGTTTTGCCAAACGTGTCGAGCAAAACATTGTAGATCATTCGCAACGATCAGATAAAGCAGTAGATGTATCCACGGTAGACGCAATTGCAAAGCTGATACGCGTATCGATTATCATTACCGCATCACTGGTCGTGTTACAAACCATGGGATATAGTATTTCCGGCGTATTGGCGTTTGGTGGAATAGGCGGTATCGCCATTGGCTTTGCTGCCAAAGATCTGCTGGCCAATTTTTTTGGCGGGCTGATGATCTACCTCGACAGACCATTTAAAGTAGGGGACTGGATCAGATCGCCAGACAGGGATATTGAAGGGACGGTAGAAACAATCGGCTGGCGTCTTACGTGTATCAGAACTTTTGACAAACGTCCCTTGTATATTCCTAATGCAACATTCGCCAGTATTGCTGTTGAAAACCCTTCAAGAATGTCACATCGAAGAATCTATGAGACCATTGGTATTCGTTACGACGATGCAGCTAAAATGCCAGGGATTATTACCAAGGTCAAGGCAATGCTGAGTAATCATAAAGAGATAGATGCAAGTCAGACCATGATTGTAAATTTAAATAAATTTGCGCCATCGTCACTTGATTTCTTTGTCTATACTTTTACAAGAACGACGAACTGGATTAAATTTCATGAAGTAAAACAGGATGTATTACTGAAAATATTATCAATTATCGAAAATGAAGGTGCTGAATGCGCATTTCCAACATCTACAATGCTTATACCTGATGAAGTACGCATCGCAATGGATAAATAAAATAAGGAAAAAATAATGGCAGACAAGCTTATTATTGTAATGGTAAATACAGACCCGAAAAACCCGAGCGAACTGGGTGCGCCATTTTTTCAGGCGACTGTTGCGGCATCAATGGAGTACGAAGTGGAAGTTATACTAACTGGCCGTGCCGGTGAGCTTGCAAAAAAAGGTGTAGCTGAAAAAATCCAGCTTCATACTGAAGGTGCCAGATCAGTTTATGATTATATGAAAGAAGCGAAAGAAGCGGGTGTAAAGTTTATGATATGCACGCCAACTCTGGATTTATGGGGTGATGATTTGATACCCGAAATTACTGAAACAATTGGTTCTGCCTATATCATTAGCGAAGCCATGTCAGATAATACCGTTACCTTCACGTATTAATGAGCAAACAATCACAAGAAGCGAAAGCAGTCTTTGAAAGAGCGCGTTGTCTGTATGATGCAAAGGCTGTATCTGATGCTGTTGTTGAGCTGGCTAACGAGATTACATCTGAACTGGAACATTCCAACCCCATTGTTATTGCTATTATGAATGGTGGTTTAATACCGGCAGGAATGATTTTGTCACACCTGAATTTCCCGTTACAGTGTGATTATTTACATGCGAGCCGATACCGGGGTGAAACCAGTGGTGGAAAGCTGAATTGGGTAGTAAAGCCACAAACTGAATTAAAAGATAGAGTAGTATTGATTATTGATGATATTCTGGACGAAGGAATAACATTAAAAACTATTTTAGACTACTGCAATCAGCAGGGTGCAAGTAAAGTTTACAGTTGTGTTCTGGTAGAAAAATTACACAATAGAAAGACAGGCTGTGAGCAAGCAAATTTTGTTGGCTTACGCGTCGAAGATGTTTATGTTTTTGGTTGTGGTATGGATTATAAAGGTTACTTGCGTAATGCGGCAGGTATATATGCAGTGGAAGATTAGCAGGAGTTTTTTATAAATGACGGATATCGCAATTATCGGAGGAACAGGGCTAAATACTATAAATGGTCTTGTTATAACGCATCGTGAAATGGTTAATACGCCATATGGTCAAGCGTCATCGCCGTTGGTATATGGTGAATTGTGTGGAAGCAAGATTGTATTTATAGCTCGACATGGCAGTGGACATACTATCCCCCCACATCAGGTCAATTACCGTGCTAATTTATGGGCACTGCATAATATAGGGGTAAAAAAAGTTATTGCTGTAGCTGCAGTAGGTGGTATTAGAGACGATATGAGGCCAGGTAAGGTTGTATTCCCGGATCAGATTATCGATTACACCTGGTCAAGAGAAAATACATTTTTTCAGGATAACCAGCATGTAAAACATATTGATTTTACTTACCCATATTGCGAAGAGGTTCGTAATTTACTGATAGATGGTGCCAAAAGTGCCCAGCTTGATCCTGTTATCGATGGTACCTATGGCGCTACACAAGGTCCAAGGCTGGAAAGTGCAGCAGAGATAAAAAAACTTGAGAATGATGGTTGCGATATTGTGGGTATGACCGGGATGCCAGAAGCGGCACTCGCCAGAGAGCTTGATATTTGTTATGCCACGTGTGCCGTTGTCGCGAACTGGGCTGCTGGTAAAGCTGATGATGTTATTACAATGGAAGTGATTGAGGCAAATCTAAAAAAGGGGATGGAGAAGGTCAGGTTGTTATTGAGTAAAACATTACCTTGCCTGTAAATGATTGAATTTTAGTTTTTAAGGGATCAAATAAGGTTGGTTGGATATCTTGCCGGTAATAATCCTATTTGCTTTCTACAATAGTTTTATATGGTAAGGCATAAATCAGAATACCAAAAGCCGGGTTATCAATATAATGCAGTTCTTTGCTGCGCATACGCCGATGATCCTGAAATCTTAATGTTTCCAGTTTAACGTATTCAGAATCCTGTTCGATAAAAGCAGGGGAACTGATTGGCCTGTTTATCAACAAGTCTGTCCAGATATGTAAATATCTTGCGATTGATATTTCAATGGTTCCATCTAGTTCAGTAACTCTGGACGGGATCATTGGGACAATATTAATCGGGGTTTGATTAATTGTATCGGCAGGGGCGTCGGCAATACCGGTTTCTTGTTCAGTCGTAATGTCTGCATCCGTTAGTGTCTGGTCGTCGAGAGAGATGGCAGGAATTTCTTCAGTTGTTTGTTTTGGCAATATGGATTCAGGAATAGTGTTTTGCAGTGTTTCAATGTAATCAGGGTCTGGTATCAGCGTTGTGTATTCTTTGCCAACTCTGATAACAACGGGGGAGCTATCATTTTTTGCATGCATGGTTTGTAACCAGCCGGTGTGTAAAATTAATTTTCGCAGAGACGAGCGTTTTACCGCTGCCGCTTCTTTTTTGAGAATTAACTGATCATCTTCTAAGCGTTTGAAATTAGCTTTGTCAATAACGGGTTCTGAAAGGACAGGTGTTCCCAATGAATCTGGTGGATTAGTAATAATAGCCAGAGGGTTATTGATTTCCTGTGAACCCGCTTTGTCTGGCCATATTTCAGTTTCAGTATATTGAGGGTTAGTATACGAAAAGATAATAACCTCGAATTGATACCAGACGGAATTTTGGGCAAGCGTGGTAGTCGTCTGAACTAATAGCAACCCGGCCAACAGTATATTTTTGTTTATCATAGTTAGTTATTTCGCCAGCAGCTCCAGAATACTATCAACTGCATCAAATCGTTTGTCATTATCCTCTAATGACATATAAAAGCGGAGCTTGTTTGTACCGTCCAGTTTATATGTTTCGGGTTGTTGTTGTATTAATTGTATAATATTTACAGGGTTAACATCAGGCTTTTTACCAAATAATATGCGTCCACCATGTTCACCCGCATCGATCTTGCTTATACCTAATGTGGCAGCTTTTATCTTTATCTCGGTTACAGCGATAAGATTTTTGGTGGCTTCTGGCAAAAGGCCAAAACGATCGATCATTTCGACCTGGATATCTTTTAATTGTTGATGGTCTGCTGCACTTGCAATTCGTTTATATAAAACCAGTCGATTATGAATATCGGGTAGATAGTCTTCTGTTATCAGGGCAGGGACTTGCATGTCAACTTCCGGGCCATGATCAAGTGGCTTGTCAAAATCGGGTTCTTCCCCGGATTTCAGAGCATTGACAGACCGTTCAAGCAATTCAGTATATAAAGTGAAGCCTATTTCCTGTATCTGACCACTTTGACCATCACCCAGTAATTCACCTGCCCCTCTGATTTCCAGATCATGTGTGGCTAACATAAAACCGGCACCCAGATTTTCAAGTGATTCTATTGCTTCAAGTCTCTTTAAAGCATCGGGAGTGATACTTTTTCGTCCTGGAATAATCAGATAAGCATACGCTCTGTGATGAGAGCGGCCAACGCGTCCTCTTAACTGGTGTAATTGAGCCAGGCCCAGTTTGTCTGCACGATTGATAATAATGGTATTGGCTGAAGGTATGTCAATGCCGCTTTCTATAATGGTAGTGCAAACAAGAATGTTGATTTTCTGATGATAAAAGTCGAGCATGACGGATTCCAGTTCGCGTTCACGCATTTGACCATGAGCAATAGCTATATTTGCTTCAGGCATCATGTTTTTTAACTCACTGGAAATTTTTTCAATTGTTTTTACTTCATTGTGAAGAAAATAAACCTGACCCCCGCGTTTAATTTCACGCATGAATGCTTCAAGCAACAGGTTGCTATCCCATTCAGTAACAAAAGATTTTATAGCAAGGCGTTCCGTAGGCGCTGTTGCAATAATGGACAAGTCTCTCATGCCAGATAACGACATATTTAATGTGCGTGGGATAGGTGTGGCAGTAAGCATCAGGATATCGATTTCAGATCGCAGTGATTTAAATCGCTCTTTTTGTCTGACACCAAAACGATGTTCTTCATCTATAACAAGTAGACCCAGATTTTTAAATTTTATATCTTTTTGTAATAATTTGTGCGTGCCTATAATGATATCAGCTTTACCATTTTCTATCTGAGTCAGGGTAGCTTCTGTTTCTTTTGCGGTGTTGAAGCGCGAAAGTACTTCAATGTTAAATGGCCAGTCAGCAAAGCGATCAAGGAAATTCTGATAGTGTTGTTGTGCAAGCAGGGTTGTTGGCACCAGAACGGCAACCTGTTTGTTTGCTTGCGCGGCGATAAAACATGCGCGCATGGCAACTTCGGTTTT
>JAADHQ010000007.1 GCA_013151795.1 Gammaproteobacteria bacterium | reverse complement strand
GGAACCTGTATTCCGATCAATATCCGGCCGTAATCAGCACCATGATTACGATAATGAAACATGCTGATATTCCAGTCATGGCCCATGTGCGTTAAAAACTTAAGCAATGCGCCAGGGCGTTCAGGGAATTGAAAGCGATATACCTGCTCATCACTTACCTCTTTTGTGTGCCCCCCGACCATATAACGTATATGAATCTTGGCCATCTCATTGTTAGTCATGTCCAGAACCGGATAACCCATCTCGTACAATTGGTTCAGAAGCTCTTTTTTCTCTTCTTCACCATTACGTAATTGAATACCGGCAAAGATATGTGCTTGCTGATGATCAGCATATCGATAATTAAATTCTGTAATTCCCCTGCTTGCTATGGCCTGGCAAAACTTTCTGAAACTTCCTGGTTCTTCAGGGATTGTTACCGCCAGAAGTGCTTCACGTTGTTCACCTATTTCTGCTCGTTCGGCAACATGGCGCAAACGATCAAAATTCATGTTTGCCCCACTATTAATTGCAATCAGTGTTTTGTTATGGAGCTTATGCTGCTCCTGGTATTTTTTCATCCCGGCCACGCCTAATGCACCAGCCGGCTCCATTATTGAACGTGTATCATCAAAGATATCCTTGATTGCAGCACATATTTCATCTGTGCTTACCAAAATTACTTCATCTACACACGTTTGCGCTATGCGAAAGGTTTCTTTCCCTACCTGTCGAACAGCCACACCATCTGCAAAAATACCAACCTGTTCCAGTATAACCCGTTCACCTTGCTTTAAAGCTTGATGCATACAAGGGGCATCATCGGGTTCTACACCTATCACTTTAATACCTGGCTTTAAATGTTTTATATAGGCAGACATACCTGCAATCAGCCCTCCACCTCCTACCGGGATAAAAATTGCATCAATATCATCACTGCATTGATGCAGGATTTCCATTGCTACAGTACCCTGGCCTGCTATTACATCCGGATCATCAAAGGGGTGCACAAACACCATGCCTTTTTCTGTTACCAGACTCATTGCATGTTCGTAAGCCTCATCATAAGCATCGCCATGTAAAATAATATTTGCACCGAAATGCCGCACAGACTGTACCTTTATCTCCGGCGTTGTACGGGGCATCACTATCGTTGCTTCAATACCCAGTTTTTTGGCCGCTAATGCCACTCCCTGAGCATGGTTGCCAGCTGACGCAGCAATAACACCCGCATTAAGTTCAGATTCTGATAGCAGGGCAATTTTATTGTAGGCTCCACGTAATTTAAACGAGAATACCGGTTGCTGATCTTCCCGTTTCAGATATACCTGACAACCCAGACGCCGACTTAAAGACGGTGCCTTTTCCAGCGCTGTCTCCTGAGCCACGTCATAAACACGTGCTTTTAATATCTTATCTATATATTGTTCTGTCATAGTGTAAAAATAACAGGTTGTCGATATATTGCATAGCCTGCTTTTGTCTTTAAGGTCTGGCAGTAGTCGCTGTTCTGGATCAACACCGGATTATGAGATGTTTCTGAATATAAAAAATTCTGCAAAAAATGAACATGCCTCGTTGCGTACAATAACCCTGAAATACAGAAAATTTATTCTCTCTTTGTCAAAAAACATGACAAATTGTCCTCTCAGGCGTATCATTTCGCCAGTTTTGTATTGTATGGGAGTCAGACATGACACAGGATGAGCTTAAAAAAATGGTTGCCGAAGCAGCCATAGAATATGTTGTACCCGACAGCATCATTGGCGTGGGCACCGGGTCAACTGCAAATTGCTTTATTGATGCACTAGCAAGCATAAAACACAAAATAAATGGTACTGTTGCCAGTTCTGAGGCCAGTGCTGAACGTCTGAAAAGCCATGGAATTGAGGTATTTGACCTGAATTCTGTCAATGAAATATCTGTTTACATTGATGGCGCAGACGAAAGTGACAATCACCTGCATCTGGTTAAGGGTGGCGGCGGTGCACTAACACGTGAAAAGATCGTTGCGGCCTGTAGCAAGAAATTTGTGTGTATTGCAGATGAATCGAAGCTGGTTGATGTTCTTGGTGAATTTCCTTTACCTGTTGAAGTTATCCCGATGGCACGTAGCTTTGTGGCGCGCGAGCTTGTTAAACTCGGCGGCCGCCCTGTTTACCGAGATGGTTTTGTTACAGATAATGGTAACGTTATTCTGGACATTCATGATATGTCTATTGTTGACCCCAGAAAGCTTGAGAAACAGTTAAACGATATCACCGGCGTTGTCACTAATGGTCTGTTTGCGATCAAGTCTGCAGACGTGCTGTTACTGGGTACTCAGGATGGTGTAAAAAAACTGGAAAAATAATACTACTTATCTATGAACCGGTTATTCCAGCATGACCTGTATCGGGCAAACGGACAGTAAACACTGATCCTTCGCCCGGTTTACTTTCTACAAGAATAGTACCATTCATCAGTTTTGTTAATTCCAGACTGATAGCCAGCCCCAACCCTGTCCCCTCATACAATCGTGTAGATGATGAATCAACCTGCGAGAACACCTCAAACAATGCTTTTTGTTTTTCTTCCGAAATACCAATACCGGTATCAGCGACAACAAAATCAACATTATTTTTATCTTTTTTAACACTAAGGGAAATTGTGCCATCCGTGGTGAATTTGCACGCATTGGATAACAGATTATAAAGTACCTGCTTTAGCCGGAGTGGATCTGCTAAAACTGCATTGACTGATGACCTGCAATTTACGACAAGTTTATTATTATTTTTATCCAGCAATGGCTGCGTGGTTGAAACAACATTAGTGATCAGGTCACCAATATCTGTTTCGGTTATGTATAACTCCATCTTGCATGCTTCGATCTTCGATAAATCAAGAATATCGTTAATAAGTGATAACAAATGATGTCCTGACGTATTTATTCTACCCAGATCTTCATGCAGACTTTCTGTCTCCTCCTGTCTGGGATGCTCTTCCCTGAGGATGTCACTATAACCAATGATTGCATTCAGTGGCGTTCGTAGTTCATGACTCATATTTGCCAAAAACCGGCTTTTCGCCTGGTTTGCAGACTCAGCATCTTCTTTTGCTTTTAATAGTGCCTGTTTAACATTCTTACTTTCAGTTATGTTACGAATAATGACAAATATATGTTCTTCCAGTAAAGGAACAAAACGCGCCTCATAATGTTGCTCTGAATCATTAATGTCTATACTGTAATCGATACTGACCAACTCTTCTCCCTGCTGTATTCGGGAAACAGCACTACTGAACCCTTCACGTACTTCATCAACAGGTATATTACTGATATTTTTACCCACCAGTGTTTCTTCCCCCGGTAACAAATCAGAAAGACGCCCTTTATTTGAAGAAAGAATAGTACCCGTCTTATCCAGCGTAAAGAACATATCAGGAAAAGCTTTATGGATTTCGCGAATCTCGGAATTGGACTGCAGCAACTCCTGTGAACTCAGGTCCAGAGTTCGTTCCAACATCTTTCTGTCATCATCTGATTCAAGGTAGGCCTCATTAACAGCATCAATAAATCGAGTCATATCTTTGGGGATATCGACCTCATTATCGATACCCAGATAACGCTTGATCTGTCGCTTTAACAGGCTGTGCATGGGATTATTATGATGATCAAATGAAGACATATTTTATCCGTTCTGTTACTGCTCGCACAAAGTCGTTATTGTCATCGTCTGATTATGTAACTCACAACTGGCGCCTTTTATAAATGGAGAGATCTCACCATAGGAATAAAACCCTGTCAGGGTTGTCTTGTCACCAAAAACATCACGTACTCCTTCAATCTCTTCTTCAATCCGTTGCTTAAGTACGAGTTTCCTGCCAACACAGCTTATCAAAATAGCCAGGTCAACATGATCCACGGCAATTGATTCAGAAGATGTGCGGGCAGCACCAATCGCACCATCAACAAGACGATCAAAATTAGCTTTCATCAATTGAGCATAATGTCCTTCAGGGACATCGCCTGCAAAGGTCATGCTTTGTTTCTCATCATCGATTGCCAGAACAGTGCGCACAATTTGTTTTTTGCTACCACTTGCACGAATCGCAAGCGGAAACAACAATCCTGCAGAAGGCAATTCTTCAGCATGATCTCCTAAATACGATCGATAAAGCTCAAGTGCAGATTTTCCATCCAGCTCAAATAATGTATTTGCATCCGATTTTGTTATCAGTCTTTCCGGACCAAACGGGTCCCACCCACCCAGTGAAGCATATCCTACTGTAATATGTGGGCCATACAAACCCAATACAACAATACTGTCTCGTTGCCATTCGCCTTCAAACATAACATGCGTTTCCTGAAAACGTGCACCGTCACCAGACAGACCTCCCGTCACTGTTATATTTTCAGGGAGCTGTGATCCCAGACCCCTGACTAACTCGCTACCATTAACCTTGAGCCCGTCTGAAAGGACAAAAACATGTGCTAATCCGTCTTGTTCCAGCTGGCCGGCAAGGTATGCTCCCGCCTTGTAACTATCATTAACTGAACCAACGTTGGTCTGCACACATGTGATTTTTGTATGCTCAAACTGGATAGCTGTTAAGCTCACAGTATCATCCCTTACTTCAGTATCCTGGATTTCCCCTGCCGTCGTGCAACCTATAATATGTGCATGAGGGTAAAGAGACGATATCCTGCTGAAAACATCGCTGTTATTTATCGTCGAGGAACCTGCAAAAACCAGTACCATCTGTGCACCCACCAGGCTCTCTCCTGATTCTTTTTGCCAGCCGCCATCTGTTGTCCACCGATTTTGTTCAGTTTTCATGCTCAACTCCAGGTAATTATCCATGCATTATTGATAAGTTTATCGGAATAAATATTGAATATCTTTAACACTTTAAATAAAGGATGCCTGTCTGAATATATCACTATCTATAAACACTGACATTGAATCAGGGACAAACCCTCTATGATCTGCCATAGAGGACAAACATGAAGCGGAAATGCCAGGCAAGTATTTTCAGGGCATGAAAAGAACCCTGATTTAAAATTAAACCCGGATTCTTGTATAAAGATGATCATAAAGAAACCGGAAACTATATATTTACACTGAGCAACTCAGAAAACCTCTGCTTCTCCCGTATCCATATTTTTCAAAGAATCCTGAAGTTGAACTGAAAAGCCTGCCAATTGTTCACTTGTCTCGTAGGATTTATTCGCATCTTCAGTATTACGCTCTGACAGGGCGCTGATATTAATAATATTCTGGTTTATCTCATTAGCAACCGTCATTTGTTCTTCTGCAGCGGTGGCAATCTGGGTATTCATGTCGTTGATGCTGGTAACGCCCTTCGTAATAACCTTCAATGAATCACGCATTTCAACGGCTTGCTCAGACCCTGTCTGACCTTTTTCAAGCGCCTGTCTCATCACGGTAACCGAATCATGGGCTCCGCCTTGTAAACGATTAATCATTTCTTCTATTTCATGCGTTGACTGTTGTGTCCGCCCTGCCAGCGTACGCACCTCATCAGCAACAACAGCAAAACCCCGTCCCTGCTCCCCTGCCCGAGCAGCCTCAATGGCCGCATTTAAAGCAAGCAGATTGGTTTGTTCAGCAATACCTTTAATAACATCCAGTATTGCTCCAATCTCATTACTTTCCTTTTCCAGTTTTTCAATAACACCTGATGCCTTATTAACTGATTCCACAAGTGATGTAATGCTTTGATAGGTCTTCTCGGCAACAGCCATGCCGTTCTGTGAATATTCATTAACAGATTTCGTTTCTTCTGACGCTGCCGCCGCATGACGAGATACTTCCTCAACTGTAGCAGTCATTTCATTCATTGCAGTCGCCACCTGCTCAGTCTCCATTTGTTGCTCAGTAACAGTTTGCAGACTATTCTCGGTAATACTGGCCAGTTCTGATGCACTGACCGCAAGCTGGCTTGATGTTTGTGCCAGACCGCCTACTTCAGACGTAAAACGTTTTATAATGTTTTTCACCGATAACGCAATATGTCCGGCTTCTGTATTTTTATACTGGTCAAGATTAATATCCGCGCAGGATTTTTTTCCTGCCGCCAGGCCATCGAGGCTTTGAGACAATTTATTAAAAGATCCTGAACCCATCCTCATGTACAAAGCGGAAACAACAGCCGCTATAATTAAACCTGCCAGAACCTCAAACAAAAACTCCGCATCTGTGTTCAGTCTACCCGCAATTAAATGCACAGCCAGAATTGATAATATACTTACTGCCGTCATTGTCATGAATACTATTATAATTTTTTTATTTTTCATCATTCTGTTTCCTGCGCACATGCGCATTTGTTAACTATTGTTAACTATTGTTAACTATTGTTAACTATTGTTAACTAGTTTTACGACACACGAACAACATTCTTTAATGGTTTCCATAACTAAATCTCAATGACCCACTTGAAATTAGAAAAATCACTATGCCATTGTTTTTATTGATTAAAAAATAAATCTATAGAGGAGAAAATAATTTAAGCAGAAACACTAGATAATACTTATTTTTATAGTATGAGGTCTTGGGTTTTAACAGAAAAAATAGTTCAGGCAAGCAAAATACCTGCAGACAATTACAATAAAACCCGTTCTATTCCGCCCTGATTCAAAGCAGAAACAAAATCCTTTTGCCAGTTTTCTCCCTGAAGGGATTTAACCATTTCAACTACTATGTATTCAGTTTCCAGGCCTGTTTCATTTTCATAACGCGCAAGGCCTTGCTGACATGCAGGACAGGACGTAAGTAACTTTACTTCCTGCTGTTTTACTTTGTCCTTACCCGTTATTGACCTTATCCCTTTATGCAATTCTTCCTGCTTGCGAAAACGTACCTGGGTAGAAATATCAGGGCGAGATACAGCCATGGTGCCTGCCTCTCCACAACAACGGTCTGCGAGAATGACATCCTGCCCCATAAGTGTTGATGCAACCTTAACAGGGCTATATGTCTTCATCGGAGTATGGCAAGGGTCATGATACATGTAAGCCGTTTCGGCAGATGACTCGATTTTAACTTCTTTTTCCATTAAATATTCATGTATATCCAGCAAACGACAACCCGGAAATATTTTTTCAAACTCATACTCAAGCAACTGATCCATACAGGTTCCACAAGATACAATCACTGTTTTGATATCCAGATAATTAAGCGTATTGGCTATCCGGTGAAACAAGACACGATTATCTGTGCTCATTTTATTGCCACGACTTACATCACCAGCCGATTTTTGCGGGTAACCGCAACAAATATAACCCGGAGGCAAAACTGTCTGTGTACCGACTTCATATAACATGGCCAGCGTTGCCAGGCCTATCTGACTAAACAATCGTTCGGAACCACATCCGGGGAAATAGAATACTGCGTCAGATGTCTCGGTTATTCTGGCGGGGTTACGCAAGATTGGTATTGTCTTATTGTCTTCCAGACCGAGAATAGCTCGCATAGGCCGGGATGGGACATTGCCAGGCATCGGCTTATTCAGCAAATGAACAATCTGACTGCCTCTTTTTAGCTTGCCCGTCGTAATAGGGGGTACAAGTCTGGCCTGTTTACGAAAGAACGGCGCTAACATTTTATTCGCAAAACGCTGTGCCTGATACGACCATTGAATGAGAACTTTACGTAAAATTTTAATCGCGGCAGGATCGGTTACATTCAAAAACAGCATGGAGGCTTTGGTACCCAGATTGCTGCGTTTGCGCCCATGAGATACAAGAATATCGCGCATGCGTATTGAAACATCACCAAAATCAATATCAACCGGGCAAGGCGCCAGACACTTATGACAAACTGTACAATGATCGGCTATATCATTCATCTCATCAAAATGACGAATAGAGATACCGCGACGTGTTTGTTCTTCGTATAAAAATGCTTCAATAATAAGCCCTGTAGCCAGTATTTTATTACGCGGTGAATAAGATAAATTAGCCCGTGGGACATGTGTTGTGCAGACAGGTTTGCATTTTCCACAGCGCAGGCAGTGCCGAATATCATCATTCAACTTGCCAAGATCACTTGCTTCCAGAATCAGTGCCTCTTGCTGTAATAATCTCAGCGAGGGGGTATATGCATTTTCCAATCCTGAATTTTTAGCCAGCTTACCCGGATTGAATACATCAGCAGGATCAACTATTTTTTTATATTCCGAAAATTTCTCCAGATTTTCATCAGACAAATATTGAATTTTAGTCAATCCTATTCCGTGCTCCCCCGAAATTACACCATCGAGATCTACCGCCAGTTGCATCACCCGATCAACCACCTTATCCGCTTCATTCATCATTGCGTAATCATTGGAATTAACCGGAATATTGGTATGCACATTACCATCGCCCGCGTGCATATGGGTGGCTACAAAAATCCGGCTTGAGCGGATATTCTGATGGATGATATCAAGCTGATTTCTCACCGCCTCAAACTCACGTCCGGAATAAATAGCCTTAAGTGGCTTTTCTATTTCGCGCCGATAAGAAATCTGGTGATCACGACGTAATAATAAATTAAGCACACTATCATCAGGTTGAATCTTATTGGCTGTTTTTTCATCCAGTAACTCAGTATAACTAACTGCATGCCCATCAAGATTATCAACCAGTGTTTGCCACTGTTTTTTTACTGACTTCAAATACTCAATTGCAGATTGTTTTTTACGTAACAATAATTCACTGATCTCATCACTGGACTGGTAATCATCGTTAGTAAAAGCTTCACGCATATCACCAGCGAGGTATTCACCAACAGCTTCAATCATTGCCAGCTTGTTTTTAATAGACTGCTCTATATTTATGCGCTCAACACCTTCGGTATAATCACCCAGGCGTGGTAGCGGAATAACCACATCCTCATTGATCTTGAATGCATTGGTATGCGCTGCAATCGCTGCTGTTCTTGAACGGTCTAACCAGAAACGCTGTCTCGCCTCAGCGCTAACCGCAATAAACCCTTCTGCATCACGTGCATTGGCTAGCTGTACAATATCTGATGCTACTCTTCCAACTTCATCGGCATCATCCCCTGCTATATCAACAAGTAATACCATTTTCGGCAACTCAGGGCGCGAAGATTTGGTACTGTAATTTACTGCCTTTACGTAGCGTTCATCGAGGTGTTCCAGTCCGGATAAAATAACGTTTTCATGCTTATCAAGATAATCTTTGGTTTCCACTATCGCCGGCACCGCCTTGCGCATGTCACTACCAAAAAATTCCAGACACACTGTTCTGATATGAGCAGGCATTCGATGTAAAATAAAAACCGCCGAAGTAATCAAGCCGTCACAACCTTCCTTCTGCACGCCCGGCAATCCACCCAGAAATTTATCAGTAACGTCCTTACCCAAACCCTGTTTGCGAAGCAATTTACCGGGAATGGTTAAAAGTTGAACATCTCCTTTTTGCGTTACCGCATCTGCCTGATAACGGGTAATACGAAATTCGACTGACTCCTGTAAATGAATTTTCCCGAAGTTATGATTGAGGCGCTCTACCTCCAGCCAGCTTGCATCCGGCATAACCATTCGCCAGGAAACCAGATTATCGAGTGTAGTACCCCATAACACCGCCTTTTTTCCGCCCGCATTCATGGCAATATTACCGCCAATAGTGCAGGCATCCTGCGAAGTAGGGTCAACCGCAAATGCAAGACCATTACTCATGGCTATCTCGGAAACTCTTCGGGTTACGACACCTGCCTCGGCTCTTACAGTTGGCACTTCACCTTCTACACCGGGTAACGTCCGCATTTGTACATCACTCAGGGACTCGAGTTTTTCAGTATTAATAATGACCGTATTTTCTTTTAAAGGTATTGCCCCTCCAGTGTATCCAGTACCACCACCTCGCGGAATAATCGATAAACCAAGCTCAATGCATGAACGAACAACTTCTGCCATTTCAACTTCACTATCAGGTGATACTACTACGAAGGGATAAGCGACACGCCAGTCAGATGCATCGGTTACATGCGCCGCCTTGGCCAGGCCACCAAAATCAATATTGTCCTTACGGGTAACTCGCATGAGCTGTTTAAGTGTTTTTTGTCGTAACCTTCGCTGCTGCGGAAAACACGCCTGAAAATCAGATACTGCTTTTTTAGCTACATGCGCAAGCTGCAGAACTTTTTTGTTACCTGCAGCACGATCAACAACCTGTTCCAATCGATGATTCAATGCATGCGTAAGAGATTCCTGACGTTTATTATTATTGAGCAAATCATCCTGTATATACGGGTTTCGTGCCACTACCCACATATCGCCCAACACCTCAAATAACATTCGTGCTGACTGCCCGGTCTGGCGAGAGGATCGTAGTTCATTAATGATCTCCCACATGTCCTCACCCAGAAAACGGATAACAATCTCACGATCTGAAAACGAGGTGTAGTTATAGGGTATTTCGCGAATACGAGATGTTGTCATGGGTTACCTTCGATCAAAAAACAATTTTAACGCAAAGACGCGAAGACGCAAAGGACGCAAAGGAAAAGAAAGGAAAAACTTGTAATAGCCTCACTTTAGACCGGATTTCACCCATCATTAAATGATCAATAATAATAAGGAAGCTGCACTCGATCGTATCATTTAACTAAGTGACTTACTCTAAAAAATCGCCAGCAATACTGCATATCTTACTGCCTTTCCAAGCATAATCATCAGCAAACCAGGCAACCAATGTATTCTCAACCAACCCGCCACGACACACAAGGGATCTCCTATTACGGGTAGCCATGACAATAATAATACCGGGCTTCCCCAGCGCTCGATCATGGCTAATGCCTTGCGTTGCCCCGGCTTAACCAGATCCTGAGCAGGATATTTATGCGCAATCCAGAAGCCGATTAACCAGGATGTCATGCCTCCAAGTGTGTTGCCGGCTGTCGCAACCCAGAGTAACTGCAAATCCGGATAATCAGCCTGAGATGCCATATATATCAGGATCGCCTCGGAACCACCAGGAAATAAAGTCGACGAGATAAAGGCGCTGATAAACAGGCCAATTAAAGAATAATCTTCCATGTCTCTATGATAACCCAAAATATAACCGGCTGACGCCGCCGGGCAAGAAATGAACCTGATTGTAAAACGTCAAGTTAGCCCACGGCTAAAAGCTATTCTATCAACC